>JAQUSS010000016.1 GCA_028710135.1 Gemmiger sp. | reverse complement strand
ACCATACATGGTGGCCGCCCCCCCCCCGGGCGGTGTGTACGGTGTGCGGGTTGCCGGGGTGCGCGGTGCATATTTTGCCAGGCCCGTTACCCCCACAGGGCGGGCACGATGTATCGTGCCCCTACGGAACGCCCCAACCACCGTCATCCCCCGGACGGGATGCGCATTCCCAACCCACGCCGCAAACCCGGGCGGGGGGCATATACCCAACCGCAACCTCCGTAGGGCCACCATACATGGTGGCCGCCCCCCGGCGGTGCGTACGGTACCGGGGTTGCCGGGGTGCGCGGTGCATATTTTTCCAGGCCCGTTACCCCCATAGGGCGGGCACGATGTATCGTGCCCCTACGGAACGCCCCAACCACCATCGCAACCCGGACGGGATGCGCATTCCCAACCCACGCCGCAAACCCCGGGCGGGGTGCGCGTCCCCAACCGCAACCCCATATGTCGGCGGCACAAATTGCACCAAGGCGCGCCGCCCCCACCCGGTGGCCCCTTTACAAAACGCCCGGCCCGCCGTATACTATACAGGGAAAAGTAGTAAGGTATCGAACAATCGCCCCAAATTTTGAATTGTTTGATGCTTTTGCTTTTGGTTGAATTTTGGATAGGAAAGCAGGAATACAAAACGTATGGCCACCGTTTATCACACCCAATACGACAAAATGACGCGCAAACCCATCCCGGCCTTGGTGCTGGAACTGGGCTTGCCCACCACCATCAGTATGCTGGTAACCAACCTATGCAACATGGCCGATACCTGGTTTGTGGGCCAGCTTGGCACCAGCGCCAGCGGGGCCACCGGGGTGGTGTTTGCCCTGATGGCCATCATCCAGGCGTTCGGCTTTATGCTGGGCCACGGTGCCGGCAGCAACGTAAGCCGCCAGCTGGGGGCCAAAAATGCCGGGCAGGCCCGCGTTTTTTCGGCCACCAGCTTTTACCTTTCGCTTTTCTTTGGCGGGGTTATTTTGGTGGCGGGGCTTTGCTTTTTGGGCCCGCTGGTGCGGGTGCTGGGCAGCACCGAAACCATTTACCCCTATGCCCGCACCTACGCCCTCTACATTTTGCTGGCCGCCCCGGCCCTGGCCGCAAGCTGTGTGCTCAATAACCTGCTGCGGTACGAGGGGCGCGCCGCCTTTGCCATGGTGGGGCTTACGGCGGGCAGCATCATCAATATTTTTGGGGATGCCTTGCTGATTTTCGGCTTCAAAATGGGCATTGCCGGGGCCGGGCTTTCCACCATGGTTTCGCAGTACATCAGCATGGGCATTTTGCTCAGTATGTTTGTGCGGGGCAAAACCCAAACCAGCGTTGCCCCCCGCTACATCACCAAAAATTGGGGCGACGTTTTAAACATTTTGCGCACCGGCCTGCCCAGCTTGACCCGCCAGGGCCTGGGCAGCATATCCACCATGCTGCTAAACTGGCAGGCCAAAATTTATGGCGATGCCGCGCTGGCCGCGTTAAGCATTGTGGCCCGCATTGCCAACTTTTTATTCTGCGTGGGGTTGGGCATTGGGCAGGGCTTCCAGCCGGTTTGCGGCTTCAACTATGGGGCGGGCAAATATTCCCGCGTTAAAAAATCCTTCTGGTTCACCATGGGCTTTGGCGGGCTGCTGATGGGTATTTTTGCGGTGTTCGGCTTTATTTTTGCCGAGCCGGTGGTTGCCTTGATGCGCAACGACCCCGCCGTGATTGCCATTGGTGCCTTTGCCATGAAGGCCCAGTGCGTGGCCCTGGTGGTGATGCCCCTTTCGGTTTGCGGCAATATGCTGTTTCAAAGCATCGGCCTCAGCGGGCGGGCCACCTTTTTATCCTGCCTGCGCAGCGGGCTTTGCTTTATGCCGCTGCTGTTGCTGTTCAACCGCCTTTGGGGGCTTACCGGCATCCAGCTTGCCCAGCCTGCCGCCGATATTTTGGCAGCCCTGATTTCGGTGCCGGTGGCCATCGCCTTTTTTGCCACCCTGCCGCCCGATACCCCCGAGGCCCCGGCCAGCGCCACCCCCAGCCCCCGCGGGGCGTGACCCCAAAAAACGCCAAAATTGCCAAAAAAGCGCCCTTACCATCGTTTGTTAGATGGTAAGGGCGCTTTGTTTCAGGTGTTTACTCGATGGCAATCGTGCGGTTATCGGGCAGGGCTTGGGTCTTTTTGGGTAGCTGCACCCGCAGCACACCATCGGTGTAGGCCGCCGTGATGGCGTTTACATCTACCCCGCTGATATCAAAGCTGCGGCTGTAGCTGCCGTAGCTGCGCTCGCACCGCAAGTAGCCGGATTTTTTGTCGGCACTCTCAAAATCGCTGTGGCGCTCGGCCTTAATGGTCAAGGTTTCGCCGTTCAGCGATAGGGCGATATCCTCCTTATGGAAGCCGGGCAAATCAGCCTCCAGCTGGAAGCCGTTGCCGGTATCCCGGATATCAGTTTTGAACTCTGCCAGGGTGTTATCGCCAAAAAATACGCGGTTTACATCCTCAAAATCACGGAAGGGGTTATAACGACGATCAAGAAGCATTGCCATAAAACATCTCTCCTTCATAGTATGTGTACATGATGGTTGGCAGGGCGGCAGGCGTTTTTGTTTTGCCGGTACCGTTTCCCTTTCAACAATTACAGAATACACCCCAACTATGAACAAAATATTATAAAAATGTGAAACTTTGGCAATCTATCCGTTCGAGTGCTAATAATTTTATAATCGCGCGTTATAACGCATTTTATTTTAAAACGCAACGCAAATATTTTTTAGCACTTGCTTTTACCGCTTGCACTTCATTGCTTTTTTGCCCATACCGTGCTACATTAAAGGGGATATCTGTCGAACGAAAGGAGGCAGCCCCATGCTGCAAAACCGAGATTTGCGCCGCTTCAAACATCTGTTGGGCGGGGTTTATCGCTTTATCTTCAGCCGGTTGGTTTTCACCTGCTTGCTGCTGGTAGTGCAGATGATTTTTGTTGCCTACCTTTTTGTCCAATTGGCCGATTATGCGCCCTGGTTTGGGGTGTTTTGCATTGCGTTCAGCCTGCTGATGGGGCTGCTGCTGGTGCGGGCCGATAACATTGCCCCCGAGTTTAAAATCAGCTGGATGGCGCTATTTTTAATTATGCCGCTGCCCGCCGGGTTTTTGTACCTGCTGTGGGGCAACAAGCGCCCCGCCATGCGGATGCGCCACCGTTTGGAGCGGGAGAGCCGCCGCATACGCCCGCTGCTGTTGCAGGAGCCTGCCCCCCTGCGCGAGCTGGAAGCTGCCGACCCCCGCGGGGCGCTGACCGCCCGCTACCTGCGCGATTATGGCCCCTACCCTGTTTTTTCGGGCACCGAGGCCGACTATTACCCCACCGGCGAGGCCATGTTCCCCGCCATGCTGGAGGCCCTGGCCGGGGCCGAGCATTTTATTTTTGTGGAGTTTTTTATTGTGGGCCTGGGCGAAATGTGGGGCCAAATCCACGAATTGCTCCGCCAAAAAGCCGCCGAGGGGCTGGATGTGCGGGTAATTTACGACGATGCGGGCAGCGTTAGCGTGTTGCCGCTGGGCTATTGGCGCAAGCTGGAGGCCGAGGGGATACAGTGCTTCCCCTTCAACCCCTTTGTGCCCGCGCTCAACATGGTGATGAACAACCGCGACCACCGCAAAATTTTGGTGGTGGATGGCTACACGGCCTTCACCGGCGGTGTAAATTTGGCAGACGAGTACATCAACCGGCTGGTTCGGTTTGGCTACTGGAAGGATAGCGGCATCCGGCTGCGGGGGGAGGCCGCCTGGAGCTTTACCACCATGTTTTTGGAATTTTGGAACGCCAACCGCCCCTCCGACACCGATTTTACCCATTTCCGGCCCGAGTACCACCACCCCACCCCCCTGCCCTCCACCGGGTGGGTGCAGCCCTTTGCCGATAGCCCGGTGGACCGCGAATCCATCTCCACCAACGTCTATATGGAGCTAATTCAACAGGCCGAGCACCGGCTATCCATCTGCACGCCCTATTTAATTTTGGATAACAACCTAAAAAGTGCCCTTTGCCTTGCTGCCAAGCGGGGGGTGGAGGTTGAAATTTTTGTGCCCGGCATCCCGGATAAAAAGCTGACCTACCAGCTTACCCGCAGCTACTTTACCCCCCTGATTGCGGCGGGGGTGCATATCTACCGCTACCTGCCGGGCTTTTTGCACGCCAAAACCTGGCTGTGCGATGGCCGCATTGCCGCCGTGGGCAGCATCAACCTGGATTACCGCAGCCTGTACCTGCATTTTGAGTGCAGCACCCTGCTTTACCAGTGCCCCGCCCTGCAAGATATCCGCCGCGATATGGACGCACTGCGCACCGCCAGCGCCGAGGTAAGCCTGGCCGATTGCCGCACCGGCTTTTTTGGCACGCTGTTAAGCGGCGTGCTGCGGATGATGGCCCCTCTGTTTTAAAAGTAGCCCGGCCCGCTTTACCCAGCCGCCCACCCGGCAGGCCAGTTTCTAAACCAAGCACCAACCGCCACCAGCCGAAAAACCCCCCGCCCCCGCGCAGCCACAGCGCGGGGGTAGGGTGTTTTTCGGCTTATTTTTCGGCTTACTTTTTGCCCGCACGGCTTTGCCAGGCGCGGCGGTATTGCTGGGCGGTTTGCCCCTCCGCCGCGCGGAAGCGGCGGGTAAAATAGCTTTGCTCTTTATAGCCGCACCGCTGGGCAATTTGCCCCATCGAAAGGTCGGTGTACCGCAAAAGCTGCTTGGCGTTATCAATGCGGGCGGCGTTGATAAAGGCAAATATCGTTTCGCCATACCGCTGCTTAAAGCTGCGAGCCAGGTAATATTTGCTGATGTAAAACCGGGCGGCAAGCCCATCCAGGCTCAGTACCTCGGCGCAGTGCTCGCCCAGCCAGGCCCGCACCTCCTCCAGCCGGGCAGCAGCGGCGGCGGTGCCCTCCTCGCCATGGGCAAGTTCGTTCAAAATCCCGGCCAGCAGGGCGGCAAGCTCGGCGTTGGCGCGCAGCTCGGCGGGGGCATCCCACCCGCGGGCGGCGGCCAGCACAGCCTCCAGGCGGCGGGCCACCCCCTCAAAATCCAGCGGGGTAAACACCGGGCCGCCCGCCCCCTCAAACAGGTGGTGGAAGGCCGGGGCGCTGTGGCCGTTAAAGTGTACCCAGCGCAGCTCCCACGGCTCCCGCGGGGCGCTGCGGTAGCCGTGGGGGTGGCGGCAATCCACCCAAAAGCATTGGCCCGCCCGCAGGGGGTAGTTGCGGCCATCGTATTGCAGGCTGCCGCTGCCCGCCACCACCGCCACAATCAGGTAGCTATCCAGGCTGCTGCGCTGGGTGCCGGCGTGGCTTTTTACCAGCTTGATGTGCCCGGCCTCCTGCAAAAAAAGCAGGTTTTTCCGCCCAAAGGGCGAGGGGGTAACAATCTCCCGCTCGCTGGAGGGGTCGTAATATTCAGGGAAATTTCTGGTTTTTGGCATGGCTACCTCCCGCCGGGGGCGCAGGCTGGCGGCCCCGTAGCAATATTGTGCAAAAAATCCGGCAACTTTAGGGCTTGCATCTTCTATAGAATTGATTATACTATATAAATACGGCATTTTAAAGGGTATTTTTTTGCCCTTTGCCCTTTGCCCCGCCCCCGGGGCCAATTTGAATTTTTGTGACAAAACAGAACAGGAGTAACCTATGAAAAAAGCGCTTATCACCGGCATCACCGGGCAGGACGGCAGCTATCTGGCTGAACTTTTGCTGGAAAAGGGGTACGAGGTACACGGCATTGTGCGCCGTGCTTCCATCTCGAACACCGCCCGCATTGACCATCTGCTGGCGAAAAACGCCATCACCCTCCACGATGGCGATTTGGCAGATTCCTCCTCCATCGTAAAAATTCTGTCCAAAATTCGCCCGGACGAGGTATATAACCTTGCCGCCCAAAGCCATGTTGGGGTAAGCTTTGATGCGCCCGAATATTCGGGCGATGTGGACGCGCTGGGTGTTTTGCGCATCCTGGATGCCATCCACACGCTGGGCCTCTCCAAAACCTGCCGCTTCTACCAGGCTTCCACCAGCGAGCTGTACGGCAAGGTAGAGGAAGTGCCCCAAAGCGAAACCACCCCCTTCCACCCCTACAGCCCCTATGCGGTTGCCAAGCAGTACGGCTACTGGATCACCAAAGAATACCGCGATGCCTACGGCATTTACGCCTGCAACGGCATCCTGTTCAACCACGAATCCGAGCGCCGCGGCGAAAATTTTGTCACCCGCAAAATCACCCTGGCTGCCGGGCGCATTGCCTGCGGCCTGCAAGATAAACTGTACCTGGGCAACCTTTCCAGCCTGCGCGATTGGGGCTACGCCAAAGATTATGTGGAGTGTATGTGGCTGATTTTGCAGCAGGATACCCCCGATGATTTTGTAATTGCCACCGGCGTGCAGCACACCGTGCGGGAATTTACCACCCTGGCCTTTGCCAACGATGGCATTGAGCTGGAATGGCAGGGCGAAGGGATGGACGAAAAAGGGATCGATAAGGCCACCGGCAAGGTGGTTGTGGAGGTTAGCCCCGATTTCTTCCGCCCGACCGATGTTGTGAACCTTTGGGGCAACCCCACCAAAGCCCGCACCACCCTGGGCTGGAACCCCCTAAAAACCAGCTACGAGGAACTGTGCCGCATTATGGCCGCGCACGATTTGGCGCTTGCCAAAAAAGAGGCCCAGGCCTAAGCCACACAGCCCCCTTATCCCATACAATAAACTGCCCAAAAGCAACGCATTTGGCAAGGCCGGTGCGGGTGTTTTGCCCTGCCGGGGCAAGGCCCGCCGCCCTTTGCCAAATGCGGCTTTTTCGGCACTTTAAAAAGCAGAAAGGTTCGATTGCCATGATGGAAACGGACGGAAAAATTTATGTTGCCGGGCACCGGGGGATGGTGGGCAGCGCCATCCTGCGGGCACTGGAACGCAACGGTTACCATAATTTTGTGCTGCGCACCCACGCCGAGCTGGATTTGACCCGGCAAGACCAGGTGGAGGAATTTTTTGCCACCGAAAAGCCCGATTATGTATTTTTGGGTGCCGCCAAGGTGGGCGGCATTATGGCCAACAGCGAGGCCCTGGCCGATTTCATGTACGAAAACATGATTTTGGAGATGAATGCCATCCACGCGGCCTGGCAAAACGGCTGCAAAAAGCTGATGTTTTTGGGCTCCAGCTGCATCTACCCCCGCCTGGCCCCCCAGCCCATGCCCGAAAGCTGCCTGCTTACCAGCGAGCTGGAGCAAACCAACGAGGCCTACGCCCTGGCAAAAATCAGCGGCCTAAAATACTGCGAATACCTCAACCGGCAGTACGGCACCGATTATATCAGCGTAATGCCCACCAACCTGTATGGCCCCAACGATAACTACCACCCCACCCACAGCCATGTGCTGCCGGCACTGTTGCGCCGGTTCCACCAGGCGAAGGAAAATGGCGATGCCGTGGTTACCTGCTGGGGTACCGGCAAGCCCCTGCGGGAGTTTTTGTATGTGGACGATTTGGCCGATGCCTGCCTTTACCTGATGAACCATTACAGCGGCAACGAAACCGTGAACCTTGGCACCGGCAAGGAGATTACCATACGAGATTTAACGGCCCTAGTGGCCAAGGTGGTGGGCTACACCGGCACAATCCAGTGGGACCCCACCAAGCCGGACGGCACCCCCCGCAAGCTGCTGGATGTAACCAAGCTGAACAACCTTGGCTGGCACTACACCACCGAGCTGGAGGAGGGCATCCGCCTGACCTACCAAGACTTTTTAAGCAACCCCATGCGGGCCGAGCGGTAACACCCGCCGCCAGAAGGAGATACCACCATGAATATAATTCTACTTTCGGGCGGCAGCGGGCAACGGCTGTGGCCGCTTTCCAACAATATCCGCTCCAAGCAGTTTGTACCCCTGCTCAAAAATGAGGATGGCGTGTACGAGAGCATGGTGCAGCGGGTATACCGCCAAATTACCACGGTGGACCCCGAGGCCAAAATTGTGGTGGCTACCGGCAAGCGCCAGGTAAGCACCATCCGCCACCAGCTGGGTGGCAAGGTTGCCGTTTGTGTGGAGCCCTGCCGCCGCGATACCTTCCCCGCCATTGCCCTGGCCTCCGCCTACCTGGCCGCCGAGCAGGGCGTTGGGCCCGAGGAATCGGTGGTGGTGTGCCCGGTGGACCCCTATGTGGAGAACGATTATTTTTCGGCGGTACACCGCCTGGCCGCGCTTGCCGCCCAGCCCGATGGTGCCAACCTGACCCTGATGGGGGTGGAGCCAAGCTACCCCAGCGCCAAGTTTGGCTATATCATCCCCGCCACCCCGGCCGAGATTAGCCCCGTGGCCGGCTTTAAAGAGAAGCCGGACGAAGCCACCGCAGCCGATTATATCCGCCAGGGCGCACTGTGGAACTGCGGCGTTTTCGCCTTCAAGCTGGGGTACCTGCTCAAGGTTGCCCACCAGGAACTGCATTTTGAAGATTTTGCCGACCTGCAAGCCCACTATGCCGACCAAACGAAAATCAGCTTCGACTACGCCGTGGTGGAGAAGGAGCCCAACATCCATGTAATGCGCTTTAAGGGCGAGTGGAAGGACGTTGGCACCTGGAACACCTTTAGCGAGGTAATGAGCGACCCCACCATTGGCAACGTACAGCTGGACGATGGCTGCCAAAACACCAACGTCATCAACCAGCTCAACATCCCCATCATCTGCATGGGCTGCAAAGATATGGTCGTTGCCGCCGCCAGCGATGGCATTTTGGTCAGCGATAAGGCCGCAAGCTCCCGCATCAAGCCCTATGTGGAGCAGGTGGAGGGCGAGGCCCGTTTTGCCGAAAAATCCTGGGGGAGCTTTACCATTTTGGATGTGCAGGATAACGCCACCACCATCCGCATTGTGCTGCGCCCCGGCAACCGGCTGACCTACCACGCCCACGAGCATCGGGATGAGGTATGGACGATTGTTTCGGGCACCGGCCGCACCGTGGTGGATGGGGTAGAAACCACCGTACACCCCGGCGATGTGGTAAAAATGCCCGCCGAGGCCCGCCACACCCTGATTGCCGATACCCACCTGGAGGTTATCGAGGTGCAAATCGGCCAGGAAATCAACGTGGCCGATAAGCAAAAATACGATTTATAAGCGGCTGCACCGGGCGCTTTTTCCCCAAAAAGGCAGCGCCTGCCGGGTAGCCCCCGCGTAACCCTCTCGCAACCGTATAGCTCCGCAAAAAAGGGACTGTTGCAGATGTGGTTAAGGCTCCCTCGTCTGAGGGAGCCTTAAGGTTGCAAATGCGGGCGGACTTCTTTTGGATTCATAGGAAATCAATAAAAAGCAGGGGCTGTTGCAATGGTTTTTCTACGTAAAAGCGTAGAAAAGCATCTGCAACAGCCCCTTTTATTTTCTTTTATTTTACTGGGCCATCACACCCGTGCGCGCCAATAGTCCAGCATATCCTGCACGGTTTGTTCCAGGGGTATCTCGGCCTTCCAGCCGGTATCATTATAGATTTTTGTTACATCGGCCTCAAAAATCGGGGTATCCACCGGGCGGATACGGTCGCCCATGGCCTCCACCTGCACGGTGATGCCGGTGCGCTCCTGCAAAATATCCAGCACCTTGGCAATCGGGGTGGCCTGGCCCCGGCCCGCGTTGTAAATCTCGCCCGGGCGGCCTTTTTCAGCCAGCAGGGCAAAGGCGCGCACCAAATCGCGCACATCGGTAAAATCGCGCTGGATGGCCAGGTTGCCAACCTGTAGCACCGGCTCCGCCTGCTTTTTTTCTATCCGGGCAAACTGGCGGCAAAAGTTGGAAACCACAAACCGCCCGCTTTGCCCGGGCCCCGTTTCGTTAAAAGTCCGCACCAAAATCAGCTGCATCCCATACGCGCGGCAGTAAATTTGGGCCATCATGGTTTGGCAAACCTTGCTGGCCGCAAAAATGTTGCCGGGGTTGGGCTTTTTATCCTCGCCCTGGGGCATGGCCGAAAATGGCATCCGGCCATATTCTTCGCCCGAGCCTGCCAGCAGCACGGTGGGCTTATAATCCAGTTGGCGCACCGCATCCAGCAGGTTCAGCGCGCCAATCACGTTTACATCCACGGTTGCACCGGGGTTGCGCCACGCATAGCTAACCGAGTTTTGCACCGCAAAATTATAAATCACCTGGGGGCGCACCTTTTTCAAAACCTCCACAATCGTCAGTGGGTCCATAATATCCACGTCCGACCATGCAATTTTTTGGTTCCCCTCCAAATTTTCGGGCAGCTTTTCGGTGGGCAGCTTGGTGGCCGCCAGTGCCTCGCCCGCCGCCGTCAGCCGCTCGGCCAGGTATTGCCCAAACAGGCTGGTGCCGCCTATAATCAAAGTTTTCATCTTCTGCCCCCCTTACAGCACGGCACGCCAGGCATCCAGCGTATCGGCAATCGTCTGCGCCAGCGGGATGCGGGGCACCCAACCGGTAGCATCGTAGATTTTATGGGTATCGGCCTCAATGATGGGCACATCCACCGGGCGCAGCTTGGCGGGGTCGGTTTCCACCGTTATCTTGGCATCGCTTTGCGCCACAATCGTATCCAAAATTTCCTGTATGGCAACCGCGTGGCCGCTGCCAACGTTGTAGGTTTCGCCCGGCACGCCAAATTGCACCAGCCGGGTGTAGGCGTGCACAACGTCCCGCACATCGGTAAAATCTCGCTTGGCGGCCAAATTTCCAACCCGCATCACCGGCTCCTGCAAGCCCTTTTCAATCATAACCACCTGCTTGCAAAAATCCGATACCACAAAAATTTCTGCCTGGTGGGGGCCAACATGGTTAAAAGCCCGCACCATAATCAGTTGCAGGCCATACGCCTGGCTGTAGATGGTGGCCATCATATTTTGGCAAACCTTGGTGGCGGCGTAGATGTTGCCCGGGTCAAGAAATTCGGTTTCCGGGATGGGCACATGGCCCGGTTTGATATGGCCGTACTCCTCGCCCGAGCCAATCACCAGCACCCGGGGCGAATAATCCAGCTGGCGGATGGCGTTCAGCACATTCAAGCTGCCCTTCACGTTCACATCCACCGTCAGGCTGGGGTTTTTCCATGAATAGCCGATGGAGCTTTGGGCCGCCAGGTGGAAGATATAATCGGGGCGTTCCTCCTTCAGCAGCTCAAAAATCGCAATGGGGTTTAAAATATCCAGGTTTTTAACGTCCAAATCGGTGCGCGAAAGTTGCTCGTGGGGCAGCTTTGTCACCACCACCTCGCACAAAAGGTCCTGCCGGATGGCATCTGCCAGGTAGCCGCCCACAAACCCTGCCGCGCCGATAATCATTGCTTTCATAATTTCCACCGCCTATCGTCATTTTCAAAGCGTTCAGCCGCTGCGGGGTGCCCCTACAGCGTTTTTTGCAAGCCCCCAGCACACCGGGGGCCGCCAAAGCACCGGGCCGCAGCACCGGGCCAGGGCCAGCGCCTACATTTCCCCCGCGCGCATGGCGGCTTCGTAGGCGTTGCAAACCTCCTCCGAGGGGCCATCCCCCCGTTTTACGCCATGGTCTAGCCACACGGCCCGCTTGCAAAGCGATTTTACCAGCCCCGAATCGTGGCTTACAAACAGCAGGGTGGTGCCCTGCTCCAGCATTTTGTTCAGGCGGTCGTGGCATTTTTGCTGGAACATAAAGTCCCCCACCGATAATACCTCGTCCACCACCAGCAGCGGTGCGCTCACCTCGGTGGCAATGGCAAAGCCCAACCGGGCCACCATGCCGGAGGAAAAGTTTTTAACCGGCACATCCACAAAATCCCACAGCTCGGCAAAATCGATGATATTTTTAAAATGCTCTTCCATGTACGCACGGTCGTACCCCAGCACCGCGCCGTTCAGGTACACATTCTCCCGCGCGGTCAAATCCAGGTCAAACCCGGCACCCAGCTCAATCATGGGGGCAATATCCCCCCGCACGGTAACCGTGCCGGTGGTGGGGTACATCACCCCGGCAATCACCTTGAGCATGGTGCTTTTGCCGCTGCCGTTGCGGCCAATTAAGGCCACACTCTCCCCCGGCTTGACCGAGAAGGACACATCCTTCAGCGCATAAAATTCGTTGAAGGAAAGGGTATGCTTTGCCAGCTTAACCAGGTATTCCTTCAAGGTCTCGGTTTTTTCCTGCGCAAGGTTAAACCGCATGGAAACGTGCTCTACGTCAATGATATTTTCGGCTCCCATAGCGCCCCCCTTAAATATACAGGATGAAATTGCGCTGCAGCTTGCGGAAGACCACCAGCCCAATGGCCATCATCCCCACGGCGCTTACAATGCAGGCAAACCAGGTATTTGGCCCCGGTATGTTGCCATACATCACCAAATTGCGGAACATATTTACATAGTGGTACATCGGGTTAAACTTCATCAGCCGCTGCATAAAGGCCGGCAGTTGCTCCAGCGGGTAAAACAGCGGGGTGGCATACATCCAGCCCAGAGTCAAAATGCTGTAAAGGTGCTGCATATCCCGGAAATAGACCGTCAACGCCGAGAGTGCCATGGCCATGCCGCAGCTAAACAAAAACAAAAACAGTAGCGGCACCCAGCACAGCAAAATTGTCCAGTAAAAAGGAGCCCGGGTAAACACCATAACCAGCAAAATGGCCGCAAAGCTGAACCACATGGTCACAAAGCTGGATACCACCCGGCTAAGCGGGAAGATAAATTTGGGGATATACACCTTTTTTATCAGCGTACCGTTAAAAATAATGGAGGTTAGCCCCATATTGGTACTCTCGTTAAAAAAGGTGAACAGGGTGTTGCCGCAAATCAGATAAAGCGGGAAGTTGGGGATATCATTGCGGAACATGAACGAAAAAATCAGCGACTGAAGAAGCATCATCAGCAGTGGGTTCAACACGCTCCACACATAGCCAAGGAAGCTGCGGCGGTACTTCACCTTTAAATCGCGGGAAACAAGCTCCTTCACCAGTGGCTTGTACTTTTTAAAATGGCCCCAGCTACGCTCTAGCTGCTCGTGTTGTGTACCCTGCATCGGTAAAACGACCTCCGGTTTTATTTATTGGCCGCAAAGGCATTTGGCTGCCATGCGGTGTAACGGTTTGTTTGTAACCATTGTGGATGCGCTTATTATAGCGCACTTTCCTGCCAATTACCAGCCCCCGCGTCAATCCCGCACAATGCCGTAGCTGTTGCAAATGCGGGTAAACTCGTCGCTGCCGGCAAAGCCATCAAAAATCGTAAGGCGGGTGGCCCCGGTGGCAAGGCGGCTTGTCCAATCGGCCAGGCCCGCGGCATCGGCTTCGCGGCCCAGTATGGCCTTGTACAGGTACTTTACAAAGGTAGCGTTGTCGTAATTTTTTGCGGTAAATTCATCGCTGAACACAAAGCCCAGCGCCACCGTGCGGCCGCTGGTGGTTTGGCTCCACAACCGGCCCGTCCAATCGGCCAGGCCGTGGGCATCAGGGGTGCGGTTTAGGCAAACGCTGTACAGCCGCTTTACAAAGCCCGTTACCCCATCCTCCTTGCCATCCACCGTGCAATTGCCCTTGGGCACCGTGCCGTACTTGGGCACCGTGATGCCCACGCCCTGCTGGATGCCGTAATTTTTGCAAAGCTCGGCAAATTCGGCGCTGCCCGCAAAGCCGTTAAATACGGCCTCCCGGGTGGAGCCGGTTTCCAGCCGGTTCACCCAATCGGCAAGGCCGGGGGCATCGTACCCGCGCCCCAAAAAGGCAAGGTAAAGCTGCTGCACAAAATGCTCGTTGCAGTAGTTTTTGCCGGAAAATTCGGCGCTGAACACAAACCCGGCGGCAACGGCGGTGCCGGTTTGGCTGCCGCTTACCAAAACATTCGTCCAGTTGGCAAGGCCGCTGTCATCGGGGGTACGGCCCAGGCAAACACTGTACAGCCGGGTAACAAACTGCGCGGCCAAGGCCGGGTCCACCGTGGGGGCGGGGGTGTAGTTTTGGTAGGTGGGCCAAAAATCGTTCATGGCATACTCACCACGGCTGGGCCAATACGTACTTGCGCCGCGCTCAAAGTAGCGCGCCCAGGTATAGCCCGCCACATAGGCCCCCTGTGCGGTATCGGGCACCCTGCCAAAGCAATCGCCCGCGCTGCTGGTAACGGTCCATATCCGCTTCTCCCAGGTATTGGTAATTTCATGTTGCAGGTAGCGCAGTTGGCCTTCTACCGTGGTGTAGTTGTACCCGTTGGCCGCACACCAGCTTTGCAGCGTAGCATACCGGCCCGAGTTCCACTGGCAAAGGCCGTAGCTCTCGGTTCCGCCGGTATCGTTCCCGTTATAGGCGGTGGGGTTAAACCGGCTTTCGGTGTACATATTTGCCATCACGCCGCAGGCCTGGGCGCGGTTCATCCCCAGCTCGCTGCGCAAAAACTCATAAACCTGGTTGGCGTTATCGGTGTAGTAGTAGCCCAAGGCATACTGGGCAACCGCATCCTCGTGCAGGCCATCCTCGCCCGCTTGGCCGTCGGTGTCGCTTGCCTGCTGGCGGGCCAGGGCCTTGGTGTACGCGTCCTCATCGTACAGGCCGGTGTGGCTGTAGCCCTCCTCCTCCGCGGTCAACGGGTCGGGGTGGAACCATGTGGGCAGGGCCAGCGCGGGCTCGGCTTCTTCATTTTTTTCGGCTTCCGCAGCCAGGGTCGCGGTGGGGGCCTCCGCTTGGGCCATCTCGGCGGTGGCCGTTTCCGCCGCCGTTTCGGGGGTAAGGCCCTGGGCGGCAACCGGCAGCGCCATGGTTGCCGCCATCCCCAGGGCCAGCAAAATTGCCAGCATTTTTTTCTGCATTTTTTTATCTTCCTCTATGTAATCGGTGTCTGGGCGCTTTGGGCGCTGCGGTAAAAGGGGCAGGGCGGCGCGCCCCCAAGGGGGTTGCGCCCGCCACTGCCCGGTGTGCCCCCGCTACCGGCGGGCTACATCTTTTTTAGTATAGCAGGTTTTGTGGCCGAGAAAAACCTTTCGCCCCCGCAAAAGGGGCGTTTGGCAAAATTTTACAAGTTTACCCGCCGCGCACAATGCCATAGCTGTTGCAAATTTTTGTAAATTCATCGCTGCCCACAAAGCCGTAAAAAACGGTTTCGCGGCTTGCGCCCCCGGCAAGGCGGCTTACCCAATCGGCCTTGCCGGCCTTATCGGCGGGGCGGTTCATAAATGCCTGGTACAAATAGTCCACATACGCGCTATCGCTGTACCCCTTCGCCTTAAATTCATTGCTGAACACAAAGCCCCGCGCCACCTCCGCGCCGCTGGCGGTGTGGGCCCAAAGCTGGTTCGTCCAGTTTTTTAGGCCGGCGGTATCGGGGGTGCGGCCCAAAACCACGCTGTACAGCCGGGTAACAAAGCCGGTAACGCCGTCCGGCTTGCCATCCACCGTGCAGGGGCCGGTGGGCACAGTGCCATAGGGGGGCACCGCAATCGGGCTGCCCACGGTGATGCCATACCTGGCAGATATTTTTTGGAATTCGCTGCTTTGCGAGAAGCCGTTGAACACTTCCTCCCGCGTTTTGCCCCCCTCCAGCTTGCCAACCCAATCGGCAAGGCCGGGTGCATCGTATTCGCGGCCCATAAAGGCGCGGTAAAGCTGCTTTACGTAATCCTCGTTGCAATAATTTTTGCCCTTAAACTCCTTACTGAACACAAAGCCGTAGGCAGCCTCCGCGCCGGTGGCCTTGCCGGTTTGCAACCGGCTAATCCAATCGGCCTTGCCCGCGGCATCGGGGGTGCGGCCAAGGCAAACATCATAAAGCCGGGTCACAAACCCCGGCACACCCACCTCGGGGGTGGGGGTAGGGGCGGGAGCAGGGGTGGGCGTGGGTGCCGGGGTAGGCGTGGGTGCCGGGGTAGGCATATTGGCTTGCAGGTAGGCGTAGGTATAGCCGGTACCCTCGGCCAACGGCAGCAGGGCATCAATGCCGGTGGTGTTGCGCGCGCCGCCGTTGTGCAGGGCGTTCATCTGGGTGGTGGTTTTGTCGTAGTGGGTATGCTTCAGCTGGTCGCCGCCATCATCCCAGGTGGCGTCCGTTTCGTACCAATCGTCGCCCAGCTTTACAATGTTCCAGCCGTGGTTTAGGGCATCGCTGGTCACCAGCGATGCCTGTATCCCGCACAGCCGCAGCAGGTACAGGTACCCCTTGGAATAGCCATCGCACACGGCCTTCCCCTTAATAAAGGCGTTGTAGGCCGTGTGGGGCAGGTAGTCCTTGGTTCCAAGCGAGGCATAGTCGTAGGTTACGGCCCCGCAAAGCACATCGTGCAGCTTTAGGGCGGCATACTGGGGTTCCAGCCCATTCACGGCGGCTTTTTCCACCAGGGCGGCAGCAGCCGCTTCAAACGCGGCCTTCTCGGCAACCCATGCGCTCTCGCTGGCATATTTGGTGGCGCTGCCGGTCATCCCCACCATGGTAATAACGCCGTTTTCCACGCCATAGGTAAAATCTCCGCCCGTCCAAAAAACCTCGGGGTGGTCAAACAGGTAGGCATTCACGGCCAGCTTCACATCCCCCAGCGCCAAGCGGTAGGTGGTTGCATCCGCAATTCTTACGGGGCTGGGTATCGCCTCCATCACCTTTTGCGCCGCGGCGGCAAAGGCAGTGTATACGGCCTGCTGGCCCGCACTCAACTGGGTGTAAATGTACCCCGGCTCGGCGGCGGCATACAGGGTGGGAAGGCCCGCCTCCCCCTCGTCAGCCTCGGCAGCCGTTTCAGCGGTTGCCATCTGCGCGGGGGTAAGGGCTTCGGGCTCGGGCGTTTGCCACAAGCTGCCCACCGGCGCATCGGGGCTCCCCGGCTCCGGCGTTTCGGCAAAGGCGGGCACCGCGCCAAACAGCAGCGTGGCTCCCAGCACCATGGCCAGCGCCAGGGCAGCCAGCCGGTTTTTGTTCATCTCCCTTTTCATAATGTTCTCCTGTTGTTTTACTTGTTGTAGCTTTTTATCAAAATCTGCCCCGCCGCGCGGCAATTTTTACAGCCTCATCACACCATCCGCGCAGCGCGGCCCGGCAGGCCGGTGGCGGAAAAATAGGCTTCCTCCAAGGGTATCCAGCGGCTGGCAAACTGTGCCGCCTGGGCGGGGCCGTTGCGCTGCAAAATGCGCGCCTGCTGGGTGGCCGGGTCCACATCGGCAAACAGCAATAGGTCGGCATAGGGGCCAAAATAGGGGTGGGCGCTGTAGGCGCCCTCCACAATTCGCCACCGCCCCGCCGCCACCGTGCGGGCTTCGCCTAGGGCCATGCTGCCGCAATCAAACCGGCGGTAGCAAAAGGGGGCCGTGCCCCGCAGGCAGGGCAATATTTCCCGGGCAAAGCGGGCATAATCCACATTGCCGCCCGGCTCGGCCAGCCGCTCGGGGGTGCGCAGCTCCGCCGGGAGGAAAAAGTCGTCCATATGTACCACCCCCGCGCCGCCATACGCCGCCAGGGCCTCGGCCAAAGCCGCCGCCAGGGTGGTTTTGCCCGCCGCGGCCCGCCCCTCCAAGGCAATAATCCTGGCACGCCCATCCGCCGGGGGCGTGGGCAGGCTGCCCAGCACCGGGGCCAGGCGTTCCAGTGTTTCCCGCTGCTTATCCATCTGCGTTCCCATTCCATCCGCCGCTTCACCGGCATTTTCAACTGCAAGCATCCCGCACCCCGCACCGGGGCCGCCGGGCATACGCTCTATAATCCTCGTGAATGCGAGTATTATACCACAAATCCAGGCCCTTGAACACCCTAGGATTCACCGCTTTTTCCGCCCCCCTTCACCCCTTCCCCGGCGGCCTCCTGTGCCTTCGCCAGCAGCGCCACCAAAAATTCCGGCACGGGTGCGCCCATATCGCGGGCATTTTCAACAATGCTCCCCAGCTCCGCAAACACATACCAACACAAAATCACCGGGCAAACCAGTGCCTGGTAGGTGAAGGGCAACACCCCACCCAGCTGGTTCACGGCCACCCCCAGCACCGCATCCGTCAACGCAGCCACCAGCACCACCGCCACCATCCCGGCCTTGTGCCAAATGCCGGCCCTTGCCACGGCGCTGCTCCACCGGTGCTGCACCAGCCCACTGGCCGAGCCCGTCAGCCAGTCCAGCGCCATGCAGCACACCCATGCCACCACCAGCCAGCCCAGCCACCCAAATGCGCTTGAAAACCCCGCGCACCCGGCAACAATGGCCGCCTTTGCCCTCAAAAATAAATTTTTATCGTCCATTTTCACCCTCCTCACTGTAGCGGCTGGTATAGCAAACCGCCAGTTCCGCCGCCAACTCCATAAACCGCATCGCGTCCCCCGCGCTCATCGGCCCCACCGTGCAAATTTGCAACCCCGCTGCGCCGCCCGCTGCCCCGGGCACTTCGCCTTCGCCCGCCGCTTCCCGCGCAACACTGTGTTCTTCGCTGCTCCCCCACAGCTTTACCCGGCCATCCGCCGCCGTAAACGCGCCGTCCAGCCAGCAAAGGGGGTTGCACCGCTGCCCCCGCCAACACACCTCAAAGTGTAAATGTGCGCCATAGCAATTCCCACTCTGCCCGCTGTAGCCAAGTAGCTGCCCCTCCTTCACCCGCGCGCCCTTGGCAACGCATACTTCTTGCAGGTGTGCATACCGGGTTTGTAGCACGCCCCCTTTGTAGGCGGCATGGCACAGCCGCAGCATGGTGCCGTAGCTCTGCATCCCCGTTTTGGTGGTGCCATCCCAATATTGTAGCTGGTCCACCACCCCGTCCTCGGCAGCATACACGGGCGTGCCCACCGCGGCGCGGTAATCGTTGGCACAGTGGGCACTGCCATCGCTGTAAAACCACCCCGCCGTCACCACCACCGGCCCTGCCAGCGGCCAGTGCAGCACCACCTCGCCATTTTTCAGCCGCATATTTCACCCCTCCGTTTCCTGTATCGTGTAGGTAATTTTCATCGTTTTGTCGCTCGTTTTCACCACCGGGGTATCCAGGTTATTCACGGTCGATAAAAACAGCCGCAGGTTGTTCAGGTACCCGCCGCCCGTGCCGGGGTTTAGGGGCGGCAGTTCCATCCGGCAAAGGGGGTGCCCCTTCACCTCCACCATGGGCAACCGCCCCTCGGCATACCGCCCCACCGTAAAGTTGGCGCGGTAAACCGTCTGGTTGGCGGTATTCAGCAGGTAGGGCGCGTGGGTGGGGTTGGTTTTTGCCTCCCCCATATACACCCGCCCCGGTATCTGGAACAAGGGCAGCATCCCCGCCCCGCCGGCCATCCGGCTTGTATCCACCGCCGTAATATCGGTCGGGTTGCTTAAGGGGAAGGTATACCCCGCCCCGCCAAACAGCAGGTACGCCCGCCCGTCCGCCAGCACAAAGCCAATATTCTCCGGGGTGGTGGCAAAGGGGTTTGCTATCTGCACCGTTCCCTCCACCGTGCCCGTGCCCGCATCGATGGTATATAAATAAATTGGGTCGGTTGCCAGCATGGTTTGCGGGTAGCCAAACACCTGCAACTTGCCCTGCGCCGTCAACACCCGGCCGCTGGTCGCCAGCAAAATATTTTGCTGGGGCAGGGTAAAGGGGGTGTTCTGCAAAAGCCGGGTATACCCGCCCTGGCTGCTTTGGAATAGCGATGCCCGGTTGTACGGTGCCGCGTGTTTTTCCAAGCTATAGCTGTTGGGGGTGGTGGTGTTCACCAGCCACAGCAGGTTATCGTCAAAATCCATCCGCACCGGCACAATCTGCCGCGTATCCTGCCGGTAGCTTTGGGGGTAGGGTGTCCACAGTGTCCGCCGCTCGTTCAGCTGCTTGTGGTTGCGGGGTGCATTGCTCTCAAACCGGCTCCCCGTCACCCCAAATATCGCCTGCGCCGCGCTGTACTGGGGGGCGCAGCAAATGGCCCCAATGCTGCCGTTGCACTGGTCGGTGGCAAAATCATACACAAAGGTTGCCTGCCGGTTTTCCGTGTCAATCACACTCTCGCTGGCGTTGCAGTTCCCCCGCCAATCCTCCCCGGCGGTGTTCGTCACCCCGTAATCTGCCCCGCCCAGGCAGTGGTTGGCAGCGCCGGGCCACAGGGTGGCCCCATCCCCCGCAATGGTGCTGTCAAACAGCAAAATCGAGCCAAACAGGTCGGCAATTCTAGCCCCGCTCAACAGCTCCCAGGCCGATATCACACTTCCCAGCGGCTTAAAATAGGCTTCCACGCCCCCCGCAATGTAGTTGTCATGCGCCACCCGTTCCCGCCGCCCATGCCGGTCGGTCAGCTCAATGGTTGTATGTCCGTGCAGGCTCACAGCTTTCCCTCCTCAATTCAAAAATGTCAGGGCAAACCGGTCCATCCAGTCCCCCTCGTGCAGCCAAAACCGAAGCTGCAATTGCCGCGCCGGCAGGCTGCTCTGCCACAGTGCCGCCTTGTCGGTGTTCAAAAAATCCGTCAGGGGCACCGCCTCGGCCCAATCCCCGGTCTGCCCGGCGTGCTCCACCGTCACACCGCCCCCAAACACCGCTTCCAGCCCCGCAATGCCGCCAATCTCGGCGGCGCTCATATCCACCACGCCGTTTAAGGGCTGCGGCAGGGGCGTTCCCGTCACCGCCACCCCAAACCCGGTCATCGCCTCGGCCCCGGCGCTGTCCCACTTCAAAACCATCGGGTCGGCCATAGCCGCCAGCACCCCGCCCGCCGGGGGCGTTTCGCTGCCATAGGCCAAAAACACCGCCGCCGTCAGGCTTTGGGCGCTATCCGGCAGCGCCGTTCCCTGGCAGTCGTACAGCACCTGCCCGGCCTTCACCAGCCACCGCTTGGCCCGCGCCTGCGCCATACCGCCAATACGCAGGTAGCCGATGGCCCCCGCGTCGCTGCCCCCATTGCCGGAGGCATCCTTGCTGTAATCAAAGCGCAAACTGTGGCTCCCCGCCGTCAGGCTGGCGGTGTAATCCGTCCACCCCACAATGCCCGAGGTATGCACAACCTGCACCCCGTCCAATAAAATCGAAAACCAATCGTAGTTGCTCTCGCAGGATACCGCATAGTTCAGCGCCAGCTCTCCCGGCTCGGCCATCGCAAACTCCAACTGCGTCCAGCTCTGCCCAAAGTTCCCCACATTGCCCGAGCGTAACGTAGCCCCGCCATTGTACGGTAAGGTTGTGGCCGTAAAAAACGGTGCGGGGGCATCCGTCACGGTGTACACCGCCGGCAGGGCCGTTCGCCAACCCGCCTCGGTAAAATCCACCGTCAGCACACCCCCGGTAATCGCACTTGCCATTCCGTCACCTCCACCGCCGCCACACTGGCCAGCCCTACGGTTTTCAACCGGCAAACCGCCAGCCCGCCGCTGTCAATCGCTTCGTTCACACTCTCATACGCCCAGCTTCCCCGCAGCCGGTAACCGGGCCCAGCCCGTTCCACCCAGTCGGCATCGTAGGCCGGGGTATTTTGGGTATCGCTCATCACCCAGCGCTGCTGCTTTCCGCTCTGCGCCACCGTGGCGCGCAAGGCCCCCAATAGCACCTGCCCGGCCGGTTCCACACTCCATAGCCCACACATTGCACTCAGCGCCGTGGCATCGGGCGCGCCAAGGGCCGCCACAGCCCCCGCCGCCACGCCGGGCAGCGCCACCGCCGCCGCCTCGGCCGCCCATAGCCCGCTCTGCTCGGTAAAGGTAAGGGTGCCATCCCAGGCTGCCGCGCCGCTTGCCAGCCCCTGCCCCAGCACCACCGCCCGCAGCCCGCCCGCAGGCAGGCTCCCGGCCCCACCGGTCAGCCGCAGCCGCAGCACAATCCGCGTGGTGGTGTTGGCGGCCAGGGTGGGCAGCATATAAAATAGCGGCAGGCAGTGGCTCCCCGCCGTCAAGCTTCGCGCCGGGGCAAAATCCGTCACCACCGCCCCGTTGATGGCATACGCCATCTCCAGCTGCTGCGCGCCCTCGCCCGCCGTTTCCAGCAAAAGCTGCCCCAGCAGCACCGCGCCCGTCTCCTTCACGGTCGTCACCGCCACCGCCATCACCTCCACCTGCATCCCTGCCCGCAGGTAAAGCGCCGCCGGGCTGGCAAAAGGCTTCAGCACCAACCGGTCGGTGTTCAGCTGCCCGCGCAGTGCCGCCGTATCCCGCTCGCTCCGGCTTTTCAGGCTCGCCAGGCGCGGGTTTTTCCCCACGCTCTCCAGCCGTTCCCGGCCACGGTAGGCCCACTGGTACCCGGTCAGCAGGGTTTCCACATCGCCGGTTTGCCCGTTCCCATCGTCCACCGCCCGTAGCACCACCCGGTCGCCGCATTCCAGCGCCGGGTCGCCCGCCATGCTCAGGGTGGCGGGCGTGTAATCCAGCGCGCAAAGCGCTGCCCGCACCGCATCCACCATCCCCTGCCGCGCCTCGTCCAACCCATAGTGAAACAGCACATTCCCGGCAATTTCCATCACCAGCCCATTTTCCGCCGGGTCGTAGCTTTCCAGCATTCCGCGGTCGGTCGTCACCCGCACCCCACGGTAGGCCGTGCGGTAATCGGCCACCTCGGTGGCAAAGCGGGCATCCGCCGCCACCTCGGCCACCGCCACCCTTCCAAACGGCTGTATCCGCAATTCGCCCTCCCGGGTCGCGGTGGCAAACCCCGCCAATAGCTGCGCCACCAGCGCCACCCCGTCCCGCCAAGTGGTCATTCCATCCGCATCCAACTGGTACTGCCCGCCCCCGTTGGGCATCGCCAAAATTTCCGCCTCGGTGTTTGCCAGGCCCACCCCCACCTTCTCGCAAAGGTAGCGTAGCAGGGCAAAGGGGGTGCCCAGGGTCGATACCCCATCAAACGCCTGCTCAAACTTCACCAGGCAGTCCAGCGCCGTCAGTTGCAGGTACCGCCCCTGCCGCACCGCCTCGGTCACCGTGTACACCCCCATGGGCAGGCTCTCCCAGCTCCCATCCGCCAACCGCAGCGCCCACTGTAGGGTAACCACCCCGTCATATAGCGCATAGCGGTCACAGTCCAGCAGCACCGTCATTTTTAGTTGCCCCGCATACACCGCCCCAAACTCCAGTTCCTCCCCGTTCACGCACTGGTTATCCACGGTCAGGCTCCCGGCCTTCAGCACACTGTCATCCAGCGGCAAAACGCTGCCGTCCGCCAGTGCAATGCTGCCCTGCACCCGCTCGGTTCTGCCCGGGGCTGCCAGCGCCGTGCGGTACGCCTCGCTCACCGCATACATCCCAATCCCTCCCGCTTTTTTTAATACTCAATCATATCCGCATTCATATCCCAAATCGTCTCCCCGTTGCTCCCCACCGCCTTCAGGGTGCAGTCCCGGTCGCCCACATACATTAGGGCATGGTAGGTGTTCCCAAAAAAGTAATCCACCCCAAAGGCCTCGGGCGCCACCGCCTCCCGTATCGCCGCCACCTCGGCCTCGGTCAAATTGCTCCACCCGGCCGCTATTTTTGCCACATTTGCCCGCACCCGCTGCCGCTGCATGGTGCCGGTTTCGCTCCTGCCACTGTTGTCGGCATCCAAATCCGCCTGCTTCACCGTAAAGCTAGTGGGGGTCGGCAGTGTTTTTCCGTCAATCGTCAATAAAGCTGTTGCCATCCGTTATGCCCTCCCGCCGCTGCGCAGCGCCACGCGGTTCTGGCTGGATAAAATCACACGGTCCAGCAGCTCCCCGCCCAGATAGATATTAATCGGCACCTCGCCGCCGTTGCCGTTCTGCTGCGCCGGCTGGGGCAGCTTTGCCAGCGCTGCCGCCACCCCGGCGCTCACGGCCTCGGCCAATTTTCCCTCGGGGGCCACCACCTCGCCCTGGGCCGGGTTGTCCCCAATCATCGCCAGGGTCGGTTGCCCGGCCCCCACGTACCCGCCCGCTGCCAGGTGTGGTATCTGGGGTGCATTCACCCTAAAATCCAGCGCCCCGCCGCTTATTTTTGCAATCCCGCTCAAAATCGCGTTGATGGCCCCCGTCACCATGCTCACCATCCCGTTCACAGTGGCAATCACCCCGTTCACCGCGTTCGATACCAAATTGCCAATTCGTGCCCAAACATTTGCCACGCTGCTTTCCACCGTGGCCCAGGCTGCACCCCACCCTGCCACAAACAGGGTGTTCACAAAATTCAGTACCCCCTGCAAGGCCGCCGCCACCACGCTGCACGCATCGGCAATCAGCCCCACCGCCACAGCCACCACCGTGGCCGCCGCATCAAATGCCGCGGTGAACACCGGGCCAACCGTTGCGGTAAGCCAGGCCAGCAGCGGTGCCAGTACACTGTTCCAAAAATTCAGCACCGTCAGGCACAGGCTGGCAAACAGCGCCACCAACTGGTCCCACAGCGGCTTCAGGCTGTTCTGCCACAGTGCCCCCAGCAGGGCAATCACCTGCGCCGCCACCGGCTCCACCACAGTGGTGTATAGGCTCGCCACCAGCGCCCCTATATTGCGGAAGGCTTCCGCCGCTGCCGCCAGTAGCGGCTGCCCATAGGTGGCCCACGCCGCGGCAATTCCTTCCATCAGCCCCTGCCAAACCGTCAGCACCAGCGCCAGCGCGGGGCGTATCAGGGTATCCATTCCGCTTTGTACCAACGTACAAAATCCCGCAAAGCCCTCCCCCAATAGCGTAATCCCGGTCGAAATTACCCCGCCCAAAATCGGTGCAAAGGCTTCGCTAAAGCTGTTCACCACCCCCGGCACAAAGCTCCCGCCCAGGTATTGCAGCAGGGGCAATAGCCCGTTCTGCCATAGCGCCTGCGCGGCTGCCGCCACCCCCGGCCACGCGGCGGTAGCCGCAGCGCTTATCTCGCGCCACGCCGCGCCCCACGCCTCCTGCGCCGGGCGGGTCGCCGCCGTAAACGCGGCCCAAAACGCCGCCAATTTTCCCTGCAACACCGCCAGCGCCGCGGTGGCAGCCGCGGCCTCGGCCACCACGGTTCCGCTCTTTTTGCCGGCGGTATCCACCTTGCCGCCGCTGCCTTCCGCCGCGCTGCCGCTTTCCGCCTTGCCGCCCGCTGCCGTCCCCGGCAAAACGTGCAGCTCGTCAAAGCCCGCCAACTGCCGCCGTGCCGCAGCCGCCTCAGCCCCCGCCCCGGCAGCTGCCGCGCCCAACACCGTCAGGGCCTCGGCAGCCCCCTGTGCCGCCCGCTGCCCCTCGGCCAAAGCGCGGGTATTCTCCAAAACCCGCCCCGTCAACCCCGCCACCTGCCGGGTGGTGGGGGCAAGGCTCCCGTTCATCCCCTGCACCGCCGCTTTCAGGCCCGCCGTCAGCCGCTTTTCCGCCAACGCGCCCACATCCTTTAACCCCATCCGCGCCCACGCTTGGGCAAAAATATCCGCCACCCCATCACGCTCCTAACTCCTCACACAGCACCGTTTCCCAGCCCAGCTTCCGCACCAAACGCCCGCGCCATCCCGGCCTCCAGGGCCGCCATCTCGGCGGCATACCCCGCCGGGTCGCGCCGTGCCCTCGCCTCGGCCTCCCCGGCCTTAAATGCCTCCCAGCGCCGCCGCTCCCGCCGTTCCCAGGGCGTAAACTCCCGCAGCCGCGCCGGGTTCCTCTCCAGCCGCACCGCCACCACCCGCCCCAGCGGGGTTTCCCCCATCAGGCCGCTCACCAGCAGCGCCCATTCCGGGTAGGGCAGCTCTGCCTGCGCCCCCGGCAACACACCATACTGCGCCGCCACACTCTGGGCAATCAGCGCCGCATCCAACACCAGGTCATAGCCGCCATCCGCCCCGCCATCAACCGTTTTTGTCGCAAAATCGCCCCGCGTCGTCCACCTCCGCGCCGGTAGCCGCCGCCACCACCAGGGCAAACAAACGCTCGTAGGCCGCAAAGGGCAGGTTCTGTTCGTCCAGCTCCCGGTACCCTTCCTCCCCCAATGCCAATTCCAGCGCGCGGTCCATCGCCTCGGCCGCCCCGGCCTCACCCGCCTCGCGCACCAGCGCCATCATTTTTTCACGGTTTTTTGCCGGTCATCCACCGGGTAACACCGGTCGCCCACCCGCACCTCGGGCCGCTCGGCCAACAACTTGCCATCTAGCGTATATAGCTTTGCCATCTTTTTTCCTCCTGCCTTATCCAATCTTCCACCCCACCCACCCGTTCAAAATTCAGCGCAGGCTATGCCCTCGGCACACCGCCGCGCCCTTTCAAACCCACATTGTTAGCTTGCCGCCACCGCCGCCGTAAACACCGGCTTGCCGCTGCTCAACACCTCAAATTCCAGCCCCTCCATCTCGCGGCTCTCGCCACCGCCGGGGGCGCTCACATTCAAAATGCAGTCAAAGGCCAGCGTTGCGCCGCTCGGCATCGTCCAAATAAACTTGCTGTCGCAGCCGCCGCCGGTTTCCCAGGCATTGTTCGCCACATAGTCGTTGCCCGCGTCCCCCACGCAGCGCTTGCCCTTCAAGCTGATGCTCAATGCCTTGCCCGTCACCATCCGCTTCATCCAACCGGCGGCCTCCAGGGGGCTCCATTCCTCCACGTTGCCATCCACCGTAACGCGAAAGCTCTCCATCTCCGCCACCGGCTTCATGTCCGTTTCGCTGCTCTCCCGCCCCTTGGTGCCAATGGCAAACACGTTTTTAAACACCGGGTACACGCCCGTCATCGCCATAATAACCTCCTTTTTCACCGGCCGTCCGGCAGGGCATACCATACCGTCAGCCTCATCACAAATTCGCAAATTCCCCGTCCGTCCCGCTGCCGGGGGGTAATCGCGCCCGGGTCGGCAAACACCACCCGCGCGCCGTTCATCACGGTGTCGGTCAAGCCGTCAAACAGTGCCCACACGGCCCGCGCCTTGGCCTCCGCCCTGGCGGCATCCCGGCCCCAGTGTACCACCACCTCGGCATAGAAGGGTCGGCACCGGGTATTCTCCGCCCCGCCCAGGCACCGCCGCCCGCCGTCCCCGGCCGCAAGGCAGATGCCCAGGCAATATTCGCGGTTCGCATCAATGCCCCCCAGGGTAATGCCTTCCCCGCAATCCAACTTCCCCCGCATCCAGTTTCGCAGTTGCTCTGTGCGCATCAAATCAGCTCCAATCGGGTGTAGTTCACGGCCCCATCCGGGTCGCAGCAGCGCTTTGCGCGCGCTATCCGCCAGCTCTGCCCGCCCTTCACCAGCCGCCCGGTCAACAGGGGCAGCGCCGGGGCAATGTCCCCCGCAAAATAGGCGGTAGCCGCCAGCTCCATTCCCTGCCGGTTCTCGCCGTTTCCGCTCCGTCCCCGGTTCGTTCCGCTTCCCACGTCCCCCTGCACCGCCCGCTCCGCCTGCTGCCAACAGCAGCATAGCGCCCGCGCGTCCTCCAAAATCGGTGCGCCGTTCTCGTCCAGCCCGCGCTCCAGCACCACCACCACCGGGGTTTTGCACAAAGCAGGGGGCACTAAGCGGGGCCACCGCCCGGCCATCATATTATCTGGCGGAGCACTAGCCCCGTCTGCCGCAGCTGGGCCATCACCTCGCAGCTTGTGGTCACACCGCCCCGGGTTTCCAGCGCGCCCCGGTCAAGGTGCAGCTTCACATCCCCAATGGCGTACTCCGTCACCCCATCCCCGCCGCCGCGCGCCAAAAAAGCCGCGTGCAGGCAGGTAGCCCGCGCCACCTTCTCAAGCTGAAAGCTCGTCAGCCCCTCCACCCCCATCCGGCGTATTCGGCCAAAGCAAAGGGCATCCACGGCATCGCTGGCAAGGCCAAGCTGCCGGTTCAGCTCCGCATCCTCAAGGCCTGCCGTCGCCTCGGGGCAAAGGGCGCGGTACGCATCGGGGGTGGCATAAACCCCCGCCGCCATCAGGCTTCCCCGGTGGTATCGGTGTCGGCAAAAACGCTGTCCACCGTCCCGTCCTTCCCGTTCGGGAACACAAATACGTCCGAAAGTGCGCGGTTCTGGTACAAATACCCATCCCCGCAGGTATGTGCGCCGGGTGCAAAATAGTAAATGCTTGAAATTTTCGGTACCACCTTGGTGGTCAGCGGGCTGGCAATCAGCACATTCAGCCGGTGCCCGGCCTCGCGGGTCTTTTCATAGTAGCTGCTCAGGCTCCCCACCACGGGGCTGGCCACCTTGGTGTAGTTGCCGCCGCTCAGGGTATAGTAGGTTTTGCCCGCCACAACGCTGGTATCCTCGGTCTTGGCATACACCGCCACAGCCGGCACAAAGCCGCCCTCCTCCACGGCAAAATCAAACGCATCGTAGAAGGTCTCATCGTCAATCACTTCAAAAATCGGCACCCCGTCCAGGTCGGTCACACGGGTTTCCACCCCCTCGCCGCCATCGGCCACACGGCTCACCGCAATGGTGCGGGTAAAATCCTCGCTCTGCTCCAGCAGGTCCATCAAATCGGCCGCCAGGTACATCACCAACGCGCCCTTCGCCTTGTACCGGCGCAGCTTTGCAGCCGAAAGCATGGTCTTCAGCTTGCCATAAATGTTCGCCTTGGTAAATTCAGCACGCGCCGTGCTGGTGTGGGCCCCCTCGGCCACCTTGGCGGCTGCCGCCACCTTGCTAAAAAACAAAGCATCGGTTTCCGGGCTTGCCTGGGTCTGCGCAAAGGCGCGGCTAATGTTGCGGATGCTTGCCGCCGCATTGCTCTCGTCCACATCGGCGCGGTCCACCAAAAATTCAATGTCGCGGTCGTGCGCCACCGTGAAGGGTACGTCCGTCTGGGTAAAGTGGCCACGGTTCCAGCCACCCTCCCGGTCGTGGTTTTTGTAGCCGCCCACCGTCATCTGCGTAAAGTGGAAGGTTTTTGCGTCCAACCACCGCACATTCGGGGTAATAAAGGGTGTGCAAAGGGTATTCTGCTGCATAATTTCCAGCAGCTCGGGCTGCCATGCTTCCGCGTAGTTCACCGTATTTGCCATCTTCAATCTCCTCTCATCCTAAAAACAAAAAATCCTTCTTATCTGCCGCGCGGCCCGGCCAGCGCTTCCCCGCCCGGGCCGCCACAGGGCCAATTTGCCGCTCAAATCCCGCCGTTAAACCGGTTCCAGCGCTTGCGCCCCTCGCCATTTCGGGTGCAGGCCGCCCCCGCAGCCTCCCCCAGTGCCGGGTCGCTCCCCACCACAAAACCGGCGGGCTGGCTCTGCCCCGCCTTCCACTCCGGGTGTCGGCCCAAAACCTGCCCCAGCACCTCGGCCATCGCCGCCTCATCAGGGTTTTCGCCCCAGTCGGCAGCGGCCAGGGCCATGGCATCCCCCACCATCTCGGGGCGCACCCCCGCCCGGTAGGCCGCCAGCTCGCTGCGGGCAGCCGCCAGCGCGGCCCGCAGCCCCGCCGCTTCCTCCATGGCCTCGGCCTCGCCCGCAAGGCCCTCCTCCTCAACCAATACCGCTTGCTCCAACTCGTCCATCACAAACCTCGCTCCTCTCCATTTTTTATTTGTAACCCGTCATTTTCCAGTCACTTCATTCCCTCACCTCCCTTCCTGCTCTCCAGTAGCGCCACCTCGTCCGCACACGCCGCCTCGCTTCTGCTCGCGCCCCACAGCTCGGCCACCGCCGCCTCCCGGCTCATCAGCCCCGCACCCAGCGCCGCCGCCAGGGTTTTCACCCGGCTGTCAAAATCCGGTGCGCCATACTCGCCAAAGCCCAGCTCCGGCAGGGCATACCCCACCGCCACCCGGCCCGCCATCAAATCCTCCGCGGCCAACATGGCCACCGCCACCTGGGGCAACACCCGCTCCAGCGCATCGGTAATGGCCCCGCGCGTGTACCCGGTCACATCCTTGCGCTCCCGCTGCGCCTCGGCACTGGCCGCGCGGCTCACCCGTACCCCCAGCGTTGCCGGGCTCATCACCCCCTGCAAGCATAGCTCCAGCGCCGCCTCGTAGCTGGCCGCAAAGGCTTCGTAGCGTATCTCGGCCTGCTGCATCTCAATATGGCTCTGGGCATCCTCCTTGTTGCTGTGCCCCGTCACCACATAGTTGGCGGCAAAATAGCTGGGCTGGGTCATCGCGCCGGTGTCGGGTGCGCGGGGCACCAAATCATCGGGGATGTACCGCAGCACCCGCCCGGCCCGTATCGCATCAATCCACTGGCTAAACACCTCATCCAGCGCATCAAACGCATCGGTTTTGCTGTCAAAAATGCTCCGGCCCCGCCCGCCAAACCGGGTCGAAGCAAAAAACTGTAGCGGCACCGCCAGCCGCACCGCGGGGTCAAAGTCCACCCCCTGTAACCCCGCCAGGCCCGGCACCTCCTCCAGCGCGCATGGGCGGCCCTCCCGGTCGGTCAAGGTGTAGCGCACGCTCCCCGCGCCATACCGCTCCCGCAGGGTGTATTCCTTGCCGTTCTCGCCGGTCAGCTTGCTCACAAACACCACCGCCGTCACCCGGCCCCGGCGCATCACATACTCCACCCGGTCGGCGGGCCAAAACTCCAGTAAAGGCCGCGCACTCACCGCCGGGTCGATGGAAATTTTAAACGCCCCGTCCCCCGTCACCAGTGTTTCGGTCACCGCCCGCCCCACCAGCGCCCGGAAATCGTTTTCCTCCGCCATCACCTGCCACCGCGCCCCGGCATCGGGGTCGGCAAAACTTAGCGCGCCCATGTCCGCCTTCACAATGTAGCTCAAGGTATCCGCCATCACCGCGGGCAACCCCGTGTGTGCCTTGCGCACATACCCCACCTCCGGCACCTGGGCCCAAAACCGCCCGGCGGCGGTATCATCACCCCCGCCGCCGCAAAGCTGCTTTGCCAACTGCGATAGCTCCGCCGGGTCGCCCCGGTACCACACCCGGTTTCGTATCACGTTTCCCGCAAACCCAATGCTTTCCAGCAGGTTCACGGTCTGCTCCCGGGCCGGCTCCACCCGCAAAAAATCCAGCACCGCCATCCGTATCCTCTCCTTTATCTGCATGGTTTCTCCTCCCTCTGCCCGCACCCGCTCGCCCCAATCTCCCGCATAAAGGGCAGCCAGGCATACTGTGCCGCGTTGATGGTATGGTCGTGCCCGTCCTCGGGGCGGTAGCGCCCCTCCTGCCAGCTGTAGCTGTTCAGCTCCCGCCGGTGCTCGGTGCAGGTTTCGCAAACCCGGTATAGCCCGTGCGCCATCCATCCCTGCTGCAACTCAATTCGTGTCAAAATCGGCGTTTTTTTCCAAGACGGCACAAAGCTGTACAGCCCGCCCTCCCGCCGCCGGTACTTTTCGCACTCCGCCAGGGTTCCCGCGTCCGCACAGTCGATAAACACATCCCGGGCATAGCCCCATTTTTCGCGGCAATGGGTCAAAAATTCCACCAGTAGCACGGGGATGTCGCTGGGGGTAATGCTCTGCGCCAAGTCGCGGTTGTTCTGCACAAACTCCTCCAAAATCACCAGCTCATGCCCCTCGGTGATTCCTACAAAAACAAACGCCACCGCATCCTCGCTCCTGCGGGAGTATGCGGTGTCCACCCCGCAGCTAAATTGCAGGTACCGCCGGGCTTTTGCCTCCGCCTGGGTCAATAGGTTTTTCGCCTGGCAATCAAACACCAGCCCGGTGGCGCGGCACCGCAGCCCCAAAATTTTGTTGCTGTACACCTTGGTGCCGGGCGGCACGTTGGCGGCAATCTGCGCGGCCTTTTCGGCATCCAGCCCCGCGTTATCCGCAAAGGTAAAAAACCAGTGTACCCAGCCCGGCTTGGCCTCGCAGCCCGCCAGCTCCGCCCGTATCGGTGCCGGGGTATCCGCCTCCCAACCGGGCAGGGGCCGCGCATGGTTGATGTACTCCCGGTAAACCGGCAACCCCGGGTCATCCGGGTTCAGGGTTGCCAGCAGGTAATCGCACCGTATTGCCGCCTCCCGCACATAGTCCATGTCCGCAATGTTAATTTCGTCGATGTATAAACAGCCATACTGCCCGCCCAGCGCCTTTTTCCAGCGCGCGCGGTTGTCGTACCCCAGCACGTAAACAATTTTTTGCCCTCGCCGCGTTGTAAATTCCAGGTGGGGCAGCCCCACCTGCCCATGCTTGCGGGGGTAATACTGTACCAGCCCGCCAAACATATCCAAAATCCCCAATTCCTTGCCGATCATGTTTTTCTCGATAGTCCCTAGGTCCAACCCCGATAAAATATGTGCCACCTTGTCGCTTTGGGCCACCCGCAGCATAAATTTAAACAGCCCCACGGTGGTTTTCCCGGCCGCCGTCGTCCCCTCCAAAAATTCCACCGCCGCCTCGCTCCGCAAAAACGCCCGGTATTTCTCCGAAAGTTCCAGCTTCATCCCGCTTTCCCTCCCCGCCACCTAAATCACCCCCACCGTACCCTCGTGCTCCGGCACCTCCGTACCTCACATCCGGCACCCCCGTCCCCGTAGGGCAAGGGCTCTGCTCTTGCCGCCCCTCACCCCCGCCGCCATCTTTCCTCCGCGCCACCATCCGCCCCCCCAAACCAACCCCTCCGTACTTTGTACCTCGCACGCCGTGCCCTCGTATCCGGCGTCCCCGTACCCTCGTGCTCTGCCCCCCCACACACACCGCCAACCGTCACTCTCCCCGCAACGCCTCCAACACCCCGTCCAGCTTTCCAATCTCCGCCGCCGGTGCCTGTGCCGATGCCGGTGTTCGCTCTCCAAACACGCCCAGGCATTTCCCCAATAACTCCAGCGCCCGCAGCGCCCCCCGGCTGTCGTACTTAAAGGTGGTGTCCTCCTCGCTCTCGGGCCGGGTGCATTGCTGGTAAAGCCGCACAAGCTGTTCCACCACATAATCCTGGGTGATGGCCATGCTCTGTAACCGCTCGGCCTGCAAGGTGTGTATCCTCTCCAAAATCTCCGCCTGCCGCAGTAGCCGGGCCGCCGCCGCACCGGCTGTCCCCGCGCTGTAACCGGCCCGCATCGCCGCCTGGGTGGCATTGTAATCCACCAGGTACTCCCTGCAAAACCGCTCCTTCTTGCGGGGTATCGCCTGTGCGCCCGGTGTTTTCGTTGCCCCCGCCTGCTCCGCTCGTTTCATCCTTTCCGCCCCCTTTCTTTCCATGCTAGCAGTCTAACACCCCTTTTTGGCTCTATAATGCAAACCGTATTTTCCGCTCACAATAACCCCATCTCCCGCGCCACCCGCCGCAAAAAGACGCCGTGCCCCCGGCGCACCGCCTGCCTGTCCAGCCCCAACGCCGCGCCCGCCTCAGTCAGGTTCCCCCGCTTCTCCCAATACACCCAGGCGATCAAGCGTTCCACCTCCGGCTCCTGCGTTGCGGCGCGCGCTTTCTCCACCGCTTCGCGCTCCGCCGCGCAGCATCGCGCAGGGTAACCCTCCACCACCCGTTTCACATAACCCCACCAGCTGTATTGCGGCTTACTCATCCTCTCCACCTCCCCAAAACCATTCGGGCTTCAGCTCGCCCGCCGGCCCCCGTTCCCAACACGATTCGCATCCCATCACCCGGCCTCCCTCCATGTAAATCTCCGATTCCTCGCTAAGTGCCGCCCCGCAAACCAGGCAGCAGGCCGGCCCGCCCACTCCCCCCCCCCCTCCCCCCACATCCCCCACCCCCAACCCAAAA
>JAQUSS010000125.1 GCA_028710135.1 Gemmiger sp. | reverse complement strand
CAGCATCTCGGCCACGCCGGCCATCATGGCCAGGCTCGAATACCCCAGCCCCTGAATTACATAGCGGTAAACAATCAGCACACCCAGCGATAGGTAGAACAGCAGGTTCCAGAAAAGATACTCGCGGGCCTGCGTCACCACCACAACCTCGGCCTTTACATCAATAAACAGGCTGATGATGGCAATATCAAAGAAATGCAGGAACACAAACGCCGCTGCCGCATACACGGTGCAAATCAGCAGTGCGCTGCGCACCCCGCGCTTAACACGGTCAAGCCGGGCCGCGCCAAGGTTTTGCCCGGCATAGGTTGCCATGGCGGTGCCCAGGCTTTCAAATGGAACCGCCAGCAGGTTGCTGGTTTTGCCCGCCGCCGTAACCGCGGCCACCGCCGTGCTGCCCAGCACGTTGACGGCCCCCTGCATCACCACGCTGCCAATGGCGGTGATGCTGCATTGCAGGCCCATGGGCAGCCCCATGCCGGAAAGGCGGCGGCAGATGGCTTTATCAAACCGGCGTTCCTGCGCCGTCAATTTTAAAACATCAAAATGGCGAAGCAGGTAGGCAAAGCTTAACACCCCGGATACCGCCTGCGAGATGTTGGTGGCCAGCGCGGCCCCCTGCACCCCCTGCCGAAACACCAGGATAAACACAAGGTCCAGCACCACATTCATCACGCTGGTAAGCACCAAAAAATAGAGCGGGGTTTTGCTATCCCCCAGTGCCCGCATAATGCAGGCCACCATATTATAAAGGAACACAAACGGTATGCCCGCAAAAATCCACCCGATATAGGTTGCCGCGCCATCCAAAATATCGGCGGGGGTTTGCATCAGCTCCAAAATTGGGCGGGTAAGCAGCACGGTTGTTGCCGTGAGCACCACCGCCCAAATTAGGCAAAGCCAACCGGCGTTTGCCACATAGCGGCGCATATCGTGGTAATCTTTCCCGCCAAAGCAGGTGGCAATGGGGATGGCAAAGCCGTTGCACATCCCAATTACCAACCCCAAAATCAGATAATTGACCGGCCCGGTGGCCCCCACCGCCGCCAGTGCATCAATGCCCACAAACCGCCCCACGATTATGGTATCGGCCAGGCTATAAAATTGCTGGAAGAGGTTGCCCAGCGCCAGCGGCAGTGTAAACAGCAAAATCACCTTTAGGGTATTGCCATGGGTAAGGTCTTTGGTCATGATAGCCTCCGTAAGCGGCAAAAAGGGCAAGAAAAAGCGACCGGCAACTGGTACCGGTCACTTTATAAAAGCAGGGGCAGAAGGATTCGAACCCTCGGCACGCGGTTTTGGAGACCGCTGCTCTACCAACTGAGCTATGCCCCTAAAATGCACCGCCGCAAATCAACATATCGGTGTGATTTGCGGCGGCGGCTATGGAGCTGTCTAAGCGATTCGAACGCTCGACCTCATCCTTACCAAGGATGTGCTCTACCAACTGAGCTAAGACAGCATATGGCGACCCGGATCAGGCTCGAACTGACGACCTCTAGCGTGACAGGCTAGCGTTCTAACCAACTGAACTACCGGGCCATGGTGCCGTGTCCCTGCCGCACTTGAGCGGCTGCAACGTTGATTATTATATCGAACCTTGGCGGAACTGTCAAGCCTTTTTCTCGATTTTTTCAATCATTTTTTAATTTTTCTCTCCCGGCTTGCAAAATTAACCCTTTACGGTAGGTTTTTGTTTTTTTTGCTTTTTGGCGGCCTGCGTGGTACTATGATAATGAACTTATACTATACTATTATGATAAAGCCTATCCTAAGGAGGTTTACCATGTCGAATAAAACACTGGGTATCCTTTTGGCGGTGGTTGGCGTGTTGCTGGCCGCTTTCAGCATTTGGGTATACCGCACCGGCAACGCCCTGCTGGGCATTGGCTGCGGCGTTTTGGGGTTGCTTGCCATTCTGTTTGGCTTAAACGCCGGCAGGCCAGCCCCCCGCCGCCCCCGCAAGAGCGATAGCGACCAACCCGCCCCCGAAACTGAGCCGTTGGAGGAGCCTGCCCCCATCCCCCAGCCGGTGCCCACCGCGCCAAAGCGCAGCGTCTACCGTGCCGGGCAGATTATTTTGGAGGATGCCAGCGAAGCCCCCGGCCCCGATGCCGGGGAAAACGCCCCCGAAGCCCCGCCCGCCCCGGCCGCTCAAGAAGACATTTTGGATGATGGGCCTGTAAATATTGCGCAAGATACTTTAAGAAATCCCCAAAAAAACACCGCAAAAAATACCGTGCCGGATGCCGGTGCCAGCCGTTCTGCGGATGCGCCCGCCCCCACCGGCTTCACGGTGCATTTTTCAAAAATTGATGTGGAGGCAAACCTGACCGCCCCCGATGCCCCCACCCAGCCGGAACTGCCCAAACAGCCGGAACGCCCCAAAACGAAAATGCCGGGGATGCAAAAACGCCCGATGGCTCCCCCCGTTGCGCCAGCTGAGGAGATTGCGGCGGTTGAGGAAGTGGTAGCGCCTCCCGCGGTTGCCCCCCTGCCCCAAGCAGCGCCCGAAACCAAGCCCGAAGCGCCGGTAAGCGCCCCTGTGCAAGTGCCAACTGATGCAGCCCCCTGCCCCGCCCCCGAAGCCAGCACCCCCGCAGAACCTGCCCCTGCCCCCGTAGCCGGCGCGCAGATGGAGCCGGCACAGGCGGAAGCCGTAGCCTCCACCGATATGCCCGCGCCCTCCGCCACCGAGGCCCTGCAGCGCCTGGCGGCAAAGGCGGAGGCCCTGGCTGCCACCACGCCGCCCCGCCAGGTTACCGATGATGGCGAGCTTGCCATCTGCCAATGGGCGCAAAGCGTTTTGGCGGATGCCGGGTGCGACACCGCGCTGCTGCGTTTTGGGGGCAGCGCCGGGTATTTGAGCGTGAATTGCGTGAACGGGGTATTGCGGTTTAAGCCCAAAGCCAAGCGCCCCTACCTGATTGTAAAGGCCGGTGCCGCCCTGCCTGCCGGGTGTGAAACTGCCCCCTGCACCAAAACCGAGGGTACCGGCAACCTGCGGGTATTTTTTGAGGACGTGGGCCAGCTTGCCCCCTTTGCCCCACTGCTGGTGGAAAGCTACAATGCCGCTCTGGCAAACGTGGCCACCCTGGCAGCGCAGAGCGAGCGTATGCTGCAAAACGCCGCCGAGCTGGTAAGCCGCCAATTTAAGCTGTAAGCTGTAAGCAAGCTGGTTGTTTTGGGTGCCGGGCAGTTTTGCATTGCCCAGGCTAGCCATGGTGGCGGAAAAACTGTTTTTCCGTCCCTGCTTTCATCCGGGCAAGGCCGTGCCAATGCCGGTTTACCATCAGCAGCAGCGATGCCAGCAAAACGGCCCCACTTTCCGGCCCTTGCCACCAAAACCCAAAAGGAACCGCCAGCGCCGGTATCAGCACCGCGCCCAGCGGCAGGTAGCCCGTTAGCAGCACCACCCCTGCCCCCAACAGGCAGCAGGCGGTGCCCCACAGCGGCTGGTAAACCATCAGCCACACGCAGGTAGCGGTTACCCCCTTGCCGCCCCCGCCGCCCTTTTTAAGCCGCCAAAACGGGAAGTCGTGCCCCAGCACCCCGCCCAGCCCGGCGTACAGGGCCGCCGCGCCGCCAATGTAGGGGCCAATTTCAAACTGGCAAAGCCCCACCACCAACGCGGTTTTTAACGCATCGCCCGCCAGCACGGCAAGCCCCGCCCCCCAGCCCAGGTTTGCCATCACATTGGCCATGCCGGGGTTACCGCTGCCAATGTGACGGGGGCTTTTGCCCGCCACCACCCGGGTTACGATTTCCGCCGTGAGAAAGCTGCCCACCAAATACCCCAGCAGCAGGCAAAGCAGGCGCAGCGCAACCGTATTTAGCCCCATCTTCCCCTGCCCGCCTTCCCTTTTGCCGCGTTTGGCCGCGTTTTTTTATTGAATCCGCGTTCTTCCGGGAGTATTGCCCGGGGGAACGTTTTTTATTACACCACACAAAAAACACGGGTGCGCCCCTGCCATGCAGGTGCCCCCGTGTTTTTTGCCATACTTTTTTGGTTGCTATGGGCCGCGTTTGGGTTTTATTTTGCCGCCAGTGCGAGATACCAGCGTGTAGAACGATGCAGCGAAATTCAGAAATGCAGGGCCTAATTTAGGCCGTGATATCCTTTTTGCCGTAATACCAAAGGGTTGCCCCCAGCACCGCCGCCAAGTAGGCTGCGCCCAACGCCATCAGTGGCAAATCCAGCTTGGCCTCCGGCAGGATGCGGGCAGCATCCGCATACCAGTAGGGAGTGATGTACTTTACCCAGGCAACGTCATCGGAAATATTGCCCCACATCGATAAAAAGTAAAGTAAGGCCATCACGCCGATGCCGCCGCCCAGCGCTGCCCGCCCCAGGCAGGCAGAAACTGCAAAGCAAAAGCCGGCAATTTCAAGCTGCATCAGCAGCTGGGCAAGCTGATACAGCCAAAACGCTTTCCAGGCTGGGTTTTCGCCCACGTAGAAAAAGCCAGCCAGCGCACACGCCACCCACACCAGGTTAAAGGCAACGATTTGGGTGGTAAGCGCCAAAAATTTTTGGCCCAGTATCCGGGCGCGGGAAATGGGCTGGGTGTACAAAAACTCGGCTGTGTGGCCGGTTTCCTCCTTGGCCAGCAGGGCGCTGCCCGCAAACGCTGCGTACAGCCCACCGCCAAGGCCTAGGCAGGCACCGCATTCCACCCCATAAAAGCCCATGGCCGTGCCAAAGCCCAGCACATCCATCCCAAAGGCGGCCGTAAACCCGCCCAAATCGGCAAAAATTGCGCTGGCGGCATCGGCCTGGCTTTGCATTTGGGGGTACTGGAGCAGGCAAACCAATGCCAGTGCCCCCACCGAAAGCGCCCATATCCAAAACGACTTGGTGCCGCGTTTTAACTCATGCAGGTAAATGGTCATGGTTTACACCCCTTCCGTATAATAGTGGAGGAACACTTCCTCAAGCCCCGGCTCGGTTATGGTAACATCCTGAAGCATCCCCCCGGGCAGGGCCGCCAGGGCGGCAAGCAGGGGGGCCGGTTGCCCCGTGTACAAAAATTGCAGGTTGTGCCCCACCTGCGTGGGGGTTGCAATGCCCGGCAACCCTTGCAGCGCCGCCGGCAGCACACCTTGCGCGCCCTGTGCCAGCTGCAAGGAGATGCACCGTGCCGTGGTGCCCGCAAGCGCACTGACGCTCCCCTGGGCGGCCAGGCAGCCCTGGCGCAGCACGGCGGCGCAGGTGCAGTGGCGCTGCACCTCCCCCAAAACGTGGGAGGAGAAAAAAATGGTTTTGCCCTCCGCGTGTTTTTCCTCCAAAAGCTCAAAAAATACGCGCTGCATCAGGGGGTCTAACCCGCTGGTGGGTTCATCCAGAATATACAGGTCGGGGTCGTGCTGCATGGCGCAAACGATGCCGGCCTTTTTGCGGTTACCGAGGGATAGCTGCTCAATTTTTTTGCTGGTATCCAGCTCCAGCCGTTCACAAAGGCGAGCAGCCTCCGCCGCGCAGTGTTTGCGGTGCAGCCGGGCCGATAGGGCAATCACCTCCGCCACCCGCATATCGGGGTAAAACTGTGTTTCGCTGGGCAGGTACCCCACCTTGGCCAGCAGTGCCGTGCGCTGCGCCGCGTTGGCGGGGTTTAAGCCCAGCACCCGCACACTGCCCGCCGTGGGGGCAATCAGCCCCAAAAAGGCCCGTATGGTGGTGCTTTTGCCCGCGCCGTTGGGGCCGATAAAGCCATAAAAGGCCCCGGTTTCCACCACAATATCCAAATTTTCTACGCCGCGTGCTTTACCGTAGGTTTTCGTCAGTGCTTTGCACTGAATTGCCGGTTGTTGCATGGTTGGGCATCTCCTTTTCCTTAAATTGCGTTAGCATTGCGTTCCATTCCACCGTTTCGTCCCGGCAGATAAGCTGGATGCACACCCACCAGGTAAGTAGAGTGCCCATCCAGGCCAGGATGAACGCCCACAGCCCCCAGGGCGGGCAGCCGTGTAGCCAGCCGAACCCCCAGGCCGCCAGCCCCACCGCCACGGTGGGCACCAGCATCCAGGCCAGGCCGCGCCCCAGGCGGTCAAACCGGGGGGCGGGGCGCTCGCGCAGGTACAGCAGCTTTTGGAACCACGCCACCGCCCAGGAAAGTATCATAATTTCGGTGAGGGCGGCTAGACCGACCCCATCCACCCCGCCCAGGTAGCGGATGAGGGCCAGCAGCCAGCCCACACAGGCCGCATACAGGCAGGCGATGGTATCGGCATCAATTTCATGCTTGAGAATTTGTTTGAACAGGCGTTTCATCGGTAACTCTCCTTCCCTTTTAGCAGTGTGCGCAGGTCTTTGGCGTACCGGCGCGAGATTAGCAGGTGTTCCCCATTATCCAGCGTGGCATCTATGCCGCCACCCACCCGGCTTTGCAGGCGGGCCAGGTGGTGTACATTGGCCACCTGCGCTTTGCCGGTGCGCAATAGCCCCTGCGGGCCAAAGGAATCGGCAATGGCCGCCAATGTAAGCGAAACCGGGTACTCGGCATCCTTGGTGTAGGCAAACACCAAATCGTCCACACTCTCAAAATAGTAGATATCCGCAGGGTTGAGCAGGATGGTTTCGCCCCTTGCCTTGGCCGGGATGCGGGGTTCCTGGCGGTTGGCCACGGCGGCAAGCTGGGCGGCAAGGCGTTCCAGCGCGGGGGTAAGGTGGCTGCACCGCAAAATAAGTTCCGGTTCCGCCGGGGAACCGGGCGTTTTTGTTTCCTCCACCGTCAGGCGCATGGCAAGCGCCTCCTTTCCGCTATTTTTACTGCCCTATCAGCATACCGCGAAAAGGCCGGTTCGGCAAGCAAAAACCAGGCAAGCCGCACTTTTTTGGGGGTAAGCGGCGGCAGCGCGCCGCCTCCCCTCCTTACCTGCCTTACTACCTTGCCGCCTTGCTCCCACCAGGTACCAGCGGCAACAAACGGGCAAACAAGCAAAAA
>JAQUSS010000124.1 GCA_028710135.1 Gemmiger sp. | reverse complement strand
GGTAACCGCCCAACCGGAATTTAAAGAGGCAACCAGGGAGGGAACCGGCCATGAGGCAACGATGCAACAAATCATATCCGCACAATATGAAGTTTGCATGGATAGGGCCGGTGGTAAGGTGAAAAGGTGGTGGCTGGGGTAGGACGGCAAGAGCAGAGCCCTTGCCCTACGGGGAATACGATAATCGCCCAAGCATAATTTGAAGAGGCAACCGGGCAGCGCTGCCATTTGACCAAGCAAGCCGATAATCAGCCACGCGGCCATCCAGCCGAGATGCACAGCATAGCCTGGCACCGGGTTCACGCACTGGTTCACGCGCGGGTTTACGCACCGCTTCACGCGCCGGGGTTCGACCTGTTTTATTTATTCTACATCTTGCAGGGCGGCGAAATCTTCTTCGCCGGTGCGCACTTTTACGACTTTGGCAACGTTGTAAACGAAAATCTTGCCATCGCCAATGTGGCCGGTGTAGAGCGCCTTGGTGGCGGCATCAATCACCTTGCTTACCGGGATTTTGCTGACGATAACCTCGCACTTTACCTTGGGCAGCAGCGTGGCATCAATCTCGGCACCGCGGTACCGCTCGCCGGAGCCTTTCTGGATGCCGCAGCCCATTACCTGGGTAACCGTCATGCCGGTAACGCCCACATCGTTCATGGATTTTTTCAAAGCGTCAAACTTCACCAGCTTGGCAATGATTACCACCTTGTGGATGCCGCTATCTAGGCTGGTGTTCGGCTCGGCAACCACCTGCACGGCGGCGGCAACCTTGGCCGGGCTGGCCTTGGTGATATCACCCTCGCCCAAATCGGTGTTGGCGTTGGTGGCCGTTACCAGCGAGTTGGAAACATCCATCAGGGCAAAGCCCGCGTAGGCGGAGGGCAGGCCGTGCTCGGTGGGGTCAAGGCCTTCAATCTCCTCCTCCTCCGAAACACGCAGCCCGATGGTTTTATCGATGATTTTGAAGGTGATGAAGATGGTGACAAGCGTCCAAAGCCCAACCGAGAAAACGCCCAGCAGCTGTAGGCCCAGCTGGCCGAAGCCGCCGCCGTAGAACAGCCCAACCACCGAATCGTTGCCGGGGGCGGTGGTGGTGGAGAACAAACCGACCGCAATGGTGCCCCAAATGCCGTTTAGGCAGTGGACGGCAACCGCGCCCACGGGGTCGTCCACGCGGAGCTTATAATCCAAAAACCACACGCCAAAGCACACCAGCAACCCCGAAACAATGCCGATGCAGATGGCACCCAGGCAATCGGTGGTATCGCAGGGGGCGGTGATGGCCACAAGCCCCGCCAGGGAGGCATTGAGGCACATCGAAACATCGGGCTTGCCGTATTTGACCCAAGTGAAAATCATGCAAACCACGGTGGCCACGGCGGGGGCTACGGTGGTGGTTAAAAAGATGGAGCCAAGCTGTTCCACGCTGGTGGCAGCGGCACCGTTAAAGCCGTACCAGCCCAGCCACAGGATGAAAACGCCCAGCGCCCCGATGGGCAGGTTGTGGCCGGGGAAGGCGTTTACCTTTGTTTCGCCATCGGCCCCTTTTACAAACTTGCCGATGCGTGGCCCAAGCAGCTTGGCACCCACCAGCGCCGAGATACCGCCAACCATGTGGATGGCGCAGGAACCGGCAAAATCGTGGAAGCCGAGCTGAGAAAGCCAGCCGCCGCCCCAAATCCAGTGGGCCTCGATGGGGTAGATGAGGGCCGAGATAACGGCCGAGTAGATGCAGTAGCTTAAGAATTTGGTGCGCTCGGCCATGGCCCCCGAAACGATGGTGGCCGTGGTGGCGCAAAATACCAGGTTGAAAACGAAGTTCGACCAATCAAAATCGGCGTAGGCGGTGAAAATATCCAGCCCGGGGCGGCCAATTAGCCCCATGATATCCTCGCCCAGCAGCAGGCTGAAGCCGATTAGGATGAAAACGACGGTGCCAATGCAGAAATCCATCAGGTTCTTCATTAGGATGTTGCCTGCGTTTTTGGCACGGGTAAAGCCGGTTTCCACCATGGCGAACCCGGCTTGCATCCAAAATACCAGGGCGGCGCCAATCAAAAACCATACCGCAAAAACCTGGCCGGATACAGCGTCAAAAATTTCTGTAGTCATATACATTCCCCTCTCATATGTTTCGTTGCCATCAAAACAAAAAGTGCCGGGCAGGTTTCCCTGCCCGGCACCGTTGCCGTGGTTTCGATAGCATTATTGTAGCGGCTAAAGAATGAAATTGCAAGAGAAAAAGACACAATTTGTTCAAAAATGGCGGATGCTACAAAATTTTATAAAGTTTATGGGCGGCAAGCCGTCTATTTTGACGGCGTTTGCCAAAAGAAACGATGGCCCGGCGGGCTATTTGCTGAAAAGCCGGTGCAGCGCCTGCCCTGCCCGCGGGTGGGAAGGGAGAAAAGCTGGGAAATTCCTGTAAATACCCCTTTTTTTTCAAAACCCGCTACCCAAAGCGGGCAGGGTGTGTTATAATAAACAGAGTTTCGGCTATGCTACAGTGTATGCCCTAGGTATGCCAAAAATGTGCCCCGAATATGCCCAAAAATATGCCGGGCGGATGTGCTGCGCAGCCCGGGGCGTAGCCCTGAAAAGCCCCCCGAACCCCCCCAAATTTTGCCCCGCGCGCTTTGCCCGGCTATGGCGGGCAGGGCCAAAAACCGGGGCAAAGTCCGGGGCCAAAAGCTCGGGGCAAAACCGGGGGGATGCCCCCGCAACCAAGTGCCAAACGCAGGCGGTGCTACCTCTATAAAATATAGGAATGTATAGGGTGGCCCCACCGCGTGTAGACAAACCGTTTCAAAACAAAGCATTTGGCAAAGCAGGTGCGGCTTCAAACGCGGCTGGATTGCCAGGCACCGGCACAACCAACGGGGATACCCTGTGTACCCCCACGGGTGCTGCCGGTACCGGGCACAGAGCCCGCCGCAGCCTTTGCAGAATGTGGCTTTTTAAACGGTTTGTAGAAGATATCACTAAGAGGAGGACGAACCATGAACACCCTTGCAATGCTCTCCATCGACGGCTTTGATATGACCGTGGTGGCAACCAGCATCACGCTGGTATTCTGTATGCTGGCGGGCCTTTGCCTGATCATTATGCTGGAAGGCAAACTTTTTGACAACATCAATGCAAAAAAGCAGGCCAAAGCCCACCAGGCAATTGAGGCACAGGCCAAGGCGGCGGCCCCTGCGCCGGTGGCCGCGCCCGCCCCCGCCCCTGCGGTGGAGCAGGGTATTACCGGGGATATTGTGGCGGCCATTGCGGCGGCAGTAAGCTTTGTTACCGGCGGCAACGCCACGGTGCGCAGCATCCGTAAAAGTGGCGCGAAAGGCTCCCGCCGGGGGGCCTGGGGCGATGCCGGTGTGGGCGAGAATACTCGCCCCTTCATGTAAAAGGGGGACAAGAACATGGGTGAAATATTTTCAAACCTTGCCGATATCCTTGCCAACTCCGGCTTTGCGGTAATCGCACAGGATTGGCGCTATTTGGTAATGATTGTGATTGCCTGCATCCTATTGTACCTGGCAATTGTTAAGCAGTTTGAACCACTGCTGCTGTTGCCCATTGCGTTTGGTATGCTGATGGCAAACCTGCCGCTGGATGGCATTATCCACATGGATATTTTCATCAACGAAACCCAGCACATCAACTGGGAAATGCTGGGTACCAGCGGCGGTATGGCCGATTACATTTACCTGGGCGTTAAGCTGGGCATCTACCCGCCGCTGATTTTCTTGGGTATTGGCACCATGACCGATTTTGAACCGCTGATTGCCCGCCCCTCCAGCCTATTGCTGGGCGCGGCGGCGCAGGTTGGTATTTTTGTTGCCTACCTGGGTGCCCGTGCGCTGGGCTTTACCGGCGCGGAGGCCGGTGCTATCGGTATTATCGGCGGGGCAGATGGCCCCACCGCCATCTACGTTACCACCAAGCTGGCCCCGGCGCTGCTGGGCTCCATTGCGGTGGCGGCCTACAGCTACATGGCCCTGGTGCCGGTTATTCAGCCGCCCATCATGCGGGCGCTTACCACCGAAAAAGAGCGCCAGATTGTGATGGAAGCGCCCCGCAAGGTATCGAAAACCGAGAAGATTTTGTTCCCCATCGGCGTTACGATTATTGTTGGCCTGCTGCTGCCCGATGCCGCCATCCTGGTTGGTATGCTGATGCTGGGCAACCTGATGAAGGAATCCGGCGTGGTGGAGCGTATTACCAAAACGGCCGGCAACGAGCTGATGAATATTATCACCATTTTCCTGGGCTTCTCGGTTGGTTGTACCACGAATGCGGAGAGCTTTTTGAATGTGCGCACCGTGATGATCATTTGCATGGGCCTTGTGGCCTTTGCCTGTGGCACGGCAGGCGGTGTGCTGCTGGGCAAGCTGATGTGCGCCGTGACCCATGGCAAAATTAACCCGCTGATTGGCTCGGCCGGTGTTTCGGCTGTGCCGATGGCGGCCCGTGTAAGCCAAAAGGTCGGGCAGGAGTACAACCCCCGCAACTACCTGCTGATGCACGCCATGGGCCCCAACGTGGCCGGCGTTATCGGCAGCGCGGTGGCCGCCGGTATCCTGATCAATATGTTTGGTTAATTTCTGGTGCCCTGCCGGCACCGGCTTTGCGCCGCAGGGTTGCCTGCGGCGCTTTTTTTGCATATACTGGATATACTATAGCGAAGCGTTTTGTGGCTGCCGTTTGGCTGCCGTTTGGCTGCCAAGAGGCCCCGCCGCCAAAACACCCCACCACCCCCCAAAGGAGGAGCACCACAACCATGAACAGACCAAACCGAAAAAAATACCGCAGCGCCAAGGCGCAAAAAGCCTTGTTCACCGCCCTGGCCTGTGTGGCGGTGCTGGCCGTGGTGGCGGGGGTTGCCATTATGCTGTTGCAAATGCCTGCCGCCGGTAAGGCGGAAAAACCGGGCGGGGAGCCCACGGCCACCCAGGCCCCGGCCCCCGCGCCTGTGGGCGCGCCGGAAACGGAGGAAGCAACACCTGCCCCCACGCCGGAGGCGGAGGGGGATGACCCGCTTGCCCTGGCCGCCGCTGCCGCCGCCCGCAACGCCACCAAGGATGCCCCCCAATTGGCGGACCCCGCCACCTGGAACGAGGCGGGCAAGGCCCTGATGGAAAGCCTGCGCCAGCAGCCGGATTTTGCCGGGATGGATTTGACGGCCACCGAGGGCCAGCCCTACCTGGCAGCGGTGAACCGGGCGGCATCGGTGGTAACCATCTACACCCCCGATGAAAATAACGAGTACACCGTGCCCTATATGGCCATGGTTTGCAGCGGCGGCACCGATACCCCCATCGGCTATTTTGCCACCCCGGTCAACTACCAGTGGCGGCTGTTAGCCGGCCCCTGCTACGGGCAGTACGCCACCCGCATTTGGAGCAGCTACCTGTTCCACAGTGTGCCCTACTACACCCAGCACAAGGACGATTTGGAGTATGACCAGTACAACCAGCTGGGCACGTTGGCCTCGCTGGGGTGCATACGGTTGGCGGTGGTGGATGTAAAGTGGATTTACGACAACTGCCCACTGGAGATGCCGGTGATCATCTACGATGATGCCGAAAACCCCGGCCCCATGGGCAAACCGGGCACCATTGCGGTGGACCCCACCGACGAGGCAAAGCGCGGCTGGGACCCCACCGACCCCGATACTGCCAACCCCTGGGACCCCGTTTACCGCAGCGGCACGGCCATACGCAGCGACGCGGCCCAGGCCGAGTGGGATGCCGCCCAGGCCGATGGCCGGTGGGATGGCTCCATCAACCCGGCAGATTTGCAGGGCTACAGCACCGATTCCAGCAAGGTGGGCACCCGGGGGTAAGCCGGGGAGCCGAAGCCGCCCCATTGTAATCCGCCGCCAAAACGTGTAAAATACAATAGAGAAAATAACCGAAGGGGGGCGCTGCCCATGGCGGAAGCGGTTTCCCGCACGGCGGGTGGGGTGGCGTATGCCCTGACCCGCCGCCGGGTGAAAAATATCAACCTCCGCGTGCGGGCAGATGGCACGGTGGCGGCCAGCGCCGCGCCCTGGGTGCCTGCCCGCCAGGTGGATGCCTTTGTGGCCCAGCGGGCCGATTGGGTGGCGGCCACCCGCCGGCGGTTGGCGGCCCGCGCCGGGGCCGAGGCGGCCATTGCGGCAGCCCTGCCCCCCAAGGCCGAGGCCCTGGCCACCATGCAGGGCCTTTGCCTGCGGTATTGGCCCCAGTTTGCCCCGATATGCCCGGGCGGTATGCCCACCGTGAAGGTGCGGGATATGACCAGCCGGTGGGGCAGCTGCAACCTGCGCACCAACACCCTGACCTTTAGCCTGCGGCTTTGCGCGATGCCTGCCGCCGCGCAGGAGTATGTGGTGGTGCATGAATTTTGCCATTTTGCCCAGCCCAATCACTCGCCCGCCTTTTGGGCGGTGGTGGCCAGGCATATGCCGGATTATGCCGCCCGCCGTGCGCTGCTGCGCGCCCCGGTGCAGGTTCCACGGGGGTAACGGGGCTTCTTTTGCCCCCAGGCCCTACCCCGCCGCAGGCGGCAACGATAGACGCAGGAGGCCCCTATGGCTGAAAATAAACGCTACTCTACCTTGTTAAACAATACCATTTTGTTTGCCATCTCCAACTTTGGCTCCAAGCTGCTGAGTATTATCGCGCGGCCCTACCTGAGCTATGCCCTGGGTTCGCCCGAGGTTATGGGCGTTACCAGCATGATTTCTCAGATATCGAACCTGCTAATCCCGGTGGTAAGCTTGGGGGTCAGCTTTGCGATTATTCGGTTTGGGCTGGATAAAAAGCACGACCGCAGTGCGGTGTTTACCAACGGCCTGGTAACCATTTTGCTGGGCTTCTTTTTAATGCTGCTGGCTTGGCCGCTGGTACGGCTGATACCGGATGTGGCCGGGGATATTGTGCTGGTGTATTTTTGTGTTCTGATGATCTGCCTGCGCACCCTC
>JAQUSS010000015.1:5145-33901 GCA_028710135.1 Gemmiger sp. | reverse complement strand
AGCCGGCAACGTAGCCGTACTGGAAGTACCAGTAGCCGTAGGCGCTATGCCAGGTGCCCTGCAGCGACGGGCTCTGGAGCCAGAAGTCGTTGTAGAAGGCAACGGGGATGATTGCGGCATCCTCCATGGCAATGTCCTCGGCCTGGTGCAGCGCGGCAATGTGCGCGTCGGCATCGGCCGTTTTGGCGGCATCCATGGCGGCATCAAAGGCCGGGCTGCTGTACTTGGCATCGTTGTTGCCGTTGCTGGAGTAAAGCACATCCAGCATATTGGAAGCATCGCTGTAGTCGAATACCCAGCCGTTACGGGCCATCTGGTAATCGCCGGCACGGCGCTGCGGGGTAAAGCTGGACCATTCCACCTTATCGATGTTCATGGTGATGCCCAGTTCCTTGTAGGCATCCTGCAGGTACTCGGCAACCGCTACGTGGTAAGCGGTATCGTTGGTGGAGTAGGTGATGGTGGGGAAGCCTTCGCCGTTGGGGTAACCGGCCTCGGCCAGCAGGGCCTTGGCTTCCTCCAGGTTGGCTTCAAAATCTTCGCTGATGTAGCTGGTGCCGCCGTTGGCCTTATCCATAAAGCTGGAACCATCGGCCTCGGTAATGCCAGGGCCAACAAAGTTGTAGGCCGGGCTGTAGGTGCCCTGCATGATGGTGTTGGCGATATAGTCGCGGTCGATGGCCAGGTTCAAGGCCTTGCGGACGTTGATATTATCGAACGGGGCAATGGCATCGTTCATGCAGAGGTAGTAGGTGCCCATGATGGGGTCAACATAGAAGTCGCCGCCGTCCTCGGCCTTGGTCAGGCTGGGGATTTCTTCGGTGGGAACATCTTTGATCATCTGGGCTTCGCCGCTGTTATAGGCGGCGTAAGAAGCGGAGGAATCCTCCAGCAACAGGAAGTTGATGTTATCGGTTACGATGCGGCTCGTATCCCAGCCGCCCTGGTAGTTGGGGTTCTTGGTGGCGACAAGGCGCTCGCCGGGGGTCCAATCCGAAATCATGTAGGGGCCGTTGCAAACGAAGGTTGAGGGGTCGGTGGCCCAGGCATCGCCGTTGGCATCGATGGTGGCCTTCTGCACGGGGCTCATGGCAACAAAGGCAACAATCTTATCAAAGAAAGAGCAAGGGTAGGAGAGGACGATGGTCAGGGTTTTGCCGTCCTCGCTGGCCTTCACGTTCAGCAGATCAGGGTCGGGCTCGGTGGTGGTGTTGCCATCCTCGTCCGGGTCGCCGATGGCGGCCTGGTAGCCGTCAATCATCCCAACAACGGTTTCGCCGTAGGGTGCGCCAACCGTGGTATCGGCCAGGCGCTTGAAGCTGTACTCAAAATCGGCGGCGGTCAAATCGCTGCCATCGCTCCACTTCAGGCCATCACGCATGGTGAAGGTCCAGGTCAAGCCGTCATCGCTGACGGTGTAGGATTCTGCCTGGCCAGGCTGAATCGAGTTGTCCTCATCGGTGATGAGCAGTGGCTCGAACAGGGTGATCAGCATATTGCCGCCATCCACGGCGCTGTTCAAAGCGGGGTCGATGGTTTCAAGGTTGGGGCCAATCTGCACAGTGAACTCGCTGTTAACAGTAGCAGCGGCCTCGCTGGTGGCAGTCGTTTCGGTGGTGGTGGTGCTGGTGGTGGTGCTGGTGGTGGTGCTGGTGGTGGTGCCGCTAGAAGTAGCGGTCGAAGTGTTGCCACAAGCGGCCAAGGACGCAGCCATGCAGCCGGCCATCGCCAAGGCGAAAAATTTCGTCATTTTCATCTGTTGTCTTCCCTCCATATTGATTCATGCGGCAGGCAGCTTTCGCCACCCGTGGCAGCGGCCTTTCGGCCTGCCCGCCGCCACCCTGCACGGGCTTTCCGTACAGAATATTACTATTATAGGGCCGCAGCCTTAAAAAAGACAAGCCCCTTGCGCTTTTTGTAACATTTTTGGAACGAGTAGGTAATAAAAAGGCGCCACATTGCCAACAAAACACAACCACCGCGCGGTGCCTAGCTTTCCGCCTCCACTTCTTCCAAAGGTTCTACATAATCTCCGGTTCGCTCCAAGAAAATATCATTTTGCAAAAGGTGTACACTTGCGTTGCAAGGCAGCGAAAAAGAGGCGCTATTCTTATCCTCCGGCAACTGAATTTCAAATTCTGTCGTAAATTTCCCTGCCGTGGTATTTTCTGCGGTGATGTTGGTGGTGGTAACATTCTCCTGCTCCCCTGCAATATAGCCAAAGGTACCATAATCCGACAAAACGGCGGAGGAATAGGTTACATCCACGCGCACCCGGTATACGCCGGATGGCGGCTTTATGGTATACCCCTGGGCATTGGCAGCCGCGCCCGCAAAATACAGCGCACTGATGCTGTTGCCCCGGCTCAGGGCAAAGCGCCCTGCTTGCTCGTACGCTGTGGTTATATCCGTTGCCGCGCTGGAAACAAGCAGCGTATACCCCCCTATTTTTGTCAAAATCGTGTACTTGGGCAACAGTGAGAGAACATATCTTTGCTTTTGGGTCGATACAAGCACAAAGGAGGGCGTTTGGGCATTTACGTTTTGCTCCAAGGCAGAACGTACCGTATGCCCGGGCAGTATATTTTTTAGGTTGTCTATATTGACAGTTTCCGCTTCCACCGCGCTTTGAACCACATATACGGGCATGGAATTTTCCGCCATATTTACAAGCGTGGTTATCTCCTTCAGGTACTGTTCCTTGCTGTTTAGCAAGGCGTAGCTATCGGCAACCTTGGTGTAGGTGATATCACGAAGGGTAAAATCCACCCCGTCATACAGATAGATTGGCGTTTCAATCTCTTCGCTTCCATCCGTTGAAAACGTAAGCGTAACCTCGGCGTTGCCCGCATCGTCCAACATGGCCGATGTCAGCGGTGCCTCATCAAGCAGCCATGCTCCAAGCTGTGCCGTTACCCGCAAGCGCCCTATATTCTCAGCCGTTGTCTTTGCATTCACATGGAAAGTCACCTGATAGGTACCGGCCTCAAATGTTCGATAGGGGCCCCACACCGCTTCACGCTCCTCGGTGGTTACGCCGGTAATTGCCACGCCCGCATTCGGGTTATCCGGGTTCGATTCAAAAATATTCGCGGCTACGCTGATGCGGTCGAGGTTGTTTCTATTGAAAAACAATGTAGACAGCGGAATATGCTGGCTGTCATCCACCGCCGTTTCCTGCTTCCAGGCATAGTAGGCACTATCCTCGGTGGCCAGCACCGTAAACATATCGCTCCTACAGATGGGGAAAAGGTACTGGCTTACCATATCGTAGGTATCAGAAGAATTGATGACCAAATATAGCCGGTTCGGCTGGAATGAATATTGGGCAATATCCGTTACCCGCTGGCTTTCTATCGGAATGTTCGGGAGTTGAAATTGCAGAAATTTAATATAGACGGAGGTGTTTTCATTGCTGCACTCCCAATCCTCGGTATAAAGCTGAACAATATTTTCGTCAAACGAGAGATTATCACACAAATCGACAATAGGGCTGGTGTGCGCGTAGTATTCGCTATCCAACCGATCATGAAGTTCGTTATAGGTGTAGCCGTTATACCCCAAAAACACGGTGACGGCCAACGCAACCCCCAGCGCAAGGTAACGGCAAATCATCTTGGGATGCTCAATCAGCCGGGCAACCGACAAAAGCAGCAGCAGTAAGATGACGGTAACAAACCCCGCCTTCCACACAGCAACGCCCGGGTTGACGGGCGACTGAAAATAGCTGCATACCCCCACGGCGTTCACATGGTAAAACGCCGTGCTACCACAGGCGGCAAACTCCATGTTGACCACCGCCGCACAGGCCGCAAACGCCCCGATAAGCACGGCCACGCAGGGCGCAGGAACCGGCCTTGCCACCAACTCGCACAAGCCAAACAGCACCACCATCAAGGCGGCAAACTCTGCGTAGCGGCCATAGATAACCATATCCAAGCGCGTTGCGCTTATCATATACAGCGCGCTTATCCCAATTTCGGCCAGCGCGCACAGCATCACAAACAGGCTTAAAATGCCCCTGCTTGTGCATTTGCGGCTTTTCGGGTATTGGTACCATGCGGCAACATTGCGCACCAGGGCATAAAAGCCAACCAAAAAAACGCCACCGCTGGCCACTGAAAAATAAAAAATTTGGCCGCACACCCGCTTAAGCACCGCAAAAATTTTGTCAAAAGCAAACGCAGTGCTGACCGAGGAGGCAACGCTTGAAAAGTTGTTGACCGCACCATAATCCGGGGAATACAAATAGGTGGTCAAATAATTTTTCAGCACCACCGTTCCAACAACGGCAACCGCCATGGATAGTGCAAACGCAACCACCGTGCGCAAGGGTACCTTTTTGCACACCAGCAGCAAAACAAGCATCATCGCAACCGCTATTGGCACGCCCAGCGCCCGCATATGAATCGTGAATAAGTAGGTATTTGCAAGGGCCAGCAATATACTATGGAGAATCGTCGGTTTTTGTACAAACCGTATAAACAGATATACAATCCCTGTGTAAAAAAGCGACAGTGGAATTTCAGAGAGTGTTTCCTGCGTATACGCGATATAGTATGGGCAAGCGACGAGCACAAGCGAGATAAAAATGTGCCACCACCGGCTTTTGTGCGGCAATAGATACTGGCAAATTTGAAGCAACAGCAGGTAGATTGCGCAGAGCATAACACCATTTAGGGCCACCGCCCAAAAATACAGATGTGCAGACCCTGCAAACAGCAAAAGAATCGGGCAGAGCAACAAGCTGTACCCAAACGAATAGTAATAGGTCTGCCCCATTAAATCCGACCAATCCAACCCCGAAAGAAACGCCGCGTTGCCCCAGTACCCAAATCCATCTATGGTAATGATGGTATGAAAGCCATACCCACCAAGGCAGACGGCCGCCAGCAGTAGGATCAAAATGGCAACAATCGCCCCTTTTTGCCGTGCAGTTGGTGCGGCAATCCTATTGGCGCCATTTTTTATTGTGTCTTGTTTTCTCATATACACACTTCCCACTTCACGGTTGTATTTCCAAATTATTTTTGTACTACCTTTTTAATCATTGTTACTACTTCATCCTTGCGGACGGCCAGCAGCAAGATATAGATGAACGCGCCGACAAAAACCTGTATACCCGTTGTAATGATGCCGCCGGGCAACAGCAGCGATACCGCCCGCACACCCGCATACATAAGGGCAGCATAAACAATATAGCGGGGGATAATTTTCAAGATGGCAGGTACCGAAAATTTTCTACGCACAATATAAAGCTGCACCGCCAGCACCGCTACCTCCGCAAAAACGCTGGCTATACTTGCCCCAAATGCCCCCCATCTTGGTATTAAGATAAGGTTCATGATTACATTGGCCGCAGAGCCGCAGATTACCGATATAGTAAATTCTCGGTCGCGGTTGGTCGGCAACAGATATTGTATTCCAATAACATTGGAAAGGCCAACCAAAAGCAATATGGGGGATATAATCATAATCAGCGCCGGTACCTTTTCGTACCCCGGCCCATAGAACCAACTGCCAAAGTTATCCGCAATGGCGCAAAGCCCCAAAACCATGGGGGCCGCCAGCGCCACCACCAGCCGGAAGGATTTCAGCAGCTCCCCCTGTATCCTTGTGTGATCTCCGCTTGAAAAGATTTTGGCAACATGGGGCATCATTACCGTGCCCAAAGAGGTTACTACAATCAGCGCAACCTTTACAATTTTTTGGCCCTGTTCGTAATACCCTACCTCCAGGTCGTTCGTCGTCAAAAAGCCGAGCATACTTTTATCCAGTACCACATAAATCTGCGAGGCAATTTGTGGGATAAACAGCAGCATACACGGCTTAAGATGTGAAAATACCCGTAAGGTACGAAACGGCACGCGGCACAAACGCCCCTTAAGGCGCGGCCACAGATAAAGGTTGCCCAAAAATACCGGCACCGAATAGCAAAGTGCATAAAGCGGAACATCGCCCGCATTTTTCACCAAGGCAAACACAAGCACAATGCCTATTGCCCGGATAAAAATATTGCGCACGGCAATATATTTAAATTCTTCCATCCCCTGGAAAAACCAGGTGATATCAATAACTGAGGCAATGATATCAATATATTGAATCATATACAGTTGGTGGTATTTTTGCGTAGGAACCAGGAAAATACTGTAAACCGCCAAGCCCACACATACCGTAGCAGCGCGCATCAAAATAATCTCGAAAAATATACGGCTGCGTTCTTCCCGGTCATGCTGTTTGTAGGCTATGGCCCTTTGCCCATATAAGCTTACGCCCACCGTACTGATTAAAATCACGAAGGTAACGTTGGATTGTGTAAAGCTGTAAGCCCCAATCCCTTCTGCCCCCAAAACCCGCGATATATAGGGGGTTGTAATAAAGGGGGCCAGTACGGTAAACACTTGGTACGTGAGGTTGTAGATATAGTTTTGTGTCAGTCGAGAGTTTGGCATTCCTGCACCTTTATCTTGTGATGATTTTACAAAGCGGTAGTGAGCGCCGCCTTGACGATTTGATCCATACTATAATACTTATAGGTTCCCAAACGCCCGGCAAAGGTAACCTTGCTGGCTTTGGCAAGCTCCAAATAACTTTGATACTGTGCCAAATTCTCTTTGGTGGGGATTGGATAGGAGGGGTTACCCGTATCGCTTGAATACTCTTTAGCAATCACGGTATTCGCCGTATCATCCTTTAAAAAGTGTTTAAACTCCGTTACGCGGGTATAGGCGTAATCGTTGGGATAATTCACCACGGCAACCGGTTGGTATTGCTTGCGGGCATACTCTTCTATTTGAAAGTGAACGCACCGATAAGGCAGCGCGCCATACGCATAATCAAAGTAGCGGTCGATCGAGCCGGTAAAATACACTTTTTCGGCTTTCACCTCGTCTTTGATGGAAAAATAATCCTGCCCCAGCATGACGCAGATATTGTCATGGTTCAGCATATTTTGCATCATTGCCGTATAGCCCGCCGTGGGGATTGCTTGGTATTTGTTGGTAAAATAGCGGTCATCGCGGTTTGTTCTGATGGGAATGCGTGCCACAATTTCCGGGGGTAGGTTCTCGGGCGAAGTTCCCCACTGCTTTGTGGTATACGTTTCAAAAAACGCATGATAAAATTCCGAGCCCACCTGTGTTTCGATCACATCGCGCACATTTTCTATCTTACTTTTTCGGATGCGCACTTTATCGAAATAGCTTGCCACGCTTTCGGATGTAAAGTTTGTGCCCAAATAGCGGTTTACCGTATCCAGGTTGATCGGCATAGGGTAAAAAGAGCCCCCCACATAACACAAAACCTTATGTTGGTAGTCCGTCCAGCTTGTAAAACGGGATAGAAAAGAATAGACCGCTTCATCACTTGTGCGGAAAATATGTGGGCCGTATTGATGAATCAAAATCCCGTTTTTATCTCTATAATCATAGCAGTCGCCCCCGATATGATTCCGCTTTTCCACAACCAGAACGCGCTGCCCTTTTTCTTCTGCCAGCCTTCTTGCCAGCACAATTCCCGTCAGGCCCGCCCCTACAATAATGGCATCAAACATTATTTATTCCCCTTCCTTACCCTGTGCGCAAGCCGAAACAGCGGCAGGGCACACCAGTTTGTCAACCGGCACACATTAAAATACACGCTTAACCTTTTCCCCCGGTTCACGCGCGACATTGCTGCGTATACATCCGGTGCGTTGCTTTTTAAAAATTGCTGCATAGCCGTTCGCCTTGGCGCAAGGCCGCGTATATCCTCAAACAGCATATACAAATCAAAGTAATGGTACGCTTCATCCGCCGCTTTTTCTAGCATTGCCCGCTTAACAGCCTCTTCCACCGCGGCATCTTGCCTTTTTGCCTGGGTAAAAGCTGCTACGTTTTTGCATACCTGTTCCAAATCATCTAAGTGGCGGTAACATCCCTCCACTGCAACGCTTTGGCCAGCCCGGCCTATCCAGTACACATAAACACTTTTCTCTGTAAACGCAACGGTATGGATAATCGGCATGAGGTAAAACACAAATTCTGTGTCCACATAAAAACAATGCTCGCTTACTCGTATCTTATTTTTTTGCAACAGCTCCGTTTTAATGGTGCTACCTGCCAAATAAATTTTGATGCTTTCCGCATAATCTGTGTAGGGTAACGTTTTCTCGTAAACACACGCCTGTGGGGTTGTAATGACCGGCACCAGTTTCTTACTTTCCTCCAGCCACTGCGAATAATCGCTGACAACCAAGTCCGCATCGCTTTTTTCCAAAAAGCCCACCAGTTGCTGCATACCCTCTGCATCTACCCAATCGTCGCTGTCCACCAGCTTGTAATACTTGCCAACCGCCTGGGGGATAGAGGCGTTGATGGTTGAGCCGTGCCCCCCGTTTTCTTTTTGTATCAGCCGGATGGACCCAGGGTAGCGCGCACAATACTGTTTTACAAGTTGTGCTGTATGATCCGTTGAGCCATCGTCCACAACAATGATATCCAGCGCATCTAGAACCGAAAGGCCGGTAAATGAATCCAGGCATTTTTCAATATAAGCCGCCGCATTGTAGGCAGCAACCGAGATGGTAAGCACTTTGTTCATAATTCCTCCTGGCGCACCTTGCGCCTTCTCCTTTTCTTAGTGGAAGAACGGGCTCCAGCCAAGCGTATATGCCCCTTCCAACCCCCGCTCGCGAATCTTAGTTGCCGGAACGCCCGAGTAAAGGCAATCTGCCTCTGCCCTGCCCCGCAGCGTACTGTTGGCAGCCACAATGGCACCATGTTCTATATAACTGCCCTCTAAAACAACACATCTTACACCCAGCCATGCGTTATCCTCAATAACAACCGGCTTTGTATAATATACAAACCCCGCCGAGCGGCTGTTATGGCTAGCCGTTAGGATGACCGTATAGATTGAAATAGAAACATTGTTTCCAATGGTCAGCCCACCGCGTCCATCAAGGTACCCGTATTCATTAACCGCCGTATGCGCCCCTATCGAGATTTTCCACGGGTGAACGACCTTGGTTCCAAGGCCAATCCAGGCACCCTCAGAAATTTTCATGCCAAACAGACGGTATAGCAGCTTGCGCAACGTCCAAACAGGAATGTAACAAACCAAGCAGTTAAAAAAAATATAGGATAGCCCTTCTACCATTTTTTGTGCAAATTTTTTCACCTAAACGCCTCGTTCCCTGTTCGGTTTCTCTTGGCTGGCTTCCTGCAAAAGCTTCGCAAAACTTTTTTGCAGTTGCCCTGTTTCATATTTTTCTTGAAAAAGCGCACGCACTTCCGGGTTAAACGAAGGGATATCGGTGCCGGCAAAAAACTGCCGGATGCTATTTGCAAATTCATCCGCCGCGTTGCAGCGGTAAATACCGGGGGTGGTGCCCACATCGTACCCTTCAAGGGCCTCATCGGTCGCAAAGATGGTTTTTCCGTACATCAGCGCTTCCGCCGTTTTCACCTTCATGCCATCGCCAAACTGTATTGGCATCACAACGGCAGGGTAGCTGTAATAGTAGGTGGATAGATCCTCCACGCTGCCAATTACCTGCACGTTTTCCCGCTGTAGGGTACGCCTTTCCTTTTCAAACCCGCGGCCAACAATAGTCAGCGTATACCCCGGCAAAAGCGGCATAACCTTCTCCACAAACCAAACCACACTATCCAGGTTGGGCGCAAACAAAGAGCCGACAAATAGCAACTTCTTTTCGGTGCTGCATTCACCCGTGCGGGCCACATCAAAGGTATCGGCAAAGGTTATCGGCAACAGCATATCCGGCTTGCGGCTGTATTCCTTTTCCAGCAGGGCCGCATCCCGGCTATTCAGGCAGATAATTTTATCGGCTTGCGCAACGGATATTTTCTCATTAAACGCCGAAGCCCAGTAGGCGGGCAGGTACTGTAGCCCTTTATTTTTCACTTTATTTTTTGCATAACTTTTTTCAATATTCTGCAAAAACAGAATGGTACACGGCGCACATTTTGCGCTGGCAATACGCCCGTAAATGCTCCCCTCCAGATAAAGGATATCCGGTTTTATCTGCTGCATAATTTTTTTAATCGCGGTTTCCTGCTTTTTATAATAGTACTTTCGCAGTGTAAGCGCCGCCAAAAGCGCTTGCAGGTCCGTTGTTGTGCGTGGCAAAACCAGGGTGTGCCCCTCGTTTTCTAACCGGGATGTTTTCGCATCAAAATCAAAGCAGCAGAGCCAACAATTTTCTTTGCCAACCATGCTCTCCAGCAGGTCGTAATTTCGCTTGCTGCATTGCATCCCGCCACTTTGCGAAGGCAGATAAATATTATGGATGCTTACAACCATTACCTTCATTTTTGAGAACACGACCTTCCATCGGCTATTTTACTACACGCTGCACGCGTATTCTTGCTCGGTTTAAAAAATTCAGGCAAAAAAACTGCCTGTCACGTATTAGCTCGGCAAGCAGCCTTCGCTGCATGGGCCAACCGTTAAGCTGCACGCGGGCCAGTGCTTGGCTATAAAAAGGTTCTGCACACTTTTGCTGAAAGTCTGCTTTTCGCGCCTGATAGGGTGCCGTGTTATCCGGGTGGCAAAAATGGATGGCCACCATATAGGAAAGCACATGAACCGCGCGGGCATCCATCGCTTGGGAAAACGGAGTATCCTGCGCGTGGTGCTGCTCTACAAATTTTTGCGTTTCCCAAAGTTGTTCTTCCAGCAGGGGCAAATCCGGCTGGTAGCCACGGGAGGTAGAGCCCGCGTGTATCCTATAAAAATAGAGGCATTCCGGGATGAGCACGGCCCGGCTGCAAAGGTCGAACAGTTTTGCCTCAAACAAAATATCTTCAAAATAGCCATGTGTAAAGCGCACACCGGCCGCCTGTAGCCACGCTCGGTCATAAAGCCTGCAACAAGGCGAAGCATACAGATAATCGTTATTTGGAAGTGGCGTTTTACAAAACCGATCCATCGCTTTTCGTGCCATGTAGCCGGTTGCCTGCGCATCCGCAGCTTCCATTTTATCCGTGACGGGGTGGGAGGTAAGCGCATCCCCTTTGCTTTCGCAAAAGCCAAACAAAACCATCTGCGCATTTTGGGCCGCTTTTGTTGCCGTGGCAATCAACGCAGGGGATACCCAATCATCCGCATCGATAAAGCACAACCATTTCCCTTTTGCTAGCGCCATGCCATCGTTTCTGGCTGCTGCTTGGCGCTCGTTTTTTTTATGTGTAACCGTTATGCGGGCATCCACCTCCGCGTAATGGTCACACAAGGCGGCACTTCCATCGGTGCTGCCATCATCGATTAGTACAAGCTCCCAATTGCTTTCGGTCTGCTGCAAAATAGATTCTATGCACGGCTGCAAGTACGGTTTCACATTGTACACGGGAACGACAAAGCTAACAATTGGCTCATCCATCTGCGCGCCCCCCTGTGGTACTCATTTGTGCATTTTTTATAATACAATCCGCAAGTGCCTGGGCATCGCCCATTTTCACAAAAAAATTTTCGCCGTCAAGCGGGGCGTACAGCTCGTGGTTGGCAGGGTTTTCCCCCAGCACAACCGGCTTGCCCATCGCCTTATAAATATAGGTTTTGCCCGCAATGGTGCGGCTGGCTTTGGCAATATCGGCATTAAAATGCCCCGCCAGGCACAAATCCGCCATAGCAATTTGCCGGGCAAGCTCCGGTTGTGCCAACCAATCGTAAAAAATAATGTTGGGGTAGCCGGCCTTATCCACAGCTCCATTTTTACTGAGCGGGCCAATAAAAACAAACTGCACCTGCGGGCATGGCCGGCACAATGTAGCTGCCGCCAAAACCGTTTCCACCCCTTGCAGGGGCAGAACACTGCCAAAATACAACACCAAATATTTGTCGGCCAGCGCCGTTGGGCGGGCAACATCCATCGGGTGGTAAATTGCGGTATCCGCTTCCAGGTACAGTACGCACCCTTTGCGGGCATCGGCACCAAACTCCGAAACAAAATAGTCTCGGTGGGCCTTGGTATCCGCAAGGAAAGCATCCGCCTGCTTGAGTGTTGCTTCATCCCACTTATGAAGAATTTTTGCCACCAGCCCGCCCGGCGTAAACTTTTTTCGGTCGCACACCATCGTGTCGTAGAGGGATATAAAAAAGTCTATCGCGACAAACCGATTTTTTCTATGATAAAGCCAAAAAAGTGGCAACATCAATTGGGGCGCAAAGCCCACAAATACCGTTGTCACTTTTTTGGGCAAAGCAAAAACACTATCCCAGTATGCCCGCAGCACACGCTTGGCATAGCTTTTGCTATCGCTACCCGCCACATAAACCTGTTGGCAAGCCCCCATCAGCATTTTCTGTTCCTGCACATTGCGCAGATAAGAAAGCCCTTTTGTGGTGACAAAAAGGCAGCGCTGCTCTTTGAAATTTTGAAGAAAATCGCAAAACTCCATCGTGATACTCCTATGCTTTTCCGGCCGGTAAGTATACAATTTCGCCAGAGCCCAGGCAATATGTGATATGTATTCTTTTATTATAGCATTTTATGCGCAAATTGTATATCGCACCTTGCACAAAAGTGCCAAAATTAGAAACATCCTGTAAAACAAACGTGTAGGGGCCAATTTCCTCGTCCGGCGAAGAAATCGGCCCCTACATTATCATTTAGCCGTTTGCTGTTTGGTTTCCATGCTCCGCCATTTCACGCAAACCTCACTTCACCCGATCGAGGTGGTGGCAGGCGGCCCAGTGGCCGGGGCCTACCTCCTTGAAGGCCGGTACCTCCGCCGCGCAGCGCTCGTCTGCATAGGGGCAGCGGGTGCGGAGGCGGCAGCCGGACGGGGGGTTGAGGGGGCTTGGCACATCGCCCTGCAACACAATGCGCTGGCTGTTGCGGGCGGTTTTGGGGTCCGCCACCGGGATGGCGGAAATCAGGCTGCGGGTGTAGGGGTGTACGCTGTGGCCAATCAGCTCAAAGCTATCGGCAAGCTCCACCAGTTTGCCCAAGTACATAACCCCAATGCGGTTGGAAATGTGCTTGACAACCGATAAATCGTGCGCGATAAACAGGTAGGTAAGCCCCATTTCGCGCTGCAAATCCTCAAACATATTGACGACCTGCGCCTGAATCGAAACATCCAGCGCCGATACCGGCTCGTCGCACACAATAAACTCGGGGTCAACGGCCAGGGCGCGGGCAATGCCTACGCGCTGGCGCTGCCCGCCCGAAAATTCGTGGGGGTAACGGTTGGCGTGCTCACTGTTTAGGCCCACCGTTGCCAGCAGGGCAATAATTTTGTCCTGCCGCTCTTTCTGGTTTTCCGCCAGGTGGTGGATGTCAATGGCCTCGCCCACAATATCGCCAATGGTCATGCGGGGGTCCAGGCTGGCGTAGGGGTCTTGGAAAACAATCTGCATTTTGCGGCGGTAGGGCAGCATATCCACCGCCACCTTTTTGCCCATCTGCGGCTGGCCGTCCGCCCCCAAGATAGGGGTGCCATCGCTGTTTTGCAGCGGGTGCTTGCCCGAATCAAAAATAATTTTGCCATCGTAGATGACCCGGCCATCGGTCGGCTCATACAGGCGCAGCAGGGTGCGGCCGGTGGTGGTTTTGCCACAGCCGGATTCGCCCACAAGGCCCAGCGTTTCGCCCTTGCGGATGGCAAACGAAACATCGTCCACCGCCTGCACGTAGCGCTTTTTGGCCCCATGGCCGCCCGCCGGGAAATATTGCTGGAGGTGCTGTACCTCTACCAGGTTTTTAACCTCGCTCATTCCGCCTTACCTCCTTGCTCTGCCTGCTGCTTCTGGTGCAGCCAGCACAGGCTATAGTGGGTATCGCTCAAATCCGTCCGGGGCGGCATCTCCCGCAGGCAAACCTTCATGCAATTGGTGCAGCGGGGGGCAAAGGGGCAGCCCGCCGGGGGGTTGAGCAGGTCAACGGGGGTACCCTCAATGGGGATTAACCGTTCCTTCCCCTGGGCGTTCAGCTTGGGGATGCTGTTGATCAGCCCTTTGGTGTACTCGTGCCCGGGCTGGTAGAAAATCTCATCGGTGGTGCCGTACTCCACAATATGCCCGGCATACATAACGGCAATTTTCTCGCACATACTGGCAACCACGCCCAAATCGTGGGTGATCATGATGATGCTCATCCCCAGTTTTGCGCGCAGCTCCTGCATCAGCTCCAAAATTTGGGCCTGAATGGTCACATCCAACGCGGTGGTCGGCTCATCGGCAATCAGCAGCTTGGGCTCGCAGGCAAGGGCGATGGCAATCATCACCCGCTGCCGCATCCCGCCCGAAAGCTCGTGCGGGTACTGCTTCAGCCGTTTTTCCGGCTCGTTCATCCCCACCAGCTCCAGCAGCTCTTTTGCGCGTGCGTAGGCTTCTTTTTTGGTTTTGTTGGTGTGCAGGCGTATTACCTCCACAATCTGGTTGCCGATGGTGTACACCGGGTTCAGGCTGGTCATCGGGTCTTGGAAAATGATGGAAACTTCGTTGCCCCGCATTTTGCGGAACTCCTTCTCGGTCATTTTTTCAATCTCGTGGCCATTAAAGTGGATGGTGCCACCAATCAGCTTGCCTGGGTAGGCGGTAAGGCCCATGATGGAGTAGGCCGTAACCGATTTGCCCGACCCGGATTCCCCCACGATGCCCAGCACATCCCCCTGCTCCATCGAGAAGGAAACGTTGTTCAGCGCCTTCACCTCGCCCGCCTGGGTAAAGAAGGAAAGCCGTTCGTCCTGAATTTCCAATAATTTTTCGCTCATCTTGCCATCCTCCTCTCTCAGTTTTTCAGCTTGGGGTCAAATGCGTCCCGCAGGCCATCGCCAAACAGGTTGAATACCAGAATAATCACGCTGATCAGCAGCGCGGGCAACAGCAACAGGTGGGGGTAGGTGTTCATCCCTTTCACGGCATCGGTGGCAAGGCTGCCCAGCGACGGCATGGGGGAGGCAACGCCCAGGCCCAAAAAGCTAAGATAACTCTCGGTGAAAATGGCCGAGGGGATTTGCAGGGTAGTGGTAACAATCAAAGTGCCGATGCAGTTGGTGAGCAGATGCTTTTTGATGATCCGCCCGCCCGAGGCACCCAGGGCGCGGGCCGCCGTGACATACTCGGCCTCTTTTAAGGTAAGCACCTGGCTGCGCACAATGCGCGCCATGCCCACCCAGTACAGCAGCGCAAACACAATAAAGATGCTGACAAGGTTTGGCCCCAGCGTTTGCAGCCAGCCAAACCCGGGCTTGCTGGCCAGCACCTCCAGCGGCTCCTTAAAGGCGACCGCCAGCAGGATAATCAGCAAGATATCGGGTATGGTGTAAAGTATATCGGTAATGCGCATCATAATCATATCGGCCCAGCCGCCCAAAAAGCCCGATATTGCGCCAAAGGTTGCGCCAATCAGCAGCACCAGCACGCTGCACAGCAGGCCGACCGTCAAGCTGATGCGCGCGCCCAGCATCAGGCGAACGGCGTAATCGCGGCCGCTTTTATCGGTGCCGCATACGTGGGGGAAAACACTCTCCCCCGCGTCGATGCGGGCCTGCTCTTTTTCCGAGTAGGTGAAGGGTGCCAGATTTTCGCTGCCACGTATCTGCTGGGCGTAGGTATAGGGGTAAAATACCGGCACGATATAGGCGAAAATCATAATCAAAACAATAAAAAACAGGCTAACCATGGCAATTTTGTTTTTGCCAAGGCGGCGGAAGCCGTCCTTCCAAAAGCTGACACTCTCCCGCATGACCACAAGGCTCTGCTTTTCTTCCCCCGATGCGAGGTTGAAATCGTCCGCGTTCAGTTGCAAGCTGAGCGGGTTTTTCTGGATTTTTTTCTCTGCCATCTTCCTTTATCCCCCTTATTTCAGCTTGATGCGCGGGTCGATGATTTTATACAGCACATCCACGATGACGTTTGCCGCGATGACCAAAGTCGCCAAGATGATGGTGGTACCCATAATCATGGTATAGTCGCGGTTGGTGATGGCCGAAACAAACTCGCGGCCAAGGCCCGGGACGGTGAAGATTTTTTCCACAACGAAGGAGCCTGTCATCAACCCGGCCAGCATGGGGCCAACGTAGGTAACAACCGGCAGCACGGCGTTGCGCAGCGCGTGCTTGAACAGGATTTTAAAGTTGGATACACCCTTGGCGCGGGCGGTGCGCATATAATCCTGCCCCATAACGTCCAAAAGGCTGGAGCGCATCAGCCGGGTGATGTAGGCCGCCGGGTAGAGCGCCAGGGCCGTGACGGGCATCACATAGGCGGCAGCCTCGTTCAAGCCCACCACCGGCAGCAGCTTTAGGTTCATACCAAAGGTATATAACAGCAGCACGCTGCTGATAAAGCTGGGCACCGCAATGCCGCAGGTGGCAAACACAATAATCAAATTGTCGGCCCACTTCCCGCGGTTATAGGCCGCCAGGCAGCCCAGTGGTATGCCCACGCAAAGGGCCACCAGCACCGCAATACCCGCCAGCTTGGCCGATACCGGGAACTTGGAGAAGATGATGTCGCTCACCTCCCGCCCGCGCTGCTTTAGGCTGGGGCCCATATCCCCATGCAGCAGGTCGGTAAGGTAGGTGCCGTACCGCTCCAAAATCGGCTTATCCAGGCCGTATTTTTCGGCCAGGGCCTGTTGTGCGGCTTTACTCATGGATTTTTCGGCCACGAAGGGGCCGCCCGGCACCATGTTCATCAGGAAAAAGGTTAAGGTTGCTACAATAAATATACTGAACAACCCCATCCCGATTCGCTTGACGGTGTATTTGACCATCTGTTTCCACTCCTTAAAAAATCAAGTAGGCATTTTGCTGCGCGCTGCTAGAAAGGTGGGTTTGCTGCCCGCCGCCCCGGCTGCCCCGGCTGCCCTGGTGCCCGGCAGGCCGAAGGTGTTGCAAGCACGTTTGTTTGCACATGGCGGACAGACTTGGTAAAATAAAGAACGACGGCGTCTCAGCAAGTGCGAACACCATCGTTCGTGCAACGGAATCTTTTAAAGCTTACAATATTTTTACTATTTTGTCAATCTTCGCGCACCACGAAAATGGCCTAAAACGGCCAAAAAAAGCTGACAAATTCCTCCATTCGCGTCAAAAAATCCATTTGGGGGCAAATATTTGCGCCGCCCCGGCAAAGCAGGCCGCCAAATGCCCGGCACAGCCAAATTGGCCACACCATTTGCCGCCCTGTTGGCCACACCATTGGCCGCGAGGCCCCTGCCGGATACGTTGCCCGCCGCCCCGCCAAAAGAATTTCATCTTTTTTCAATTTACCACTTGACACCCAGCCCCCCCAATGCTATTATAGTACCTGCACTTGCGTTGGTAGCTCAGCTGGATAGAGTGTCTGACTACGAATCAGAAGGCCGGGGGTTCGAGTCCCTTCCATCGCACCAAAACAGACCTATTTTTCATGGTATGAGAGATAGGTCTGTTTTTTTGTTTTTGTTTTTTGGGGTGTATTTTGTATATATAAGGATATAGGTTGCGGCAATGGGGCGGGTACCATGGCAAAACGGGGGCACGTGGCCGTGGCGGGGCGGCCACCATGTATGGTGGCCCTACGGAGGTTGCGACCAGGAACGCGAATTCCACCGGGGGTTGCGGCATGGCCGGGAATGCGTTCCCCCCGAGGTTTGCGGCAATGGTGGGGTTCTGTAGGGGCACGATACATCGTGCCCGCCCTATGGGGGCAACGGGCCTTGGCAAAACCGGCACCGCCATATTACGGCCCCACGGCCCCCGGGCAAAATTTGCCCCCCCGCGCGCCCCGGTGGCGGGCACCATGGCAAAACGGAAGGCGCGTGGCCGGGGCGGGGCGGCCACCATGTATGGTGGCCCTACGGAGGTTGCGACCAGGAATGCAAATTCCACCGGGGGTTGCAGCATGGGTGGGGGATGCGTTCCCCCCGGGGTCTGCGGCAATGGTGGGGTTCCGTAGGGGCACGATACATCGTGCCCGCCCTATGGGGGCAACGGGCCTTGGCAAAACCGGCACCGCCATATTACGGCCCCACGGCCCCCAGCCAAAATTCACCCCCCGCGCCCCGGTGGCGGGCACCACGGCAAAACGGAAGGCGCGTGGCCGGGGCGGGGCGGCCACCATGTATGGTGGCCCTACGGAGGTTGCGACCAAGAACGCAAATCCCACCCAAGGTTGCGACACGGCCGGGCGAAATTTTACCCCGCGCCACGGCACCCCCATACCATACGCGTCACCCCCGGGATACCGCCCGCCGGGAGGTTGCGCCAAGAACGCGAACCCCCCAGGGTTCGCGGCATGGGCCGGGGAATGCCCCCCTCACCCCTGCCCCCTTCCCCCACCCTTTTTGCCAGGTTGGGCAAGAAACGAAAACATATGCCAAACGGCGCCCTGTTCCCCGGCAGGCTTCCGCTTTAAAATAGAAGCAGAACAAAACACGGGCTACGGCCCGGGAACGGGGGAAGCCATGCAGTATGGCCATTTTGATAACACCCAGCGGGAATATGTGATTGACCGGGTGGATTTACCCACCAGCTGGACAAATTACCTGGGTACCGAAAAGCTTTGCGCGGTGGTGAACCACACGGCGGGGGGCTACCTTTTTTGCGATAGTGCCGAGTATCACCGCATCACCCGGTTTCGGGCCAATGCCGTGCCGATGGATCGGCCCGGGCACTACATCTACCTGCGGGACGATGACACCGGCGAATATTGGTCGGTATCCTGGCAGCCGGTGGGCAAGCCGCTGGATAAAGCCGATTACCGCTGCCGCCACGGGCTTTCCTACACCAGCTACGAGTGCCTGTATAACGGCATTTATGCCGAGCAAACCCTGTTTATTCCCCGGGGAGAGAACGTGGAAATTTGGGATTTGACCCTTGAAAACCGCTCGGGCCACCCCCGCAACATCAGCGTGTTCAGCTACGCCGAGCTTTCGTTCCACCACATTGATATGGATAACCGCAACTTCCAGATGAGCCTGTACGCCGCGGGCAGCAGCTATGCGGATGGCATCATTGAGCAGGATTTATTCTACGAGGAAAACGGCTTCCAATATTTTGCCGCCACCTTCCCCCCCGCCAGCTTTGATGCCGTGCGGGAGGCATTTATCGGCCCCTACCGCACCGAATCGAACCCGATTGGGGTGGAGCGCGGCGCGCTTTCGGGCAGCACCTGCCTGGGCGGCAACCAGTGTACCGGCTTGCAGGGGCGGTTTGCCTTGGCCGCCGGGGAAACCCGCAACGAAGCGTTTTTCCTGGGGGATGGCAACCGGGCCGAGGGGGCGCGCATCCGCCAAAAATACCAGGATGTCGCCGCCCGCCAGGCGGCCCGCGCCGCGCTGCGCCGCTACTGGGAGCAAAAATGCGCCACCCTGCAAATTGAAACCCCCAACGAGGGGATGAACACCCTGCTAAACACCTGGACGCTCTACCAGAGTGAGATTAACGTGCAGTTTTCCCGCTTTGCCAGCTTTATTGAGGTGGGCGGGCGCACCGGCCTTGGCTACCGCGATACCGCGCAGGATGCCATGACGGTGTTGGCCTCCAACCCCGGGCGCTGCAAGGAGCGCATTGTGCAGCTATTGCACGGCCTGGTTTCCACCGGGTACGGGCTGCACCTGTTTGAACCTTCGTGGTTTGAGGAGAACGGCGAAAAGCAAAGCTTCCAAAGCCCCACCGTGGTGCCCACCCCCGATAAATCCACCATGATTCACGGCCTCAAGGACGCTTGCAGCGACGATGCCCTGTGGCTGGTGGCCACCGTTGTAAATTACATCAAAGAAACCGGCGACGATGCCTTTGCCGATGCCCCCATGCCCTACGCCGATGCCGGGGCCGATACCGTGTACGGCCACCTGAAAACCATCCTTGATTTTTCTGACCGGATGGTGGGCAAGCACGGCATCTGCCAGGGCCTGCGGGCCGACTGGAACGATTGCCTAAACCTTGGCGGTGGCGAGAGCGCGATGGTCAGCTTTTTGGAGGTGTGGGCGCTGGGCCATTTTGTGGAGCTGGCCCGCCACCTTGGCCGCACCGAGGATGCCAACCTGTACGAGGCGCGCCGCCGCCAGGTGGCAAAACGGTGCGAGGATTGCCTGTGGGACGGCAAATGGTACCTGCGCGGCTTTACCAAAAATGGCCGCCCGATTGGCACCGATGCTGACCCGGAGGGTAAGGTACACCTCGAAAGCAACGCTTGGGCCGTGCTTTCGGGCGCAGCGGGGGCCGAGCGGGGCACCCGCGCCATGGATAGCGTGGAGGAGTACCTGTACACCCCCTACGGCCTGATGCTCAACGCCCCCGCCTACGCCCACCCGGATGACGATGTGGGCTTTGTGACGCGGGTGTACAAGGGCCTGAAAGAGAACGGCTCCATCTTCAGCCACCCCAACCCCTGGGCCTGGGCGGCAGAATGCGTGCTGGGCCGGGGCGACTGTGCCATGCAATACTACGATGCCCTATGCCCCTATTGGCAGAATGATAAGATTGAAACCCGCAAATCGGAGCCGTACTCCTACTGCCAGTTTGTTTCTGGCAAAGACCATACCACCTACGGCGAGGCCCACCACCCCTTCATGACCGGCTCGGGCGGGTGGAGTTATTTTGCAGCCACCCAATATATGCTGGGCATCCGCCCCACCTTTGATGGGCTGGTGGTGGACCCCTGCATCCCCCACACCTGGCCCGGGTTTACCGTAACGCGGCAGTTCCGTGGTGCCCTGTACGAAATCAAGGTGCAAAACCCCGAGCAGGTTTGCAAGGGGGTAGCGGCGCTCTATTTGGATGGGCAGCCGGTTGAAAAGCTGCCGCTGTTGGCGGCAGGCGCACACGGCCATGTGCTGGTGGTGCTGGGAAAGGAGAAATAACCATGATTCATTTTGGAACAGGCGGCTGGCGCGCCATTATTGGCGATGATTTCACCAAGGCAAATGTGCAGCTGCTTACCTTTGCGCTGGCCCGCAAGCTGCTGGACGACGGCCAGGCCACGCCCGGCTTTGTGATTGGCTACGACCGCCGCTTTTTGAGCGAGGAGGCCGCCCACTGGGCCGCCGAAGTGATGGCCGGGCAGGGCATTTTTTGCCGGGTGATCCGGCGGGAAAGCCCCACACCCCTGATTATGTTTGCGGTGGCCAAGCTGGGCCTTGCCAGCGGCATGGCGGTTACCGCCAGCCACAACCCCGCCATCTACAACGGCATCAAGGTGTTTATGGAGGGCGGGCGCGATGCCGATGAAACCCTTACCACCCAGTTTGAGGGCTACATCCGCACCCTGGAGGGGGAGCCCATCCCCACCGTGCCCTATGCCGAGGGGCTGGCCGCCGGTACCATTGCCGAGATTGACCCCATGAACGACTATGTGGATAGCATTTTAAAGGTCGTGGATACCGATGCCATCCGCGCCCGCGGGCTGCATATTGTGCTGGACCCCATGTACGGGGTTTCCAAAACGGCGCTGCAAACCATTCTGCTTACCACCCGCTGCGAGGTGGATATCATCCACGACCGGCACGATACCCTGTTTGGCGGCCGCCTGCCGGCCCCCAACCTGAAAACCCTGGCAGGGCTTATCAACTATGTGGAGGAAAACCACTGCGATATCGGCATTGCCACCGATGGCGATGCCGACCGGCTGGGCATTATTGACGATAAGGCCGAGTTTTTGCACCCCAACAAAATTTTGGTGCTGCTCTACTACTACCTGATGAAATACAAGGGCTGGCACGGCGCGGCGGTGCGCAACCTGGCCACCACCCACCTGCTTGACCGCATTGCCGAAAGCTTTGGCGAATCCTGCTACGAGGTACCGGTGGGCTTCAAATATGTTTCGGCCAAAATGGTGGAAACCGGGGCCATCATCGGGGGCGAAAGCTCGGGCGGGTTGACGGTGCGGGGGCACATCCAAGGCAAGGATGGCATCTACGCGGCCACCCTGCTGGTAGAGATGCTTGCCAAAACCGGCCGCAAGCTCAGCGAGCTTTGGCAGGAAATTTTGACCACCTACGGCACCTTTGAGATGGCCGAGCACGACCTGCGCTTTACCCCCGCCCAAAAAGAGAACGTGTACACCCTGCTGATGACGGATAAGCAGCTACCCGCCCTGCCCTACGAGGTGGAAAAGGTAAGCTACCTGGATGGCTGCAAAATCTACTTTAAAAACGGCGGTTGGGTCATTGCCCGGTTCTCGGGCACGGAACCGCTGCTGCGCGTTTTTTGCGAGATGAGCACCCTGGCCGATGCTGAAAAAACATCCAAAATTTTTATGGATTTTTTGTCAGTGTAACCTAAAAACAGATATTTTTTGAGGGGAGGGCCGCCAGGCTCTCCCTTTTTGCTATACTGGTATAGGCTTATCACACAACAGAAAACCCATCGGGCTTGCCGTTTGAACAGGCCGCACTGCCAAACCAGGAGGGAATTTGCATGATGAAAACAGCACCGCACACAGCCACCCACAAAGGCCGGTTGGGGCTTAAGCCCGCCATGGTGGGGGTGATTATGCTATGCTTTGCCATCCCCATGCTGTTGGTGGTGTGGCTGGGCGGGCAGTATTTTATGCAAAATGTGCGCAGCCAGGCCCACAAGGATATTTTGCAAAGCACCCAAAACGCCGCCGCCATGGCGGCCCGCAACCTGGATGCCGCCACGGCGGCCAGCCGCAAGGCCAGCTACCTTACCACCCTGAACGATGCCTGGAACGACTACCGCCATACCGGGGATGAAGCCACCCTGTATGCCGCCGTCAGCCGTTTTTTGAACGAGCAATATAAATACGATGAAAAGTTCCGCAATGCCATCATCACCTTCCGCGCCCTGCCGGATCGCTCCATCTATACCTATGCCGGCACCTCCTCCTACACCTCGGTGCAGCGGTACCAAAAGTATGTGCGGGATACCGTTTTGGCCGGCAGCGAGGCACTGGGCACCGATTTTGCCGTCCTGAAAGCCCAGGGGCGGCTGTACATGGTGCGCAACCTGCTGGATGAAAATTACCACGCCTACGCGGTGCTGGTGATGGAGCTGAACGATGAGGTGCTGTTTGAGGGGCTGCGCAACGCCCTTTGGGCCACCGCCTGCACGGTGCGCCTGGGGGATGCCACCCTGCCGCTGATGGGCGATGCCTGCCCCCCGCCCCCACCCGGCACCACCCCCGCCGCGCCCACCTTGGTGGCGGCGGGTGGTGCCGATGCCACCGTGGCGGGCTGCGAAAAGCTGACGGCCGGCGGCGCCCTGGGCTATACCATCTGCTGCGATATGACCCCCCTGCGGGAGCAGGTAAAAAGCATTCTGGTTACCCTGGCGGCCCTCTCGCTGCTGCTGGTGCCCCTGATTGGGGCGGTAATTTTGCTGCTTTACCACAAGGTAAACCGGCCCATCGCCCTATTATCCGATGCCTCGGGCGAGATTCAAAACGGGCATTTTGGGATACAAATCCCCGCCGAAAAGATGGGCAGCCGAGAATTTTGCTACCTGGGCAGCAGCTTTAACGCCATGAGCGGCAAGCTGCAAAACCAGTTTGAGCATATTTACCGGGAGGAGCTGGCCCTGCGCGATGCCCGCATTATGGCACTGCAAAGCCAAATTAACCCGCATTTCCTCAACAATACCTTAGAGATGATCAATTGGGAGGCCCGCCTTGCCGAGGATGTGAAGGTAAGCCAGATGCTGGAGGCACTTTCCACCATGCTGGAGGCCGCCATGGACCGCCGCCACCGCCCCGAAATTCACCTTTCGGAGGAGATGATGTATGTGGATGCCTACCTGTTTATCATCCGGGAGCGGCTGGGCAAGCGGCTGACCATCCAAAAGGAGATTGCCCCCGATACCCTGGATTGTTACGTGCCCCGCCTGATTTTGCAGCCCGTGCTGGAAAATGCGGTGGAGCATGGCATCAACCCCATCCAAAAGGGCACCATCACCATCCGCTCCCGCCGCGAGGGGGATTTGCTGCTGCTGGAAATTGAGAACGATGGCGTTACCACCTATGACGATTTGATGAAGATACAAACCTTACTCTCCGATGACCCCCTGCCCGAGGGTACGGGCAGCGGCTCCTTGGGGATACGCAACGTGCACCAGCGGGTGCGTATGCTGTACGGGGCGGGGTGCGGCCTTGCCATTACCCTAACCTCCACCGGCTGCACCCTCTCCCGCATCACCATCAAAATTGCGCCCGAACAAGGCTAGCGCCGGTTGCCTGCCACCGCGCCGGGCAGGGGTTTTGCCCTGTTTTTGGCCCGTTATGGGCAAGACGGACAAAATTTGCCAACATAGAACAAGTATATTCATTCAAAACAGCGCTGCCGGGGTATATGATAAAAGTACAGAAAGCACAGGGGAACACCGGCGGGGCAGCACACCCATGCGGCAACCGTCCCCGCGCCCCCGGGCACTAAAGAGGAAACATGGAGGATTAGATTTCTATGAAAAAGTCACTTGCCACCATCCTGGCGCTCTGCATGAGCGCCACCGCGCTGACTGCCTGCGGGGCACCCAGCGCCGCGTCTTCTTCCACCGCCGAATCCACCTCGCAGGCAGCATCCAGCAGCACCGATGCCGCCGCTTCCACCGATTCCACCACCGCGGCTGCCGCCACCGAAATTCGCGTTGTCACCTCCTACGGCGGCGACGATGGCAACCGCGCCAACTACGAGGATGCCGTTAAGGGCTTTGAGGATGCCACCGGCAACACCGTGGTGGATGAATCTGCCACCTCCAACGAGCAGTGGAAGGCCCAGGTAAAGGCCGACTTCCAAACCGGCAGCGAGCCGGATGTTCTCTTCTTCTTTACCGGCACCGATGCCAACGAGTTCATCAAAAACGGCAAGGTTGTTTCGATTGATACCATCCGCGCCGAGTACCCCGAGTATGCCACCAATATGTTGGATTCCGCCATGCCGCTCTCCTTTGTGGATGCCAAGGCCTACGCGGTACCCTCCAGCGGCTACTGGGAAGGGCTGTTTGTAAACAAAAAAGTCCTGGCCGATTGTGGCGTAGAAGTGCCCGATGCCAACACCACCTGGGATGAGTTTATGGCCGATTGCCAAACCATTAAGGATAAGGGCTACACCCCCGTTGCTTGCAGCCTGGCCGAGGTTCCCCACTACTGGTTTGAGTACACCATCCTCAACCAGGGCGATGTTGCCAAGCACGCCGAGGTTCCTGCCAGCAGCACCGATGCCGCAGGCACCCGTTGGGCCGCCGGCTTTGACACCATGAAGGAAATGTACGATAAGGGCTTCTTCCCCACCAACACCCTGACGGCCGGCGATGCCGATACCTTCCAGATGATGGCCGACGACCAAGCCGCCTTTGCGATTGATGGCTCTTGGAAAGTGGGCTGGTTTACCGGTACCGACGATGCCGAGGGCAACGTGGCAAACATTGACGATTACACCGTTACCTATGTGCCGGGTGCCGGCAGCCGCAAAGCCACCGATATTGTGGGTGGTATCTCCATGGGCTACTACATCACCGAAAATGCCTGGAACGACCCTGCCAAGCGTGATGCCGCTGTTAAATTTGTTGAATACATGACCACCGACGAGCAGGTAAACAAGTTTGCCGCCGGTGCCCCCACCGCCCTGAAATCCGGCATTCCGGAAGTGAGCGATACCGATAGCCTGCACAAGGCCGCGATTGAAATGTTCAACAACAAAACCGGTTTGGCCGGTGCCGTGCAGGATGGCCTGAACCAGACTGCCCGCAGCGTGTTGTTTGCCAGTGTGAAGGATATTGTCACTGGCACCACCCCCGCCGCAACGGCAATCGAAACGGCGCTTGCCACGCCTCTGGCCGAGTAATATGTAAACTACAAGCAGGCCGGGGAGCATACAAAAGCTCCCCGGCCTTTTTCAAAAAAACCGGCAGGCACTGCCTGCCCAAATAACCAAAAGGGTGTGACTTGACCGTGATGTACAAAAAGAAGGGCCCACTGGCGCTTTTTCTTATCCCCACATTTACGTTTTTAACCTTTTACCTCTACTATCCGTTTTTCATGAACATCTACAACAGCTTTCAGCAGATTGGCGGCCTGGGGGAAAGTGGCCGTGGCATGAATACCCCCTGGTACGAAAACTACCTGAAAATTGCCAACGACCCCCTGATGCGCACCGCCTTAAAAAACACCATGGTTTTGATGGTGCTTACCGTGGTGTTCCAGGTTGGCATAGCCCTGCTGCTGGCCCTGCTGGTGGATAACATCCCCTTTGGGGGCAAGTTTTTCCGCACCGTCTACTTTTTCCCCATTGTCATCAGCGCCACGGCACTGGGCCTGCTGTTCAACCTCATCTTTTTGTACAACGGCGGTATGCTCAACCAACTGTTGATGAACCTTGGCCTCATCAAAGAAAATATTGACTGGAAAGACCCCAACCACTATTTCCTTACCATGGTGCTACCCATCATTTGGCAGTATGTGGGCTTCTACTTTGTCATCATTGTAACCGGGCTCAACAACATCTCGGAGGATTTGTACGAGGCTGCCGAGATTGATGGCGCCACCGGCCTGCAGCGGGTGCGTTACATCACCCTGCCGCTGCTGCGCCCCACCCTTTGCACCTGCCTGGTGCTTGCCATTACCGGCTCTCTCAAGGTGTTCGATTTGCCCTGGACGATGTTTGTGGGCGGTATGCCGCTGGATAAATCTTGGTTGACCGGCACCTATATGTACTACCAAACCATGAACATGGCCGATGTAGACTATGGCTCGGCCATTGCCGTGCTGATTGTGGTGCTGGGTGTTATCATCAGCCGTGTAGCCAACTTCCTGTTCCAGGATAAAGAGGATTACTGAAAGGAGCGTGCCTGTTATGGTTTCCAAAAAAATTACCCCGGCCCGGATACTGATTTATACGGCACTCTGCCTTTGGGCGGCCACCACCATCTATCCGTTTATATGGGTCATTCAAAATTCCTTCAAGCCCAAGGGGCTTATCCGCAGCGATACCTTCTCGCTGCCCATGGGGGATAAATTCACCCTCGAAAATTACCTTACCGCCTTCAAGCGGGTGGATATCGGCTCGGCCTACATCAACAGCCTTGCCATCAGCGGCATTGTCACGGTGGTGGTGGTGGTGCTGGCGGGCCTGGCGGCCTACGGCCTGGTGCGCTACCATTTTCGGCTGCGCGGGTTCTGCCAATCCATGATTGTTGCCAGCATGATGTTCCCGGTGTTCTCCACCATCATCCCGGTATTCCGGATGGAAAACAGCTGGCACATCGTCAACACCGGCAGTGTTTGGCTCACCCGGCTCTCGGTTATCTTGCCCCAAATTGCCGGCAACCTCTCCTTCGCCATCATCATTTTAATGGGCTTTATCCGCAGCCTGCCCATTGATTTGGAGGAGGCTGCCTACCTGGAGGGCTACAGCGTGTTCCGCATCTTTTTCCGCATTATCATGCCGCTGGCCAAGCCCAGCTTTGCCACGGTGGGCATCTTCACCTTCCTGTGGAGCTATAACGACCTATTTACCCAAATGTTCTTCCTGCGCAGCAAGCGGTTCTTCACCATCACCCGCCTGCTGAACGAAATTTCCAGCCAGGCCGGCACCAACTACGGCCTGATGGTCGCCGCCGTGGTTATGGTGGTTATCCCGGTGTTGGTGGTGTATATCTTCCTGCAAAACTACATCATCAAGGGCCTTACAGCCGGTGCCGTCAAGAGCTAAAACCGTTCGCATCCCGGCAAAAAATGTGCTACAATGGGTATAAAGCACAACAGGCTGCCCAAAAGCAACGCATTGCGCAGGGCAAGGGCGGCGGGGCGCTGCCGCTGGGGCAAAGCCCGCCGCCCCCCTTGCAAAAGGCGGCTTTTCGGCCGTTTGAAAAGGAAAGAGGCGTAGCACAATGTACCGTGTGATGATTGTGGATGATGAGGATATTATTGTGGCGGGCCTCACCAAGGTGATGCCTTGGCAGCGTTACGGCTGCGAGGTGGTGGCCACTGCCTCCGATGGCATCACCGCGCAGGCCCTACTGCGCGAGCAAAAGCCCGATATCCTGTTTACCGACATTCGTATGCCGGGTGCCGATGGCATTGCCCTGATTGCCGCCGTGCGCAGCGAATTTCCGCACCTGCAAATTGCCATTTTAAGCGGTTTCCCCGATTTTGAGTACGCGCAGCGTGCCATCGGCCTGGGGGTTGTGCGGTACCTGCTAAAGCCCAGCAAAATGCACGATTTGGAGGAAGCTCTGGCCCAGATGGTAAAAAACCTGGGCGGCCCGCCCGCGCCGGATGCCGTGCAATCGGCCGAGAACGCCCAAAATTTTATCATCAAGCAGGCCACCGCCTATATGGAGCAGCACTACGCCGAAAAGCTGACCCTGCCCGAGGTAGCCGAGAAGGTGTATGTAAGCCAGTGGCACCTTTCCAAGCTGATTGCCAAAAACACCAACCAAAGCTTTTCGGATTTGCTCAATGGCATCCGCATTGCCAAGGCGAAGGAGCTGCTGGCCGACCCTTCCAAAAAAATATGGGAGGTAAGCGAGGCCGTCGGGTTTTCGGATGTAACCCACTTTTCGCGCATCTTTAAAAAGCTCGAAAACCGCAGCGCCAACGAGTACCGCAACACCACCCTGGCCGGTTCCTAACCCAAAAACCAAAAATGCCTTGCGGCCCCCAAGCACCCTAAAAACGTGCTTGGGGGTTTTTGGTTGTGGCGGGGCGGGGCAGCTTGCGGCATGGCCCCGGCGAGGTGGCGGGGCAGCTTGCGGCATGGCCCCGGCGAGGTGGCGGGGCAGCTTGCGGCATGGCCCCGGCGAGGTGGCGGGGCAGCTTGCGGCATGGCCCCGGCGAGGTGGCGGGGCAGCTTGCGGCATGGCCC
>JAQUSS010000015.1:0-5045 GCA_028710135.1 Gemmiger sp. | reverse complement strand
CGGCGAGGTGGCGGGGCCGGGCGAAATATGGCAAGGCTTGGCGGCATGGGCGGGTGGCAGGGCTCCGGCGGCATGGGCGGGCGGCGAGGGCGAGCCGGGCCGTAGCCCGGCGATGCCCCGGCCGCCCACCCGCAAATTGCAGCGCCCCAGCGGCAAACCACTGGACAGAAGCCCCAAAATCCGCTATGCTGAAAAGGATTTGGGCGTGCCCCTGCAAAAGCCAGCAAAGGCTTGCAAAGGCTGCAAGGGCGCGCCCCCAAAAGGAGAGAGCTGGAGATGAAACAAAACCTGACGGTGCTGGTAAAACCGGCCTCGGGGCGGTGCAACCTTGCCTGCCGCTACTGTTTTTATAAGGATGTGGCGGCCCACCGCGCCCAATTTGACCGTGGCCTTATGGCGGAAGGAACCGCCGCCGCCCTGATAGAAAAAACGCTGGCCTATGCGGCGGGCGGGCAGGTAAGCTACTGCTTCCAGGGTGGGGAACCGACGCTTGCCGGTTTGGATTTTTATAGGTTTTTTATACGCACTGTAGAAAGCAAGAACCAAAGCGGCAGCGAGGTTTCCTACGCCCTGCAAACCAACGGCATTTTGCTGGACGATGCCTGGTGCGCCTTTTTGAAGGAGCAAAATTTTTTGGTGGGGCTTTCGCTGGATGGCCGCGCCGCCCAGCACGACCATTGGCGGGTGGATGCCGCGGGCAACGGCACCTTTGCCCGGGTGAAGGCCGCCCTGCTGCGGCTGCAACAGCAGGGGGTACCGGTAAACCTTTTGGCGGTGGCAACGCCCCAGGTTGCCGCGCACATTGACGATATATGGGCATTTTTTGTAGGCCTTGGCTGCAAAAACCTGCAATTTACCACCAGCCTAGAGCCGGTTGGCCAGCGCCCCTTCACCGCCCCCTGGGCGCTGGATAACGAGCAATACTACCGCTTTCAAAAGCGGCTGCTGGACCTATATTTGGCCGCCTGGCGGGCCGGGCAGTATGTATCGGTGCGCCACCTTGACAATTTGATGCGCCTTGCCCAGGGCCAGCCGCCGGAAATGTGCGGCCTGCAAGGCCGCTGCGCCGGGCAGCTGGTGGTGGAGGCCGATGGCACCGTTTACCCCTGCGATTTTTACTGCGAGGATGCCTACGCCCTGGGCAACATTTTATCCACCGGCGTTGCCGCCCTGTGCGAAAGCCCCGCCCTGCGCCGCTTTACCGAAAGCTCCACCAAGGTGGAGCCGCGCTGCCGCCGCTGCCCCGCCTACCCCCTTTGCCGGGGCGGCTGCCGCCGCGAGCGGGACTATGCGGGGGATGCCACCCTGCGCCCCAACCTCTACTGCGATGCCCGCCGCCGCTTCTACCGCTATTTTGTAGCCCAGCTACAAAACCCCCAGCCGTAATGCCTACCCCCGCCCTGCCAAAGCCATACGGTGGGGCGGCAAAAAACGCGGGCCCGGCTTTACAGCGGGGGGCGAAAACGGTATAATAGTAACGTTCAATTCTGGCAGTGTGCCCTTTGCGGGGCCGCCCTGCCCCCTAAGCCCATCCACCCAAGAGAGGAGGCCCCCGCCCTTGAGCCTGCAAAGCTTTGGTTTTTTTGCGTTTTTACTGGCGGTGGCCGTGTGCTACCTCCACCTGCCCCAGCGGTGGCAATCGCCCTTTTTGCTGGGGGCAAGCTGGGTGTTTTACCTGGCCGCCGCGCCCGGGCTGTTTTTGGTTACGGTGGGGCTTGCGGCCTTTAGCTACGGCGTGGGCCGGGGGCTTGCGGGGCCGCACAAAACGGCCTTTTTGCGGCTGGGCATCCTGGGCAGCCTGGCAATTTTGGCGTTTTTTAAGTATTTCAACTTTTTTAAGGCCGCCCATCTGCTTCCCATCACCCTGCCCGATATTGTAATGCCGCTGGGCATCAGCTTTTACACCTTCGCCAGCATCTCCTACCTGATTGATGCCGCCCGGGGCGATTGCCCGGTCGAAACCAATTTTGTACACTACGCCCTGTTTGTCACCTTTTTTGCCACCGTCACCTCGGGGCCAATCTGCCGTGCGGGGCAGCTTTTGCCCCAGTTCCGGGCCGAGCATCGGTTTGAGGAAACCCGCACCGTCAACGCGCTGCGGCTGTTTGCGCTGGGCCTTTTTAAAAAGGTGGCCATTGCCGATGTTTTGGGCCTTTTTGTAAACCAGGTGTTTGGCAACTACGCCACCTACGGCGGCCCGGTGCTGATTTTGGCGGCCCTGGGCTACACCTTCCAGCTCTATTTTGATTTTTGCGGCTACTCCGAAATGGCGCGAGCCACCGGCCTGTTTTTGGGCCTTGTGCTGCCTGAAAACTTTAAAACGCCCTTTTTTGCCACCAATTTTTCCGGCTTTTGGAGCCGCTGGCACATCTCGCTTTCAAGCTGGCTGCAAGATTATCTGTTTATGCCCCTTGCCTGGGCCGATGCCAGCCGCCTGCCCTTTATAAAAGGAAAGCGAGAGCACCTGCCCACCGAGTTTTGCGTTTTTTGCGTCTTTTTCCTCTCGGGGTTTTGGCACGGCAACACCCTGCCCTTTGTGGTGTGGGGGCTGCTGCAAGCGTTTTACCGCGTGGGGGAGGAACTGCTCCACCGCCGCCTCGGCCGCCCCGCCAAGCATCCCCCCGCCGCCGCCCTGTGGGCCAAGCGGGCCGGGGTGTTGGCGCTGTGGACGGTTAGCATGGTGTTTTTCCGGGTGGGCAGCGGGCCAAACAGCGGCACGGTGGGGGATGCGTTTCTCTACCTGGCGGGCTGCCTGCGCGGGTTTTCGCCCCTGCGCTTTGGGCAAGAGCTGTACAGCGCCCTGTACACCGGCTTTTACGCCAACGGGCTGATGGTGGCCGCCTACCTGGTGTTTGTGCCCCTTTGCCTGGCGCTGGCCTTTTGGCTGGATGCCCAGCGTGGCCTGCACTTTAAAAACAAACCCGCCGAGCTGGTGCTGGCCGCCCTGCCCTGCCGCCGCGCCATCTACTATGCGCTGGTTGTAGCAGTGCTGGCCGGGTACATCCTGCAAAACGGCGGGTACGGCGCCGCCGGGTTCAGCCTTTACGCCAATTTTTAGGGGGCGGATTTTTAGGGGGGCGGCCTAATTCCTCCCGCTTTCCCCCGTTTTTACCCGCTATGACCCGTTACGACCCGTTACGACCCGTTATAAAAAGAAAGGTAGGGTGCCAAAAATGAAGAATATTCTTCGCCGGGTGGCCCTGCTTTTGGTGCCGGTACTGGTTTGGTTTGCATTTTTTGTGGCGTTTGAGCCAAACAACTATTTTGGCCTAAAGCCCACCGCCTCCTCCACCCAGCCGGTGGCGCGGGTGCGGGCCTACCAGCAAGCCCCCGGCACCCGGCTGATTTTGGGCGATTCTCGCCTGGCCCACCTGGATTTGGGGCTGGTTGCGCAGGTTTCGGGCCAAAGCTGGCAAAACCTGGCCTTTGGCGGGGCCTCCCTAAAAGAAACGCTTGACCTTGCCAATTACCTGCTGGATACCGGCAACCAGGTGGAGGAACTATTGGTGGAGTTATCCTTCTACACCCTGAACACCCACTATAACACCGACCGTTTTGCCACGCTGGAGGATACCCTGCAAAACCCGCTGGCCTACTGCTTTAACCTGGAATATAACGTTAACGCCTTAACGGTGTTTATGGATACCTTAAAAAACACGCCCGATACCATTGAATCGGGCGATTGGACGGCGGCGGATTACCAAGGGGACGATGGCACCACCCTGCCCCTGCACAAAAAGCTGTACGATTACCCCGCCGTAATTGCGCCAAAATGCCAAAACTGGGCGCTGAGTAGCTATTTTTATGAGCTGGAGGCCCTGGCCGCGCGCTGCCGTGCGGCGGGCATTACCCTAACGGTGGTGCTGCCCCCCATGGCCGACAATGTGTTGACGGAAATTTGCCAGCCCTACGGCATTGATGCCGCCATGGCGGATACCGTGCTGCCCCAGCTAAGGGCCTGGGCGGCGGAATACGGCTTCACCCTGCTGGATTACGAGTGGCAGAACCGGCCGGAATTTGACGACGACAAGCAGTTTTTTGATGGTTTCCACCTGGACGAGCGGTACGGCCTGCCCGGTTGGACGACCCAGCTTTTCACCGATATGGCGTAGCATGGCCGCCCCCACGGGGGCGGGCCGGCCGGGTGTTGCCGGAAGGAGGGCCGCATTTTGGCATTGGATTTTTTAATTTTATACGAGCATACCGTCCGGGAGTACGAGAGCGACCTTTTGCTAAAGCTGGAGCTGGAGCGCCGGGGCTACCGGGTTGAAATTCGGCAATTGCTTGCCGCCAAGGCGCTGCGGTTGTTCACCACCGATAAGCCCAAGGTGTTGGTTGCAAGCTGTATGTACGATAACGAGGCGCTGAACAGCCATGTGTACAACAACATTGGCCGGTGCGACCGTGTTGTGAACCTGCACTGGGAGCAAATGCTTTCCGACACACAGGAGGAAGGCGATTGGTTTAACATGGGGGGCAACGCCAAGCGGTGCATCCAAACCTGCTGGGGCAGCAGAACCGCCGAACGGTTGCAGGCCCACGGGATGCCCGCCAAAAACACCCCCGTTACCGGGGCCGTGATGATGGATTTTCTCCGCCCGGAATTTGCGGGCTACTTTAAAACAAAAGCCGCGCTCTGCCGCGAATTTGGGCTGGATGCCACCAAGCAGCTGCACCTTTACATCAGCAGCTTTGGCTACGCCAGCATGGACGAAGCCGAGGTTGCGGCGCTATCGAAAATGGCCGGCACCGATTTTACCGGCTTTGCCAAAACCAACCGGGTATCGATGGCCGAAACCCTGCGCTGGTTTGATGAATACCTGGCCGCCCACCCGGAGGTGGAGCTGGTTTACCGCCGCCACCCCAGCGAGTGGAACAGCCCGGCACTCGATGCACTCTCGAAAAAGCGGCCAAATTTCCATGTAATTTTTGCCGATAGCGTCAAGCAGTGGATCGTTGCCGCCGATAGCATCTCGATTTGGATGAGCACCGCCATTGCGGAGGTTTACATGGCCGGCAAAAGCTGCCACATCCTGCGGCCCGTG
>JAQUSS010000123.1:2964-7000 GCA_028710135.1 Gemmiger sp. | reverse complement strand
GAGGTTTCGCTATGGCCAGAATTTTAATTGTTGATGATGAGCCACGTATCCGTGATTTGATTCGAGAGCAGCTTCAGTATAGCGGTTTTGCCTGTGAGGAAGCGAGCGATGGCACCGCCGCACTCTCGGTGCTGGCGAACGGGGGCATTGATTTGGTGCTGATGGACATCATGATGCCCTTTATGGATGGCATGAGCTGCCTGCGGGAGATGCGCACCCGCAAAATTATGACCCCCGTGATTATGTTGACGGCCCGCAGCGAGGAATACGATAAGCTGGCGGGGCTGGAGGGCGGCGCGGACGATTATGTTGTAAAGCCGTTCTCCCCGCGGGAGCTGGTGGCCCGCGTGAAGGCCGTGTTGGCCCGCACCATGCCCCGCGCCCAGGACGATAGCTCGGTTTACAGCTTTGGAGATTTGCATATCGATACCGCCAGCCACAGCGTAAAAATTGCCGGGCAGGAGGCTGCCCTTACCCCCAAGGAGTTTGACCTGCTGGTGTTTTTGGTAAGCAACAAGGGCATTGCCCTCTCGCGCGAGAAAATACTGCAAAAGGTATGGAACTACGACTATTACGGCGAGGACCGGACGGTGGATACCCACATTAAAATGCTGCGCAGCCACCTTGGCCCCTGCCGCAACTACATTGTAACGGTGTGGGGCATCGGCTATAAGTTCGACCCCGATAGCCTGTAAGGTAGCGGTGGTGAAATAGCATGAACGTGCAAAAATCGGCCGCCCCACGGCGGAAACCCCACAACCAGCCCGGGGTAGTTTTGGGGGTGCGGGGGCAGCTTATGCTGTTTATGGGGGGCATTACCCTGTTTACCCTGCTGTTGGTTTGGGCGCTGATTACCTTTTGGTTGCAGCCCCGGTACAACAAAACCATACGCGCCCAGCTGGAAAGCCGGGTGGATACCCTGGTGGGGATGATTGATGGCTTTGGTGCCCCCATTGCCAGCCGGGATTTTTGGCGTCTGGAGGTAAATGACGATTTTTTTGGCCAGCTGCAAAAGGCTGTGGAATCCGGGCAGATTAATTTGGATAGCTGCTGCGTGGATATCAGCGATGCCACCTTCCGCAGCATTGCCTATATGGAAAACCTGTACCCCTGCGTGCTGCACGAGAGCATGGGTACCATCGGCGGCTCGCTCGATTATACCCGCGATACCCCGGCGGCAATCCGGCTGCGCCAGCAACTGTTCAACCAGGGCAGCCTTTGCCAAATCGTTGCTTCCGGCGGGAACAAACAGTTGGCGGTGGGCCGCCTTTCGGCCGATGGTAGCTACGCGGTAATTTTATCGGCCAGCCTGGCCCAAATTGATACCGCGGCCGAGGTGCTGGGCGGGATGCTGCCCCTGATTGCCCTGGGGCTGCTGGTGCTAAACCTGCTGCTTGCCATGCTGTTCAGCCAGTGGTTTACAAAGCCCATCCAAAAGCTTTCGGCCGGCGCGCGGGAGATTGCCGAGGGCAACTACGATGTGCAAATTAGCGCCCCCCGGCGGGACGAGCTGGGCCTGCTGGCGCAGGAATTTAACCATATGGCCAGCGAGGTGAAGCACTCGGCCCAGCTGGAGCAGGATATCCTGGCAAACGTTAGCCACGACCTGCGCACCCCCCTTACCCTGATTAAGGGCTACGCCGAAACCATACGGGATATTACTGGTGCCGACGATACCCGCCGCACCGAGCAGTGCAATATTATTGTGGACGAAACCGACCGGCTTTCGGGCCTTGTGAACAGCGTGATGGAGTTGAGCAAGGTATCCAGCGGGGCGGAGAAGCCAAACCTTGTAGCCTTTGATATGAGCCAGCTTTGCTTTGAGGTGGCGGGGCGGTACGATGCCATCTGCGACCAAAACCATTGGACGCTTACCCTGGAGGCTGACCGCGAATGCCCGGTTACCGCCGACCCTGCCATGATGGAGCGGGTGCTGCACAATTTGCTGGGCAACGCCACCCACCACATGGGGGCCGATGGGGTGTTTGTGCTGCGGGCCATCCCCCTGCCGGGCGGCTGCCGGGTGGAGGTGGAGGACCACGGCCCCGGCATTGCCCCCGAGGATTTGCCCTATATCTTTGACCGCTACTATCGCTCCCGCAAGGATGCAGGGCGCAGCGGCACCGGGCTGGGGCTTTCCATCACCAAGGCAATTTTGCAGCAGCACGGGTTTGCCTTTGGGGTGGATAGCACCCTGGGGCAGGGCAGTACCTTCTGGTTTGTGATGGAGGATACCCGCACACCGGGCCTTGCCCCCTAAAGGGCGCGGGCCCGCCCGCAAAACCGCAGCATAGCGTACCATTGCGCGGCAACAGAGAGCGTTGCCGCGCAATTTTTGCTTTTGTTTTTTTGCGTTTTGGTTTATAATGGGGGAAACCGCCCACCACGGCGGCACTGCTTTAGGAGGTTGCCCATGAACAATACAAAAAACGATGCCATGCAGCAGGAGCTGGATGCCCACATTGCCGCCCTGCACGCGGCCGATGACGAAACGAAGGACGGCAAAATTGATATAGCCGATATGAAGCTACAGCTTGACCGTGTGGAGGCGCTGCTGGCCCTGGAGGATACACAAAACCGCGCCCTGCTGCGCAACCAAAAAATTCGCTTTTGGGTAACCGGCATTTTGGTGCTGGCCCTTTGCCTGGCCGTTGGGGTGATGTGGCACCAAACCAACGTGGCCTACCAAAATGTTTTGGAGGCAAGCACCCAGGTGAACGCGCTTGCCAATACCTTGCAGGAAAGCCTGGACCAACTGGATACCGGCGAGCTGACCCGGCTGATGAAAACCATGCCCGAGGTGATGGATAAGCTATCGGCCATTGATGTGGATAGCTTGAACGATGTGCTGACCCGCCTGCCCGCGCTGATGGACAATGTGGCGGCCCTGCAAAGCCAGTTTAACGCCTTTACCAGCCAGTTTAGCGGCATTACCGGCCTGCTGGGGGCCATCGGCGGCAACGCCGGGTAAGGCGAAAACGCACAAAACCACGAAAAAACAACAAAAAACAGGGCCTGCTTCGGTTGCGTAAACCGCCGAAGCAGGCCCTGTTCTTGTTGCCGGGGTAGGGGCTAGTGCCCATTTTCAACCTGGCTGGTGCCACGCTCCAACAGGTAGGTGGCTTCCAGGTCCGCAATATGAAGCTGCACGGCCAGGGGGTAGGCGTTGTAGGCATCGCTTACCGCAAAGCTGCCGCCCCGCACCGCATCGTCAAAGCCGCCCATGTGCCAGCGTATGGCAATGGCCTCGGCGGTTTTCAGCCGCATAAAATGCTCAATCAGGTACACGCTTTTTTCACCGTGGCCATAGGGCAATTGGTCAGCCACCTGGTAGAAGGGTACCTTCTCCCACTGGCCGGTTGCATCGTTTTTTACGTTGCGGGTGCCCACCTTGTAAAAGTTGGCCTTGCACAAATCGTGCAGCAGCCCACAGATGGCAAAGGACTCCACACTTTCACCCTCGGTGTAAAAATGCTGTTGCAGCGCGTTAAACACGTTGATGCTATGCATAACCAGGCCCTGCTCACAGGCACCGTGGAACCGGGTGGAGGCGGGCGCGGTAAAAAAATCCGTCGTTTCCAGCCAGGCAAGCAGCCTATCGGCCCCGGTGCGGGTGATGTTGGCGTTATACAGCTCCAAAAATTGCTGGTGATAGTTTTGCATCACAGCTCCAATTCGTCCAGAATGCCTTTCAGGGTCAACAGTTCATCCCGCGTTAAGCCAACGCCCTTGCCCATCTTGTTGCCATCGGGGGACCAATCGCGGATATCGTACTTGGGTTCGTGCTCGTTCCAGCTAATCAGGTTTAGCTGCTTTTCCCACCCGTTGGTGTTGGTGGATAGCACGGCAATGCGCTCAATCACTTCGTATTTAAATTCTGCCATAGTGTGGCCGCCTTCTTTCAAAATTATTACCGGGTGCCCCGCGCCGCAGCAGGGGGGCCGGTGCTCTACGGTGTACATGATAGCCGATTTTTTAAAAAAATGCAAGAGCGAGAAGGGGCCGTAACCATAAATTGCGCCCCGCAACAGTGCAA
>JAQUSS010000123.1:0-2954 GCA_028710135.1 Gemmiger sp. | reverse complement strand
AGTGCAAAAGGCGCACCAAAAAGGGGCAAAGCCTGCCCCAAAACCAAATTTTTGCCCTTTGGCTGCCCGCGCTTTGCCGGTTTTAGGGGATGCTTTTGTGGGCCTATGGTGGGGAGCTTGTAGACAAACCCGCCCCGCCATGCTAAAGTTAAAAAGCAATAAAACCCAAACGAGCAAAGGGGGAGCCATATGCTGCTGGAGGAACGAAAGCCGGGGGAAGCCGGGCGCGATTATGCCCTGCGTATGCTGCGCAAAAATATTGTAAATTTGGAGCTGGCCCCCGGCGCGAAGGTGAGCGAGAGCGTGCTTGCGCAGGAGCTTGGCCTTTCCCGCACGCCGGTGCGGGAGGCACTGGTGGAGCTTGCTAAGGCAAAAATTGTGGAGGTGTACCCCCAGCGGGGGTGTACCATTGCCAAAATTTGTTTTGAGCGCATCCGCGAGGCACAGTTTATGCGGGAGGCACTGGACCGTGCCGTGGCCGAGCGCTGCTGTGCGCTGGATATGGCCCCCTACCGCGCCGCCCTGCAAGAAAACCTGGCCCAGCAGGCCCACTACTGGCAGCATTTGGATGTGGAAAAAATGTTTGCGCTCGATAACGATTTCCACCGCCAGCTTTACCTTGCCGCCGATGCCGCCCAGGTGTTTGCCCTGCTATCCAGCATGACCATCCACTACGACCGTGTGCGCGCGGTGAGCATTACCGCCGTAAAAAAGCTGCGCATTGCCGAGGAACACACCGAAATTTTAAATGCGATTTTAGCAAAAGATAAACCCGCCGCTGCCGCCGCCGTACACGCCCACCTGGCCCGCTACGCCAGCGAACAGGCCGAGATGCAGGCCCATTACCCGCAATACTTTGGTTAAAGCAATTTGCTGCCCTTTGGTAGGCGTGGTGAAAGCTACTCACTTCACCTTGAAAAAGAGATAGGACAGCAGATAAAAAAGTAGGCCGAAGGCAACCGATAGCAGGAGGGAGAGCCAGTACGCCGGGGGAGGGCAGCGACATAATTTGCCGCCTGCATCATGCCGCCCAGCGGTAGATACGCCAGGATGGTGTGCGGCTCTACCCTTGTAAGGATGTTTGTGATGCCGGTAAGCACAAAAACCGATGCCGCCGAAACCGCCATGCAGAGGCCGGAATATACCGATACAACCGAAATAAACTGAACCATGGCAACCAAAGCGGCCAAAAACGGAGCAGAACATAGAAAGGTACGAAAAGCAAGGGGCCAGCCGTTTGTTATCCCTGCCCCCTGGGCGAGGTTGAGCGCGCTGACGGACAAAAGAATGTCCGCCAGATAAAGGAGCAGGCAGGCCAATAACGAGTGGAGGTACTTGCCGAATAGAATGGCGCTTCTGGGCACACCGTTTGCAATCAGGTGCCGAACCACCCCGCTGTTAAAATCTTCCGCATGGGCGATGCTGATGTAGATGCAGCAAGCAATGAGCGGGGCCACGCTGTTTTTGCAGATATCCCGCAAAACGTGTTCCGGGGTGGAATAGCTCCCAATCCCAATGGGGTAGGCGTTTGTGCAGGCAAAAAGCAAAACCGCAAGCCCGCATAACAAGAAAAGCAATGTTTTCAATCGGTTTAGTGCAACCGCTATGGAAATTTTCATAAGCCCCCCGCATGAGATACATCTTGATAGCGAAAGCGAAGCACACAAAGAAATAAAAACAGCAAGCTAAAGGCAATGGAAGCCGAGCACGCAACCAGGTAAGGCAGCGAAAGAACATTGGCTTGCGACCCCATAATACTTAACTGATAGGACGGGGAATATTGCAGCAGGGCAGCAGAGCCGGAACCGTTGGGCCTGGATGCCCCGTATAACAGAAGCGCCAGCACAACGTTTATGGAAATTGCGATGCCGCTGTTTTGGAAAAGAATCCCCACAAGGAAGAAGGCGCTCAACACGCCAGCATAAAGCGGAACCGATAAACAGAAACGCCGCACAATGCCAACGAATACGGCGGCGGTAAATAGCCCCTGGCCCCCCAGCGCCGCTGCGGCCAAGGTGGTAACCAGCGGGTCGAGCAAGAGCAGGGCAAGCGAGGGCAAGAGCCAGGCAACGTATTTGCTGATAAGCCATGCGGTTCGCCGCTGCCCGGCGGCTACGATAGAGCGGACGGTTCCGTTAGAGAAGCCGGTGCAAATTTGGAACCCGGAAAAGATGGCACAGGCGCAGAATAGGGTGGCAATATCCGAAAATAGCCAATTCGTAAGATAGGCACCATCTACGGCAACGCCGGAAACCGGCGAAAGCTTTAAAAAGGCAAGGTTTAACCCAACCAAACCGGCAAGTATCCAATAAAATGCGCGTGACTGCGAAAAAATGTAGCGCTCGATTTGAAATAGATGTTTCATCGTGCCGCCTCTTTGCTACCCTTGATGTACAATAACATGATGTCATCCAACGTTGCCGCATCGATGGTAAAATCGGGATATTGGGCGGCTATCTTTTTTCGGTCTGCAATCAGGGCGTCCACCACATTGCCTTGTGTTCGATAGCGAACAACATCCGCCGGGGCAACCGTTTCAAATTGGGGCTGTGTGCAGCGAAGCACGCCGTATTGATAGATTAAATCGTCCTTTGGCTTCTGAAAAACCAGCTTCCCATTGTGTATCAGCACAATGCTGTCGGCAATCTTTTTGAGGTCACTCGTGATGTGGGAGGAAATCAAAACGGAGTGTGCCTCGTCCGCAGCACATTCTAAAAGGATATCCAAAATTTCCTCGCGCACAACGGGGTCAAGCCCACTCGTCGGTTCATCCAAAATCAATAATTCCGCATGGTGCGAAAGCGCCACGGCCAGGGCCAGCTTTGCCTTCATCCCCTTGGAGAATTTTTGAATCCGCTTGTTTTCGGGCAAAGCAAATTTGTTGAGCAATTCAAAAAACGTCGCGTCCTCCCACCGGGGGTACAGTTTGCGCATAAGGCCCCGCAGCTTTTTGG
>JAQUSS010000122.1 GCA_028710135.1 Gemmiger sp. | reverse complement strand
TCGTTCAGCTGACGGTCAAGGCGGCGGCAAACCTGGGCCAGCGTAGCGGGGGCCTCCTGCTTGCTGCCCTGCTTGTTGCCGTACTTGTGAAAGGAATCCTGCACGGAATCCAGCGCCTCGGCAATGCTGGAAAGCACCATGCCGCCCACCGAGGTACCAAACCGCACCCCGCTGTTCACAAAATCTCCCAAATCGTCAAAGCCGTACCCGTTCGCGGTGCGGCGCGCCCGCCCGCGGGGCTGGTTTTGCTGGTTTTGCCGGTTTTGCTGGTTTTGATAATCTTGATAATTTTGATAATCGGCACCGCCCTGGGGTTCCTCGCGGCGCTCGTTTTGCTCCCAGCTATTTTGTTCGTCCTTCGCCTTCATGTTGCCCTCACTCCTTCTGCGGCTGCGCGCAGCACTCGCCTTCCATTGGCCGGTTTCGTTCCATCAGGGCCGCCGCGCAGCGCAGCCCATCCACCGCCGCCGTCATAATGCCCCCGGCGTAGCCCGCGCCCTCGCCGCAGGGGTATAGCCCCGGCAGGGCGGTACATTCCAGGGTTTGTTCCTCCCGCAGCAGCCGCACCGGGCTGGAGGTACGGGTTTCCAGCCCGGTCAGCACCCCATCGGGGGCGCGGTAGGCGGCAAGGCGGCTGCCAAAGGCGCGCAGCCCGGTGCGCAGGGCCTCGGCCAGCTCCGCCGGCAGCAGGCTGCCAAGGCTGTAGGGGGCCACCCCGCGCGGGTAGGTGGGTGTTACCCTGCCCAGCGCCAGCGTGCCCGCGCCTTCCAAAAAGCTGCCCACGGTTTCCGCCGGGGCGGCATACGGGGCGCCCCCGCCCGCCAAGCCGGCGCGGTAGGCGGCCTGCTCCAACCCCCGCTGGAAGGCCACCGCCTTCACTGGGTCGTTATCAAAATCCTTCCCGTCCAGGCTTACCACCACCGCCGCGTTGGCATTTTTGCCATCCCGCGCGTGCAGGCTCATGCCGTTGGTAACAACACCGCCCGCCTCGCTGGCGGCGGCCATCACCCTGCCGCCGGGGCACATACAAAAGCTATATACGCAGCGCCCGCCGCCCACCTGGCGGCTTAACTGGTACTCCCCCTTGGGCAGTGCCGGGTGGCCCGCCGCGCCGTGGTATAGGCTGGCATCAATCTCGGTTTGCAAATGCTCCGCCCGAAAGCCCACCGAAAACGGCTTGCAGGTAAGGGGCAGGCCCAGCCCATGCAGCATGGCAAAGGTATCCCGTGCACTGTGGCCCACCGCCAAAATCAGCGTTTGGCAGGCAAATTCGCCCTTGGTGGTGGCAATGCCGCGCAGGCGGCCTCCCCCGGCATCCAGCTGCAGCCCGGTCAGGGCCGTATCAAACAGCACCGTGCCGCCCAGGGCCTCAATCTCCCGCCGGATGGAGGTGATGATCCCCCGCAAAAGGTCGGTGCCCACATGGGGTTTTTGCCGCCAGGCAATATCGGGCGGCGCGCCGTGGCGCAAAAAGGTTTCGGTTACAAAGGCGCAGAGTGGGTCGCCCACGCGGGTGGTCAACTTGCCATCCGAAAAGGTACCCGCACCCCCCTCGCCAAACTGGATGTTGGCGTTCGGGGCAAGGTTGCCGGTTTGTTCAAAGGCGGTTACCGCCGCCACCCGGGCATCCAGCGCGAGGCCGCGTTCCAGCACCAGGGGGCGGTAGCCATTTTGGGCAAGCAGCAGCGCCGCAAACAGCCCCGCCGGCCCCAGCCCGCACACCACAGGCCGCTGCGCCAGGGGTTGCCCCCCTACCGCAAAGGAAAATTGCGGCTTGCGGGTGAAACAGACGCAGGGCAAGGCCCCGGCCAAAGCCGATTCCTCACCCTCGTCCTGGAGCGTTATGGCAATGGTATACACCAGCACAGGCTCCCTGTGCCGGGCATCCACCGATAATTTGGCAATGCCGCAGGCCGCCGCATACCGTGGCGGCAGCCCCAACAGCCGCAAAGCCCGCGCGATGGCATCCTGTTCACCGCAGGAGATTGGCAGGCGGATATCTCTGACTAAAAGCAACGCGGTTCCTTTCCTGCGGGGTGCCGCCCCGCGTGGTACCCCGGCAGCCGGGGTTTATTTTGTATCAATTTGGCATTGCACCGTATAGCTGCCGGTGGCAAAAATTTTGCTGGAGGCAGGTATACTGATGGAAACCGGGATAATTTGCTGTCCGGCCGATACCGAAATGCTTTGGCAATCGATTTGGGCCACCACGCTATCGGGCGAAAGTGCCTCAATCTCCTCCGCCGGGCCATACAGGGTAACGCCGGATACCCTGTCCGACAAAACGGTGATATCGTAGTTGCTGGGCACGTTGATGCAGCGTATGTTCGATACATTTACCTGCTTGGTGCCCATGTTGGCGGTATCAAAGCTCAAGGTAACGCTCGATACCCCATCCTGGGATACTAGGCCGCTGGGCAGCTCCACCGGGAGCTGATAATCCCGGTCAAAGGCAAACTGGCTGGCAAGATCAAAGCTGACAACGCTCAACGCGCTTAGGGCATTGATGGTTTTTACCGGCCCGGCCACCTGCAAGGTTTCCTGGCTGAGGGAATATTGCAGGGTAGAGGTATCAAACCCGCTGGGCACGTTGATAAAATCAATCGTAAGGGGCAGCTCCCGCACGGCGTAAACCGTTAGGGTAACGGTGGCGCTTGCATTGTCCAGTGTGGCATATTCGGGCACCACCACATTGCCATCGGCATCCTGCAATTCGAGGGGTGCCTCCAGGGTTGTGCTATCGTCTAGGGGGGCGTCGGTCGTCACATGGGCAACCGCCTTGGCAATGCCATCCAGCTCTTTGGTGGGGCCGCTCAACGTAACCTCGGCGGGCACGGCGGCCTTGTTGGTAAGCGCATAGCCGCTTTTTACCGTGATGGTGCTGGAATCTACCTCCACCGGCAGGTTTTTCTGGCTGACGGTATCAAACACCACCTGCACGGTTTTGGGGCTTACCACCGAGGCCGTGATGCCGCTGGAATATTGGGTGTTGGTGATGCGCACCAGCAAAGAGAGGCTAACCTCCCCCGAGCCTTTTACGTTCGAGTAATTGGGGTAAACCACAAAATCGCTGGCTTTGATATCCCCAATGATGGTGCCGTTGCCATCCAGCTGAACCACCACGTTGTTCACATCGGTTTTTTCAACAATATCCAGCCCCTGGGAGGTATATTTGGTGGAATCGTAGGCGTAGTTTACCTCCACATTGCCAACGGTTATGTTGGATTGTGGGTCAAACACCATAATCACCAGCAGCCAGGCCAACACCGCCGCCACCAGGGATAGCACCAGCATAAAGGGGCGGTTATCCCAAATTACTTTTTTTGCGGCAGGCTGCTCGGGCGCTGCCTTGGGTTTACTGTTTTCCATGGCTATCCACTCCTCCCTTGCCAAAAAGCTGGTGCCATACGCTCTGCTCCCGGCCATCGGCCGGTTCCGGGGGGATAATTTCCTCCTGTAGCAGGTTAAACAGGTTTTGGCGGTCAAGGCGGCGTATCAGCACCCCGTTTTTTGCCAGGGAGATAATGCCCGTTTCCTCGCTTACCACCACCACAATCGCGTCCGAATTTTCACTCATGCCCAGCCCGGCGCGGTGGCGGGTACCCATATCCTTGCCCATCTGCAAATTGTTGGAAAGGGGCAGCACGCACCCCGCCGCCACAATTTGGCCATCCCGTATCACCACCGCGCCATCGTGCAGGGGGGTACCCTCGTAAAAAATGGTGCCCAGCATCTCGGGTATCACGTTGGCGTTCAGGGGGGTGCCGGTGCGTATCACCTCGGCCAGGTCGTTATAGCGCTCCAGCACCATCAGTGCGCCGGTGCGGGTATCGGAAAGCTGCTCGGCCGCATCGCAGATGGCAACCACGGCGCTCTGCCATTTGCCCCGCAGGGTGGGGTCGGTTCGTCGGCCCTGCAACAGCCGCCCGGCCCACGCGGTGGAGCGGCCCATCCGCTCCAGCCCACGCCGCAGCTCGGGCTGGAAAATGATGATGGCGGCCATAAAGCTGATTTGCACCACGTTGCGCAAAACAAAACGAACGGTGCGCAGTTCAAAAAAGTTAGCCAGGGCATAAAAGCCCAAAAACAGCAGCAGCCCTTTTACCAGCAACCCCGCGCTGGATTTTCGCGCCAGCCAAATCAGTTCATAAAAGGCAATCGCAATCAGCAGGATATCCACCGCGTCCTGCGGCTTAAAGGTGCGGAAGCTGCTGATAATGCTGCTGATAAGTTCATTACTCGCAAACACAGGGATTCCTCCTACCGGTTTTATGTTATTCCACACCATGTGGGGCTTTATCGGGTTTGCAGTAGCTTGCCATACCTGCATACCATGGCCAGGCAGCGGCCCTGCCACGCGGCTGGGGCCTGGCCCCGCACACGTTTCGGGGCGGTGGGGGTGCCTGCCGCCACGCGCAAGGTATGGTGAAGTTAAGTATACCATACAACCACCCCGCTGCAAACTATTTTGCGGTGTTTTGGCAGGGGCGGCGGCTTTTTTCACAAAATTTTCCATCTTTTTTGGGCAGTTTTCAATTTTCTAACAGCACCACGGCATGGGCGGCAATCCCCTGCCCTGCACCGGTAAAGCCAAGGTGTTCCTCGGTGGTGGCCTTCACGCTCACCGCGCCGGTGGGCAGGCCCAGCGCCCCCGCAATGTTGCCCCGCATGGCCGCAATGTAGGGGGCCAGCTTGGGTGCCTGGCAGAGCAGGGTGGCATCCACATTGCCCACCCGGTACCCCGCCTTTTGCAGCAGCCCCGCCACCGCGCACAACAGCTTGAGAGAATCTGCCCCTTTATACTGTGGGTCGCTATCGGGGAAGTGCTGGCCAATATCCCCCATGGCCGCCGCGCCCAGCAGTGCATCCGAGATAGCGTGCAGCAGCACATCGGCATCCGAGTGGCCAAGCAGCCCCTTCTCAAAAGGGATCTCCACCCCGCCTAAAATCAGCCGGCGGCCCTCCACCAGCTGGTGTACATCGTACCCATGCCCAATGCGCATCCTGTTTTCTCCTTTCAAATCGTCCTTGGTTGTAATTTTATAGTTTTCATACGCCCCGGCTGTCAGCCGAACCGGGTAGCCTGCCAGCTCCAGCAGGCTGCAATCATCGGTAATTTGGTCCCGCACCGGCCCCGTTACTTGCGCCAGCGCCCGCAGGTAGAGCACACGGTCAAAGCACTGGGGGGTTTGCACGGCATAAAGTGCGGCGCGCTCCGGCGTAGCGGCCACCGTCAGGGGGGTGGCGGGGGCGGTTTCCCCCACTTTTATTTGCACCATTTTCATGGTATCCTTAACAGGTACGGCAGGGGCCGCCGCGCCGTATGCCGCCGCCCCCGCCACCGCCGCGGCAATAACCGCCGGGCTGGCAAAGGGGCGCGCCGCATCGTGGATGGCCACCAGCGCCCCGGTAGCCGCCGCCACCCCGGCCCGCACACTCTCGGCCCGGGTGGCGCCGCCCCGCACCACAGTGGCGGGCTTATGGCAGCGGGCGGCAGCGGCCCGGCAGGCGGCCTCGTTCTCCCCTGCCACCAGCACCAGGTTGGTGATGGCGGGGTGGGCATCAAACGCGGCAACGCTTGTTTCCAGCACGGTAAGGCCGCCCGGCAGCCGGTAGCCTAGCTTATCAAACCCCATCCGGCGGGAGGCACCCGCCGCCACCAAAATGGCGGTTACGGTGGTGGTTGCGGCATTTTGTGGCTCCATTGTTTTTTATTCCTCCCTGCTTTTTTGTTTGGTTTTATTTAATTTTATTATACAGGCTACCCGCCAAAAAATCCACCTTCTGCCACCCCCGGTGCAAAATCTTTATCAATTCTTTAAAAATAGTTCCTATGCTATTTGTGGAACCCCCGCGCAAAAACAAAAACGCTTTATAAAACAAAAAGGTGGTGCTTTGCTTGGCAAATATCTTGGCGGTGGACGATGAGCCTGCCATCCTGGCAATCATTCAAAACGTTTTGGGGAAGGACGGGCACCGGGTAACTGCCGTGCAGGACCCACGGTGCATCCCGGCTGAGGGGCTTGCCCGCTACGATTTAATTTTGCTGGATGTGATGATGCCCCACCTGGACGGCTTTGCCCTGTGCAAAAAGCTGCGTGCCTGTGTGGATTGCCCCATCCTGTTCCTGACTGCCAAAACCGACGAGAGCGCCCTTGTGCAGGGGCTGGAAACCGGCGCGGACGATTATATCGGCAAGCCCTTTGGCGCGGCCGAGCTGCGGGCCAGGGTATCGGCCCACCTGCGGCGGGAAACGCGGGAACATTTTGTCAGCTTGGCCTTTGCGGGGGCGCACTTCAACCTTTCGTCCCGGCAGCTTGTGGTTGGCGAGGGTGGCCCCCCCACCAACCTGACCAAAAGTGAATACGCCATCTGCGAGTTTTTGGCCCGCAACCAGGGGCAGGTATTTTCCAAGGAGCAAATTTACGAAAATATTTTTGGCTTGGATGGTGCCAGCAGCGATACCACCATCGCCACCCACATCAAAAACATCCGCGCCAAGCTGGATGCCCAGGGCTACGCGCCCATCAAAACCGTTTGGGGGATTGGCTATAAATGGGACGATTAAAAAAACGAACAGCGCCAGGGGAGATTCCCCTGGCCCTGTTTTTCCTGCAATATTTTGGGTATTTGTTGGTTGCCGTGGTGCTGATTGGGCTGGGGCTGCTGCTTGCCTTCTCCCTTTTGCTGGCCGGCGATGTGGTGTACCCGGCAGATTATGCCCAAACCCAGGCAAGCCTTGCCTACGAGCCGTTAAGCACCGCCGCCGAGATTACCCCCGCCATGATCCCCGAATTGTGCCGGTACGCGGTGTTTGGGCCGGATGGCAGCCTGGTGGGGGGCAACCTAGCGTCCGGCGATGCCGCCCACGCCTGGGCCGCCGTGCAGGGGCAGCCCGGGGGCGGCCACTTCTATAAGGTAATACCCCGCGCATCGGGGTACTGTGTGCTGCAATATAACCTGGTGCCGGAATATAAATCTCCCCTTTTGCGCCAATACCTCCCCAACCCGCAAAACCTGCTGTTTGTGCTGG
>JAQUSS010000014.1 GCA_028710135.1 Gemmiger sp. | reverse complement strand
TAAAATATTTCTGGAAAAACGGGTACGCACAGGCAATGGGAATAACGATAACAATGGCGATCGCCATCCGCACGGATTCCGAGGGCATCAGGTTTTTATATTGCTGTAGGCTTAACCCTGCCGAGGGGTTGTTTGCGATATAATTGATATTTTTGATCATGTTGTTCAAAAGTGCTTGTAGGGAGGTGAGCTTTGCATCGGAGATGTAGAGGGAGGATAAAAACCAATCGTTCCAATAGGTGAAGGTTAAAAACAGGGCGATGGTGGCATACACAGGGGTTGAGATAGGGATGACGATTTTTGAAAAAATCGTGAGCTGGGAGGCACCATCGATTTTTGCGGATTCGACAATGGAATTGGGGATGGTGGTTTTAAAAAAGGTTTTGCAGATAACCACGTTAAAGCTGGAAACCAGCAGTGGTAAAATCAACACCCAAATGGTATTGTTTAAGTGCAGGATGCTTGTGTTTACCACAAACGCGGCCACCATGCCGCCGTTAAAAATCATCGGGATAAACACCATCCAGGTAAAAAAGCCCTTGAGCTTGAAGGTGGGGCGGGAGAGTGCGTACCCCAGCATGGTGGTAAGCATCACGCCCAGGGCTGTGCCCAAAACCGTTACGATAACCGAGATGAGAAGCGCGCTAAAAATGGTGCTGCGCTCGTTCCACAAAAAGTTGTAGGCGGCAAACGAAAATTCGCTTGGGAAAAATGCGTAGCCGTTTTTGTTGATGGAGGCTTCGGAAGAAATGGAAATCATAAAAACAAAAGCGACGGGGAAGAGGCAGCAGAAGGATAGCAGGGTAAACAGCAGGTTTAACCACCGGTTGGTGGAGGGTTTGACGCGGTTTATGCGTTCGCAGCTCTCGGCTTCCCGGGGGCTTATTTTTTTCGATGCAGTGCTCATAGTTCCTCCTTAAATGATGGCGCTGTCGCTGTCAATTTTGGATACGATAAAGTTCGCGGTCAAAATTGTGATGCAACAGCAAATGGATTGGAACATCGACGCTGCGGCGGTTTTGCCGATTGCCACATTGCTTTGCAGCGCATTGTAGATGTAGGTATCAAACGTGCTGGCCACCCCGGCAAGCGAGTTTGGAACGCCCTGTGTAAGCTGGTAGAACAGGCCGAAATCCGAATAGAAAATTTTGCCTACGTTTAAAATGAACATCATAATGATGATGGGCTTGATGCAGGGGATGGTAATATATTTTGCCTGCTGCCATTTGGAGGCACCATCCAGCATGGCGGCCTCGTACAGTGTGCGGTCAATCCCGGTGATGCTGGCCAGGTACACCACCATGCTGTAGCCCACCGTTTTCCAAAGCTGCATGATGACCAGGATGAAGGGCCAGTACTGTGGTTCGGTGTACCACCGTATCTTTTCTATCCCGAATATCCCCAAAATGGAATTCATAAGGCCCTTATCGGGGTTTAAAAAGGCGAACACAAAGTAGCTGACGACCACCCAGGACAAAAAGTGGGGGAAAAACATCATGGTTTGGTAGGCTTTGGAGGCAAACTTGTTGTAAATTTCCTTGATTAAAATGGCCAGGGTAACCGCAATGGTCATGCCCAACACAATAAAAACAAGGTTGTACAGCAGGGTGTTCCTTAAAAGCTGGGTGAAGGTGTTGCTTTTAAAGAAAAACATGAAGTTATCAAAGCCTACCCATTCGCTTTTAAAAAGGCTGTAAAAAAAGCCCTTGCCCGGTGTGATGCGGTAGTTTTTAAAAGCGATGATCAACCCGAACATCGGCAAAAACGAGAACAACATATACCAAATAGCGGCGGGCAACCCCAGCAAGGTGAGCTCGGTGTCATCTCTTGTCCACCGGCTATGGTGCTTTTTTTGTTGCAGCGATGGAGCGGTCTTTTTCTCTTTCATGCTGTCCCTTGTCCTTTCTTGCATAACGCCCAACGGCCATGCACTACAAATGTTTTGATTAAGCTAATATTATATTAACCATTTGATTAACTTTCGTCAATTGTGGTTTTTGCCAAAAAAGCGGATTGAAAATTGTATAGCTGCACGGATTCTATAAAATAATGCGATATATCGAATGATTATAAAATTACGCTTTTTAAAACCGTTAACTTAAATTAATTGTTGTTAAAACGCCGTTGCTTTTTATGCAAGAAGAAATTATAATGACGTTAATGTTCAATAGTTTTCCATTACATCCGCCCCGTTTGATACCATAAAAGACAGGAGAGTGCATTATGGCAAGGAATCTCACCCCCATTACCGACAAGGAAGCCGCCGCTGCGCTTCAAAAAACAATTGCGCAGGTGGAAATCAACCTCCCGCTGTATACCCACCAGTGCCAAAACAATTCCAGTGTTAACAACATTTACCCAACCTGCGCAAACAACAAGTGGACGACCGGCTTTTGGCCCGGGGAAATTTGGCTGGCGTTTGAGCGAACCGGGCGGCCCTGCTTTGAAGCTGCGGGCCAAACCCTGGTGGAAAGCTTTGTTGACCGTATTGAAAACCGCATTGAGATTGATACGCACGACCTTGGCTTTATGTACAGCCCCTCCTGCGTTGCGGCGTACAAGCTTACCGGCAACGAGCGGGCGAAGGCTGCCGCACTGAAAGCTGCGGACCATCTGATTACCCGCTTTCACGAAAAAGGGCAGTTTTTGCAGGCGTGGGGCAAAACCGGCGATGCGGAGTACCGCCTTTTTATCATTGACTGTTTGCTGAACCTGCCCCTGCTTTACTGGGCCAGCGAGGTGACCGGCGATGCGAACTATGCAAAAATCGCGCAAAGCCACATCACCACCTGCCTAAAAAACTCTTTTCGGGCGGATGGCTCGGTACACCACACCTTTTTTATGCACCCGGATGGCACCCCCAGCCATGGCGCTACCTGCCAGGGCTACAGCGACGATAGCTTTTGGGCGCGCGGGCAGGCATGGGGAATCTACGGCAGCATCCTGAGCTACCGCTACACCAAGGAGGAAAAGTACCAAAAAACATTTGAAACAGCCCTACGGTTTTACCTCTCTCACCTGCCGGAGGATATGGTTCCCTTCTGGGATATGCTGTTTACCGATGGCTCCGACGAACCGCGGGATTCCTCCTCGGCGGCGATTGTGGCTTGCGGCCTGTTGGAGGCCAAAAAATATGCCACGCCCGAAAAAGCGGCCGAATACGAAACCCTGGCGCGGCAAATGCTGCAATCCCTCAGCAAAAATTATGCGGTTCCGGCACCTGTGCCCGGCGCAGGGCAGCTGCTGCACGGCACCTACAACAAGCACACCCTCTACAACACCTGCGTTTCGGAGGGCATCGACGAGTGTACGAGCTGGGGCGATTATTATTACATGGAAGCGCTGACCCGCCTTGTAAATCCGGCGTGGAACCTTTACTGGTAACGCTGCGCGGCAGGGGGGGCCTTGGCACACCCGGGCCGGCGGTGCCGAGCTGCACGGGCTAGATAGGAAAACAGCCATGGCCGCGGAACCCACCGCGGCCATGGCTGTTTGTTTAAGCCTTGCAAAAAGAACAAATCTCGGTTTCAAAGGCCGTTTCCCCGGGGCGGATATCGTAAAGGATGGCCGGCAAAACGGTATTTTTAAAATAGAGGCTGGTGTTGGGGTCCACGCCCAGCACCACCGGCGTTCCGCTGCCCCGCACATGGCAGGCGTATTGGTGGGTGCGCGCAAAGGCTTCGCGTTCCGCCGTGCCCTTTTCAAACCCACTTTCAAACCATGGGATAGCAAACCCGCAATCGTACGCCTTGCAGGCAAACTTGCTTTTTACAAGGTGCTGCCGGCGGTGGCCCTGCGCGGTGAGGGTTATGGTGGTTTCCACTTCAATCCCGGCAAAGGGCGACCACACACTCACCAGGGAGTTCTCGCGCACCGTACACCGGCGGCTTACCCGCCGCACAAAAATATGGTCGTCTATTTCAAACGCCAGCATACTGTCGGGCGCGGTTTCGCAGATGCTGATGCCCGAGCGTGGAACGGAAAAGCCAAGCCTTGTGTTGTACACAAACTTTGCGTATTTTGCCGGGAACACGCCATGCCCGTACAATTCGTTTACGCCGGCGGGGTAGCCGTTCACCTGCCCATCCGGCAGGCGCTGCATCAGCATATCCGCGCAGGGCAGCTTTTTTAAGGGCGCAAGCGCCAGCAGGGGCGCGGCGGGGGTGCGCCAAAAGGCATCCGTATCCGGCAGGGCCAGCAAGATAAAGGCTTTCATGGCCCAATAGGGGCTGCCGGGGGCATTGTACCGCTCGGCCATATACATTTGCGCATAGCAGTACCCAACGGTAAGGATACCGTCCGGGCTAAAAATCTCTTTTTCCATCCACCACTGGATATTGCGCACCACAATGCCCTTCATTTGGCCCAACGGCAGCGGCTGTATCCCGGCAAAAATACAAGCGGAATAAAAGGCGGATTGCGCAAAGCGGTAGCTTAAACTGCGCCCAAACGGCAGCGCGGCCCCGTTTTCATCAAACCAATAGCAAAATTGCTTTCCGAATAAAAGCGCCCTTTCCCGAAAGCGCGTTGCGCGCACAGGGTCTAGCTGCGCGGCAAACACGCTGTAAAGCACGCCGTAGTACTGCATGGCCCAAGGCACATAGTAATCTTTTTGGGGCTTTTGGGTGGCGGGGCCATCGGTATACCAGCCGTCCCCCACATAATAGCTATCAATTTTATCCAGGGCGGCCGATGCCTTTTCCGCACTGTAGGGCATTTCAACCGCGCGCAGCGCCAGGTTGACCAGCACAAGGAAAAACAGCCAGTTACATTCCGGGATGGGGTGCTGGTTGATGGTGTTCAGCCAGGCGGCAAGGCGCTCTTTTTGCGCTTGCGTAAGGGGCTGCCACACCTTTTCGGGCACCAGCAGGATGGCACAGGCAATGGATGCCATCTCCACAAAAAGCTGCGGGTTTTCGCCGGGGTCGCCCCAATATTCGGGGTTGCTTTCATCGCAACCCGCGGCCAGGCCCCGCCGATAGGTCTGGGCAAAATCCTCGCCCTCGGCACCGCCCTTCCACAGGGGGGCCAGCGCCCACAGCGGCCTTGCAAAGGCCTCCATCTCCATGATTTTTTCCTCGTAGCAAGCGCCTTCGCCCGCCAGCGCAACCCGCGCCCCGCCTGCGGAGTAAAAGGGCTTTAAAGGGTTTAAAAGCGACCACGCCAGTTTTTGAAAATCTTCTTTCGTTTGCAATGCCCACATAGCTTTTGCCTCACCTTTAACGTTAAATTAACAAAACGCAACAAAAACAGCAACGTTTATTTCGCTTTAGCATACCAACTTTTGCAATGTTTTTCAATATAAAAATAAAAATTATCTTTTTTAGCGGCAAAAATTCAAAAAGAATCCATTTTAACGTGCATTTACAGCGTTAACAAAAGTGTTGATTTTATTTTCGTTTTTGTTTATAATAGGAAAAGAAGGATTACCCAACACACCACTTGAGAAAAGGTGACTTTTATGAGCAAACCAACCCTGCAAGACATCGCGGACGCTTTGGGCGTATCGCGCATCACCATATGGAAGGCAATGAGCAACCGCCCCGGCGTTTCCACCCAGCTCAAAACAAAAATTTTGGAGCAGGCACACCGAATTGGCTACCCGGTGCCGGAGGGTGTGGAAATTGAAGCCAAGCCGGAGGCCGCCTGTGTGGTATCGGTTGTGGTTTCCAGGCCGGAATCTTCCGCCTTTTGGATGCAGATTATCCATCAAATTGCCAAGGAGCTTGCGCGGCAAAACGTCAATTTGATGTATACCTACCTGCCCTCCCATTTTGAAAAAAATCAAAAATTGCCCCAAAGCCTTACCGATGGTAGCGTGCAGGGGATTATTGTGCTGAACATTTATGACGAGAACGCCATCCAGGCCATTGCACAGCTTGCCATGCCCAAGGTCTTTTTGGATACCGTGCCCTCCATCAGCCCGTATGCGTTAAACGGGGATTTAATTTTGCTGGAGGGGCGCGATTGTACCCGCACCATCACCAACAAGCTTTTGGAAAAGGGGATGCAGCGCATCGGCTTTATGGGCGATATCCAGTATGCGCAAACCAACTACGACCGCTACGAGGGGTTTGCCGATGCGTTGGCGCAGCACGGGCTGCCCGTGGATGAGAGCATCTGCCTGAAAAACAGTATCCCCTTGAGCACACATTACGAGGAGATTTGCAGCTTTTTGGATTCGATTAAAACCATGCCCGATGCCATTGTGTGCGCAAGCGATTTTATCACACATTTCGTAAAGCGCTATTTTGAGGAGCGGGGGGATGCCGAAGCTGCGATGCCGGTTTTGACCGGCTTTGACAACAGCATGGAATATGGAAATGTTGCCGAAAAAATTACAAGTGTGGATGTGCAAACCACCACCCTGGGCAAGCGCCTTGCTCAAAAGCTGCTGTTCCGGCTAAAATACCCCACGGCCTCGTTTGAGGTTTCGTACATTGCCTCTGATATTATTTACCGCCAGCCCCTGGCTGAGTAGTTTTCCTTTGCTGGGCAAAGGGGATACCGTGGCGTGGCTTTGCGCGTGCCCGCCGCCTGCCTGCGGCCGCCCGCAGGGCTTCCAAACGGCAGGGTAACCACTTGGTTTTTACATCAAACGGCCTAAAACATCGCATTTTGCCAATGCCTTGTTTTTAGGCCGTTTGTTTTGTGGCGCACAGGCCCCGCAAAAGGGGTGTACAAACCGGGGGAAAACGGCTATAATATAGGGTATTATTCTAATGGAAGCAATATGGATGCGAATAAAAGGTTGTTCAAAACCATTTGGCAAGACAATTTGGAATGTGAGGGAGTGCAAAACCATGGAAACCATGAAGGAAAGAACCGAAATTGCCGCGCTTTACCGGCAAACCCCCGCCGATGGCACCGCCGTTACCCTGTGCGGCTGGGCAAAAACGGTGCGCGATTCTAAAAATATCGGCTTTATCTCGCTGACGGATGGCAGCTGCTATAAGCCGGTGCAGGTGGTGTTTGAGGCTGCCAAGCTGGAAAATTATGCCGAGATTGCCAAGGCGGGGCTGTACACCAGCTTTGCCATCAAGGGCCGGGTGGTGCTAACGCCCACCGCCAAGCAGCCGTTTGAAATTAACGCCGATAGCATCACCGTGCTGGGCGCTTGCGGGCCCGAATACCCCCTGCAAAAGAAAAAGATGAGCGTGGAGTACCTGCGCACCATGACCCATCTGCGCCCCCGCACCAACACCTTTAACGCGGCGTTCCGGGTGCGCGGGCAGGCGGCCTTTGCCCTCCACCAGTTTTTCCACGAGAACGGGTTTACCTACGTGCATACCCCCATCTTTACCGGGTCGGACTGTGAGGGCGCGGGCGAAATGTTCCAGGTGACCACGCTCGACCTCAACGATGTCCCCCGCACCGAGGAGGGAAAGGTGGATTTCAGCCAGGACTTTTTCAAGCGCCCCGTTAACCTGACGGTATCCGGCCAGCTGGAGGCCGAGGCCATGGCCATGGCGCTGGGGAAGGTGTACACCTTTGGGCCAACCTTCCGGGCTGAAAAAAGCTACGATACCCGCCACGCCGCCGAGTTTTGGATGATTGAGCCGGAGATGGCCTTTGCCGACCTTGCCACCTATATGGATACCGCCGAGGCCATGACCAAATACGTTATCCGCTACCTGCTGGATACCTGCCCCGATGAGCTGGCGTTTTTTAACCAGTTTTTTGATAAGGGCCTGCTGGAGCGGCTGGAGCTGGTTTGCAGCAGCGAGTTTGGCCGGGTAAGCTACACCGATGCGGTGGAAATCCTGATGAAAAACAACGATAAATTCCAGTATAAAGTGGAGTGGGGAACCGATATCCAAACCGAGCACGAGCGGTATTTGACCGAACAGGTATACAAAAAGCCGGTGTTTGTGACCGATTACCCCAAGGAAATTAAAAGCTTTTATATGCGCGCCAACGAGGATGGCAAAACCGTGGCCGCCGCCGATATGCTGGTGCCCGGCATTGGCGAGCTGATTGGCGGCTCCCAGCGCGAGGAACGCTACGATGTGCTGGTGGCCCGTATGCAGGAGCTGGGCTTGCCCCTGGACGATTACCAGTGGTACCTGGATTTGCGCCGCTTTGGCACCGTAAAGCACGCGGGCTACGGCCTGGGCTTTGAGCGGCTGCTGATGTATGTTACCGGCATCCCCAACATCCGCGATGTGCTAACCTTCCCCCGCACCTGCGGCGGGTTTTAATGGGCAGCCCGCAACAGCTTGCGCCGCCGCTGCTCACCTGGTTTTATAAAAACCGTAGGCTCCTGCCTTTCCGGCAGGAGCCTACGCCGTATCATATCTGGGTAAGCGAAATTATGCTACAGCAAACCCGCATGACGGCGGCGGTGCCCTACTACCAGCGGTTTATTGCGGCCCTGCCCGATATCCCGGCCCTGGCTGCCTGCGGGGAGGAAACCCTGCATAAGCTGTGGCAGGGGCTTGGCTACTACCACCGCGCGGCCAACCTGCACAAGGCGGCCCAGATACTTTGCCGGGAGTACGGCGGCAACCTGCCCGCCGATTATAACGCCCTGCGCGCCCTGCCCGGCATTGGCGATTACACCGCCGGGGCCGTGGCAAGCATGGGCTTTGGCATCCCGGTGGCGGCGGTGGATGGCAACGTGCTGCGGGTGTTTGCCCGGCTTTACAACAGCGGGGAAGATATCACCCTGCCCGCCACCAAGCGGGCGTTTACGGCCTTCGTTATGGCCCACCAGCCGCCCGATGCCCCCGGGGATTATAACCAGGCGCTGATGGAGCTGGGGGCGTTAATTTGCCTGCCCAACGCCGCCCCCCTCTGCGCGCAGTGCCCCTTGGCGGCGCAGTGCGCCGGGTATGCCACCGGCGATGCCGCGCGGCTGTTGCAGCTGCCGGTAAAGCCCCCCAAAAAACAGCGCCCGGTGCTGCCGGTGGCGGTGCTGCGGGTGGAAAGCCCGGCGGGTATTTTGCTGCAAAAGCGGCCCGCCAAGGGCCTGCTGGCCGGGCTGTGGCAGCCCCCCGCCTGGGAGGATGCCACCCTGCCTGAGGCCGAGGCCCGCCGCTGGCTGGCAGGGCAGGGGCTTGCGGTGGTGGCCATGGCCCCGTTGCCTGCGGGCAAGCATATTTTTACCCACAAGGTATGGGCGCTGGGCGGCTGGCGCTGCCAGGTGGCCCCGGCCCCCGCACCCGAGGGGTTTGTGTGGGCCAGCCCCGCGGCGCTGGCCGGGCAATATGCGGTGCCCAGCGCCTTCCGGTTCTGTTTATAAAAAAGGATGTTCCATCGTAACAAAAGATACACTGCACACAAAACGACAACCTTTGCACCCAAAAGAAATGCCCGCCGAAGATTTTTTACAAACCAAGCGGTTGTATTCTGCCCCTGGGGCGGTTATAATATAAGCAGTATATGGTTTTGGCACCCTGGTGTGCCACCCCCTGCCACCCGGCAGGGGAGAACGCCGCGCAAACACTAGCGCGGCATAACAGGGAGGATTACCAATTATGATGAAAAAATCTACCTTTGGCGCGGCGCTTGCCTTTTTGGCAGCGGCTACCGGCGCGTTGACCGCCGCCGCCCTATACCTGCACCACCGCGAAAAGGAACTGGACGAATACGAGAAGCTGCTTTTTAACGAGGATTACGAGGATATGGATGCCGAGGAGGATGCCGAGGCAATGGGGGAGGATGAGTTCATCATCCCCGAGGCTGCCGCCGCCGGTGTAACCCCGGCCGAAGCAGCGGGCACGGATGCCCAAGGGTAATTCTGTTCTGGCCGGGCGGGGCCACAGCGCAAAGGCTGTGCGCCTGGCCCGGCTATTTTGTGGCGTGGCCAATTTGCCCACTGCGGGCGGGGCCCGCGCAGGGGGAGGGCAATGAAAAAACTGTTGCTTTGGGTGCTGATGGTTGCCCTGTTTGCGGCCCTTTTGGTGGGCGGAACGGGGTGGGCGTTGTATGCCACCACCGGCGAAGCCAAGCTGCCCGCCGGGCAGCCAAGTTTGGGGGATACCCCCCTGGAGCCGGTGGGGTACGACTGGCAGGTGCCGGTGCTGGGGGATGTGCTGGCAAAGCCCTTTTACCAGGCCCCCAACCTGACGGTGCAAAAGGTGGGGGCGGTGTGGGATACCGCCCCGGCCCTTACCCTGCCCGATTGGGTGACCAAAAGCGAGCTAACCCTTACCGCGCCCGATGGCACCACGGCATTGGCGGGCACAGCGGAGGATTTTGCGGGCTACACCTACACCCAAAACGGCCAGTATAGCCTAACGCTTACCCTTTGGCAGCAAACCGACCCGGTGGCAAGCAACGCCCAGGGCTGGTGCCGCTACCAGGCAAGCTACACCCTGGGCCTAAACCCCCAAATTACCTTGAGTGCCGAGCGGGCCAGCCAGGGGGATGTGGTGGCCCTGCTGATTACCGGCTTTTTGGGCGATGCCAACACCCAGCCCCAGGCGGATACCGATTTGGGAACCATCACCTTCCACACGGTGGAGGGAGGCTGGCTGGGGTACATCCCCATCAGTTATAATGCCGAGAGTGGGGCGCATACCATTGGGTTGACGCTGGGTGCGCAAACCCTGGATGCCACTTTAACGGTGGCCAAAAAAGATGTACCCTCGGCCACCACGGCCGCCGAGGCCGAGATACCCGGTGCAGCCGAGGAATACCGCAACGCCATCTGGCCGCTGTACACCCCCGGCAAGCTGGAAAAACTGTGGAGCGGCACCTTTGCCCCGCCCACCCAAAATGGGGCGCGCATCCCCTACGGTGCGGCGCTGATGGTGGATGGCCAGCGCAATGGCACCGCAACGGGCATCACCTACTATTCCACCCCGGATGCCGCCGTTACTGCCACCCAAGCAGGGGTGGTGGTTTATGCGGGTAGCCTGGGGCTTACGGGCGGCACCGTGGTGATTGACCATGGCTGTGGCGTAAAAAGCTACCTGTTTGGGCTGGAAACCGTATCGGCCCAAAGCGGGCAAACCCTTTCCAAGGGCGATGCCGTTGGCACGTTGGGGGCCGCCCATGCCCTGATATGGGAGCTGCGCATCGGCAGTAAATCGGTAAACCCGGCGGGGGCCGTGGCTGCGGGCGGGGGCCTGCAATATAAAGAAAACCTGGGGTAGAGCGTAGAAAAAGGCCATAGGGGTATGGCCCCCAGCAATTTTAGGTGGAGAAGGCAAGCTATGAGCAACAACAAACCAACCAGTGATCCCGCAAAGCGGGCAGATGTGGCCGGGGAAGCAGCGGCCACAAAAGCGGCGGCGGGCAAAAAAAGCAAACGCCGCCCGGCGGCAAAGGCAAAAACAAGCCCCAAGCAGCCCGGGCAGGAGCATACGGCCCGCCGCGCCGCCGAAAAAGCAGCGCGGGTGGCCAAGGCGGCCCCGCCGGCCCAACCGGCCCAACCGGAATATGCACCCTTGCAGGAGGCCAAACAGCCGGAATTGCCCGGCCAGGCGGCAACCCCGCCTGCGCCCCCCGCCAAGGTGGCAACGCAGGCGAAAACACAGCCTAAAGCGCAGGAAACGGCGCAGGAAGCGGCGCAGCGGGGGGGGCACACCCCCGATGTAGCCCCTGCGCCCAAAGCCGAAGCGCCCGAGGCTGCGGAAAAGCCCAAAACGCCCGAAAAAGCGGCAAAGGCCCAAAACCCCGGTGCGGAAACCGCGCCCGGGGCCCCCGCCCCCCAGCAATCGCTGGAAGGGGAGGACGAAAACCTTTCGCCCGAGGAGCTTGCCCGGGTGGCAACCATCAGCCGCACGGCCCAGCTTTCGATTGAAAAAATTTTGGAGGGCGCGGCCCTGCGCAGCGGCGAGGCCACCGAGGAAGCCACGGTGGATGCCCCGCCCGCCCCGCCCGCTGCGCCCCCCGAACCCACCCTGGTGGAAAAAATTGGCCGGGGGGTGGGCGGCGGTCTAATCAGCCTAGCCAAATGGCTGTTGCTGGTGCTGCTGTTTATTGCGGTGATTGCCGGGGGCGGCGTTGCCTGGATGTACAACAAAACAACCCCCGCCGCGGTGCCTACCTTTACCGTGCGGCTGAACGGCGTTACCCTGGAACCTAAGGAGTACGAGTGGAACGTGCCGGTGGTGGGCAGCTGGATACGCCGCACCTTTGCCGATAAGGCGGAAAAAAGTGCGGCGGTGAACCTGCTGGATGCCCCGCTGGAAACCGACCAACCCACCTTGAGCATCTCCCCCGCCGGGTACGATACCGCGCTGACCATTAAAAACGGTGATGGCACCGAGGTATTTTCCGGCACGGCGGAGGAATATAAAGATTTTGCCTTTGCCGCCAACGATAACTATACCGCCACCCTCTCGCTGCGCCAAACCGACCCCGGCGAAACCAGCAACGCGCTGGTTACCGGCAAGCAGGAATATGCGGTGCAGTTTTCGGTTTTGATGAAGCCGACCATCCGGCTGAACACCAACGCGGTGCAGCAGGGCGGCGTGGCCGCGGTGCGGGTTACCGGCCTTTCGGACGACCAAGCCGAGGAGCAACCCACCTTCCACTGTGATATTGCGGAAACCGCTTTTGCCAAAAGCGCCAACGGCTGGGTGGCCTTTGTGCCCGTCAAGTACGACCAGGAGCTGGGCGAGTACCCCATTGAGGTTGCCGCGGGCGGCTACACCGAAACCCTGATGCTGACCGTGCGCGCCCGCACCTGGAATTTTAAAGATTATACCAGCCAATCGCAGTTCAGTTCGCCCTACCTCGCGCTGGCAGATACCCCGCAGGAGGTGCAGAACGTTCTATCCATCTTTGACCCACAGGTCTACTGGACGGCCAACGGCTTTGTGCAGCCCTTCCTAACAAACATCACGGTCAAAAATGATTTTGGGTTGACCGAGTATGTGGGCCGCACCTCGGCCCAGCGGGCCAAAAACCAAAGCATTGCCGGTGGGCGCACCTTCACCAATGTGGTGATCACCACCTCCGCCAACCAAGATTTGATTACCCCGGCCGATGGCCGCGTGGTGCTTGCCAAGGATTTGGGCGGCACGGCGGGCAACACCGTGGTGGTGGAGCATGGCGCGGGGCTGAAAAGCATCTTCTACAACCTGCGCTCCCTCAGTGTGGAGGAAGGGCAGATTGTGGTGCAGGGCCAGCCGCTTGGCAAAACCAACGCCACCATGCTGGCCGAAGCCCGCATCGGGGCGCAGCCGGTGGAGCCGCTAACCATCTGGCGCGGCCAGTGCGATGCAGTGCGCTACCTGTAAAAGCCAGCCCGCCGGGTTTATGGCGGTGGCAAAATAAAGCAAAACAGGCGGCCGCCTGCCCCCTAGGGGGTGGGCGGCCGCCTTTGTGCTGCCCCCAAAAGGGCGGCTGTGGCATAAAAAGCCCCCGGCCCGCCAGGTAGCTGGCGGGCCGGAGGCTGCAATTGGTAAGGCTTATTTGTTCTTCTTGCCGGATGCTTTCATCCGCAAATCGTTGTTCAAAATGCGCTTGCGCATACGCAGGTTTTTCGGGGTGACTTCCAGCAGTTCATCCGGGGCCAAAAATTCCAGGCAGGCCTCCAGGCTAAACTTGTTTACGGGTACCAAATGCTGGGCATCGTCACTGCCGGAGGCACGGGTATTGGTCAGATGTTTGGTTTTGCAAACGTTGACGGCAATATCCTCGCCGGTGGGGGTGTAGCCAACCACCTGGCCCTCGTACACCTTTTCGCCGGCATCCACCAGCAATACGCCGCGCTGCTGGGCGTTAAACAGCCCGTAGGTCACGGCATCGCCGGTTTCAAAGCTGATCAGCGAACCGGTGGAGCGGGTCGAAATATCGCCCTGCCACTCGTCGTAGCCATCAAAAATGGTGTTCATCACGCCTTCGCCGTGGGTATCGGTCAAAAACTGGCTGCGGTAGCCAAACAGGCCACGGCTGGGCATACGGAACTCAAGCCGGGTGCGGCTGTTCATCAGCTGCATATTCATCAGCAGTGCCTTGCGGGAGCCAAGGGCCGTCATAACATTGCCCTGGTACATTTCCGGCACATCGATAACCACCCGCTCCATAGGCTCCATGGTTTTGCCGTCCTCCTCGTGGGTCAACACGTGGGGGGGCGAAACCTGTAGCTCGTAGTTTTCGCGGCGCATCGTTTCAATCAGGATGGACAGGTGCATTTCGCCACGGCCCATAACCCGGAAGGAATCGTTGGTGGCGGAATCCTCCACCTTGAGGGCAACGTCCTTGAGCAGCTCTTTGTACAGCCGGTCGCGAATCTGGCGGGAGGTAACAAATTTGCCCTCCCGGCCCGCAAAGGGGCTATCGTTCACGGCAAAGGTCATCTCCACAGTGGGGTCGTTAATTTTGATAAAGGGCAGGGGCTGCACCTTGCTGGGGTCACAAACGGTGTTGCCGATGTTGATATCCGGCAGGCCCGCAAAGGCCACGATATCGCCCGCGCTGGCATTCTCGATGGGGGCGCGGCCGGCGGCCTTAAAGTCAAACAGCTTGGTGATGCGCCCGGTCAGGCGAACATCGGGGTTATGCCAATCGCACACCTGCACGCTTTGGCCAACCTTCAACGTGCCGTTTTGGATGCGGCCAACGCCCATCCGGCCCACAAACTCGTTGTAATCCACGCTGGAAACCAGCATCTGCAACGGTTCTTCCGGCTCGCCCTCGGGCGGGGCAACGTACTTTAAAATGGTGTCGTACAAAGGCAGCAGGTCGGTGCCCTTCTCGGGGTGGGTCCAATCGTAGCTGGCGGTGCCGTTGCGCCCGGAGCAGAAAACCATCGGGCTATCCAGCTGCTCGTCGGTGGCGCCAAGGTCCATCAGCAGTTCCAAAATTTCGTCAATAACCTCCTGGATGCGGGCATCCGGGCGGTCAATTTTGTTGACGGCAATTACCAGCGAAAGGTTTTGCTGCAATGCTTTTTGCAACACAAAACGGGTCTGGGGCATACAGCCTTCGGCCGCATCCACCAGGAGCAGCACGCCGTTCACCATCTTCAAAACACGCTCGACCTCACCGCCGAAGTCGGCGTGGCCAGGGGTATCCACGATGTTGATTTTAACGTCTTTATAAACGCAGGAGCAGTTTTTTGCCAGAATGGTGATGCCGCGCTCCCGCTCGATATCGCCGGAGTCCATCACCCGGTCGGCCACCTGCTGGTTATCGCGGAACGAACCGCTCTGCTTCAGCATTTGATCAACCAGGGTGGTCTTACCATGGTCAACGTGGGCAATAATTGCGATGTTGCGAAGATTTTCTCTAACCATAAATCCCAAAACCTCTTTAATATTCCATTTAGATACCTAATTTAGATACGCATACAAGATAATTGTACGTCATATCGTTGTGATTGTCAAATTTTTTTTATAAAGAGGGGCCGGGGTGGGTGTGGCCACGGCGCGGTGCGGGCTGGGGGGGCGGCGGCTAGTCCTCCTCGGCCTGCTGCGCGGGGGTCAGCGGGGGCTTGAGCAGGGCCAAAAGCAGCATGGTGGCCGCGCTGCCAAGGGCCAGGGCCAGCAAGAAATGCAGGGGGTTCGTCATTAAGCCCACTACATACACCCCGCCGTGGGGAACCGGGCACCCACAGTGGAAAGCCATCGTCAGCCCGCCCGCCAGGGTGGAGCCCACCATGCAGGCCGGGATGACCCGCAGCGGGTCTTTTAAAGCGAAGGGGATAACTCCCTCGGTGATGAACGAAAGGCCCATAATATAGTTGCTTAGGGTGGTTTGCTGGCCCCGGTAACTGAACCGGCTTTTGAAAAAGGTGCAGGCCAGCGCCACCCCCAGCGGGGGCACCATCCCCCCGGCCATCACCGCGGCCATAATGCCGTATTCGCCGGCAACCAGCCCCGCCGTGGCAAACAGGTAGGCCGCCTTGCTTAACGGGCCGCCAAAATCCACCGCCATCATCAGCCCCAGCAGGCAGCCAAGCAGCAGCTTTTGCTCGCTATCCATCAGGCTCAACTGCAAATACAGCCATTGGTTGAAGGCCCCCACCCAGGGGTTGACCCAAAATACCATCAGTGCCCCCACCGGCAACACGCTCAAGGTGGGGTAAAGCAGCACGGTGCGGGGGCTATCCATCGCCTGGGGCAGGGGGCTTAACAGCTTGTGCAGTAGCAGCATCCCATACCCGGCGGCAAAGCCCGCCAAAATGGCCCCCCAAAAGCCGCTGGGAACCCAGTGGGGCTGGGCGCGCATGGTCATGCCCAGCCCAGCCAGCAGGCCGCCCACCAGCCCGGCGGGCAGGGCGGTGCGCCCCGCAATCGTGTAGGCAATGCCCCCGGCCAGCACCGGGTACATCAGGGTGAAGGAATAATCGCCCAGCATTTTTAAAAAGGCCGAAAGCGGGTTGCCGCTGCCAAAGGTGGTGGTGCCAAGGTTGGCACGGTCAAACAGATACGCCAGCGCCAGCGAGATGCCACCCGCAATAACCAGCGGCAGCATATTGGCCACCCCGCCCATCAACTGCTTGTACAAAATGTGCCAGGGCTTCTCTTTTGGCAGCACCGCCGGGGCATCGGGTGGGGTGGGGCGGCTGCTGGCGGGCGGGGTGGTGGGGCGGTACAGGGGGGCTTGCCCAGCCACGGCGGCCTGCAACAGCCGGGCCGGGTTTTGCAGCCCCTCGGACACCGGCACCGAGAGCACCGGCTTACCCCGAAAGCGCGCCATCTCCACCCCTTTATCGGCTGCCACAATCACCCCATGGCAGGCCGCAATCTCGGCGGGGGTCAGCTCGTTTTGCACCCCGCTGGCACCGTTGGTTTCTACTTTTAGGTAAATGCCCATCTCCTGCGCCTTGTTCAGCAGGGCTTCGGCGGCCATGTAGGTGTGGGCAATGCCGGTGGGGCAGGCGGTAACGGCCACCACCTCGGGCAGGGGCGGGGCAGGGCTTGGGTGAAAGGTGGGGGCATCGCCGGGGGCGGTGGCCGCCGCCATCACCTGCAAAAAATCTTCGGGGGTGGGGGCGGCCAAAAGCCGTTCGCGGAAGCCCGGTTCCATCAGCAGCCGGGCAAGCTCGGCCAGCACTTCAATATGCAGGTTGTTGGCATCCTGGGGGGCGGCCACCAAAAACAGCAGCCGCACCGGCGCACCATCCAGCGCGCCGTACGCCAGCCCGGCGGGCAGGGTTAAGGCGGCAAGGCCGGGCGCGGTAACACTGGCCGATTTTGCATGGGGGATCGCCAGCCCGCCGCCCACGCCGGTGGTGCTTTGTGCCTCGCGGGCAAGCACGGCCTGCTCAAAGGCGGCAGGGTCGGCCAGGTTGCCGCTTTTTGCCATCAACCCCACCAGGGTGTGGATGGCGGCGGCTTTATCGGTGGTGCCGGCCCCCAGCAAAATGCTGCCGGGCCGCAGCAGTTGGGTGATGTGCATAGGTTTACGCCCCCCTTTTTTGTTATTTTTGTGCCCACAAAAAACGGCCCCGCCGCTGGGCGGGGCCGTTTTAAAGCGTGATAAATTAGTTGAGCAGGGTCAGCTCGGTTTCGGGGTCAAACAGGTGAATCTTGTTGGCATCCATGGCCATGGTCACGGTGCTGCCGTGGCGGGCGGTGGAGGTAGGCGCAACACGAGCCATCAGGTTCTGGCCCTTATAGGTCAGGTAGAGGTAAATTTCAGCGCCCATCAGCTCCGAAACATCAACCTCAGCCTGGATGTGGGTGCCGGGGTGGCGCTCCAGGAACTCGTCGTCGTCCTTCAAGTCCTCGGGGCGAATGCCCATCTTGATGGTTTTGCCAACATAGGCATCCAGCTTGGCATCCTTGGTTTTGGCAGCGGGCAGGGCAATATCGGTGCCGGCCAAATCAACCGAGTAAACGTCGCCGTTCTTTTTCAGCACACCCTCCATGATGTTCATCTGGGGGCTGCCGATGAAGCCTGCAACAAACATATTGCAGGGGAAATCGTACAGGCTCTGGGGGGTATCCACCTGCTGGATAACGCCATCCTTCATAACAACAATCCGGTCGCCCATGGTCATGGCCTCGGTCTGGTCATGGGTAACGTAGATGAAGGTGGTGGCCAGCTTTTTGTGCAGCTTGATAATCTCGGTACGCATGCTGGTACGCAGCTTGGCATCCAAGTTGGAAAGAGGCTCGTCCAAAAGGAAGACGGCCGGGTTACGAACCATGGCGCGGCCCAGCGCAACACGCTGGCGCTGGCCACCGGACAAAGCCTTGGGTTTACGGTCAAGCAGGTGCTCAATTTCCAAAACCTTGGCGGCATCACGCACGCGGGTATCAATCTCGTCCTTGGGCATCTTGCGCAGCTCCAGGCCGAAGGCCATGTTCTTGTACACGGTCATGTGCGGGTACAGAGCGTAGTTCTGGAACACCATGGCGATGTCGCGGTCTTTCGGGGGAACATCGTTGATCAGGCGGTCACCAATGTACATTTCGCCTTTGGAAATTTCTTCCAAGCCGGCGATCATGCGCAGGGTGGTGGATTTGCCGCAGCCCGAAGGGCCGACGAAAACGATAAATTCCTTATCTTCGATTTCAAGGTTGAAATCTTTGACGGCGGTAACATTGCCGGGGTAAATTTTGTAGATGTGACGGCAGCTAATACTGGCCATAGTGGTAAGCCTCCTGTATGTTGTAGTTTATTGATACGCCAAACGGCATATTTTCTTGACAATCTAATCATAACAGGGTATTCTAAGAAATGAAATAGCATTTTATTGATGCTGGATGCCAATAATTGATATTTGGGGGGATTTGCTGTGATTTTTGATTGTACCACCTGCCTGGCCCCCGCCGGAACGCGGGAGCTACAGGGCGATGCACCGGTGGCGCTGGGGGCGGGGCTGTGGTGCGGGCTGCTATCCAGCGGGCAGTGCTTGCTGGAGGGGGCGGGTGGCACCCAGGCGGTGGGCCACTCGGGCGATTTGTGCTTAGGGCAGGGCCCCTTTACCCTGCGCCCCGTTACCCCCTGCCACCTGCTGGCCATCTGCCTGGTGGGGGTGGTGGCCGATGCGTTTGCCGCAGGGCTGCCCCAGCCCCGCTTTGCCGATAGCGCCGCCTGCCCCGCCGCCGCCGAGCTGCTGGCCCGCCTTTGCGATGGCAGCCGCCAGGGGGCCGATGCCAGCCAAACGGCCTACGCCCTGCTGTGCGAGCTGGCCCACGCCGATGAGGCCGCGCCCCCCCTAAGCCCCCTGGTGGCCGAGGCCGTGCAGGCCATACGGGACAATTATATGGGGCTGTACGGGGTGGAGGAGCTGAGCGAACAGCTGGGGGTATCCAAATGCCACCTGATTCGGGCGTTTACAGCCGAGCTGGGGGTATCGCCGGGGCGGTACCTGACCATGACCCGCATTGAGGCCGCCAAGCTGCTGCTGGCCGAGCGGGAATACGGGCTGGATATCATTGCCCGCCTGTGTGGGTTTTCGGGCGCCAATTACCTTTGCCGGGTTTTTAAAAAGGAAACCGGGCTAACCCCCGCCGCCTGGCGGGAGGGTGCCGCCCCCCACCCCAGCCGCCGCCTGCGCCAGGGCGAAATGTTTTTGTAAGCGTTTATGGCCGGGCCAAAACATTAACAATGCGCAAAAAAATAAGCCCCCGTGGGGGCAAAAAACAAAAAACGGGTCATCGGCCATCGCCAGTTGGCCTTTGGCAATTGGCTGGCGGCCATCCGCAAAGCGGCAATTGCCGCTTTGCGGATGGCCGGGTGGCCGGGCGGCTGGCGGCAGGGGGTCAATCCTCGGCGTAGGGGTCGTTAAAATAGCCAAGCTCCATAGTTTTTTCTAGGGCGGCGGCATCGTATTGGGTGGGGGTCAGCGGTTGGGGGTATCCCTTGGCCGGGCCAAGGGGGGCACCCCGCCGCGCCGGGAACTCGTGGGTATCGGCTTCCTCCTCGCCGGTGGGCTCTGCGCCGCTGTAGGGCGGCGTTGCCCCGTGGGCGGCGGCAAAGGCGGGGGCATCCTCGGGCAGGGGGGCAGCTACCGAAAAATCCTCCTCCAGCGGTTCAAAACCCGAGAAGGCATCGGCATCGGCGCCCTGCCCGGGCGCAGCCCCGGGGCCAAAACCAGGGTATTGGCTGCTGTTTTGGCCGTCGCTTTGGGCAAAATCTTGGCCGTAAGCTTGGTTGAAGTCTTGGTCAAAATCGGCATCCGGCGGGGCAACCAAATTTAAATCGAGCGATTCCAGCAGCTTTTCCATGGCGGTGCAATCCTCGGGCACATCGGTCAGGCTGGTGCCGTAATGGCAAAACAGCACGGTGCCCTCGGCATCCAAAATTAGGGTTAAGGGCATCTGCTGGGGGGCATTTTTGGCGGGGCGGTAGCCCTGCTTTTTGGCCTCCCGCAAAATTTTTAACCCATCCAGAGAGCAACTTAACAGCGCCCCGCTTTTTTGGGGGATATCTAAGTAATCGTACAGTACGCCCGCCGCATCGCACAGCAGGGGGTAGGGCAGGGTATCGGGCTGGATGTTGGCGGCCAGCTTGCCGGGGTCCGAGCGTACAACCAGCGCCAGCCCGCCGCTTTGCAGCCCGCCCCAGCTTTTGGCGTACCGCAGCACAAAATGCCGGGTAACCGGGTGGCCAAAGTTGCTGAAAAATACCAAAATCAGCGGTGCATGGGCGCCCACCAGTGCCCGAAAGCTGTTTTGGCTGCTGTAAGGGGTATCGTAGCGGAAAAAGGGCATACGCTGGCCCTCGGTTATTTTTTGGCCCATGGGGAGCCCCCTTCCTTAAAAAATGGATGCACGGTTGCCCGGGTGGGGCGTGGGCGCTTGGCACCCGCCGCCACAAAAACATCCAAAAAACGGGCAGTTGCCTGCCCGTAAAAAATATCCAAAAATACCCCGCTCGGCCGTCTGTAGCCAATCAAAACCTACCGAATGGCAGGTGGGTATCCTACCCACACATTCTCGCTCCCTACTTCCGCCGTAGCGGGAGGTCTGCAGTCCTGTGGGGGACACGGGTTCCCAAAGATTGATTAGTAGGATTATATAAAGCCACAACAAATCGTACCGCGCAGGGTGCGGTGTTTTTTCGCCGGATGGTTTAGCTTTTCAGCTCGGTGTCGTCAATGTCAAACTGTGCGCGTAGCCGCTCCTCAAACACGCTGCTAATGCGGTACAGCTCCTCATCATCGTCCACAATATCCATATATTCGCCCTCGTCGTCCTTGCCAACACGCATGATAATCAGCTCGGCTTCCTCGGGCTCCTCCTCGGCTTCCTCCACGCAGGGTACCACAGCCAGGTAGTGCACATCGTCCACATCTGTGGCATCCAGCACTTCAAAGCTGCATTCCTTGCCGTCCTCGTCCTCCAAGGTAAGGATATCGGGGCCTTCTTCCAAATCTACATCGGGCGTTAGGTTTTCTGCCATAATGTTGCTCCCTGTTTATCGGGGCGTAGCCCCGTTACTGTACCTATAGTGTACTGTTTTTTGGGGCCGCCGTCAAGCTACCAATTCTAGTTTTCCTGTGGTATACTATAAATATATTTGTTTTTAGAAAGGGGGCTGCCCATGCGCTACCCAAAACGCTTTCTTGCCGGGGTGCTGCTTTGCGCCGGGCTGCTTTTGCTGTTTGGCTGCAAGGGCGCTACCCGCAAGCCGGTACCCACCCGCGCCACCGCCGAAACAGCCGAGCGCCAGTTTGCTACCCCGGCCGAGGGGGATTTTATCGCCATTTTCACAACCTCGCTGGGGGAGATACGGGCGGTGCTGTACCCGGATGCCGCGCCTATGGCCGTCTACAATTTTGTGGGCCTGGCCCGCAGCGGCTACTACGATAACACCACCATCTGGCGGGCCGAGTATGGCTTTGCCGTGCAGGGGGGCGATGCCACCGGCACCGGCACGGGCGGCAGCACCATCTGGAGCAATGAGCCCTACCCGCTGGAGGCTACCACCGGTTTGCGCCACTACGCCGGGGCACTTTGCACCGCGCTGGCCCCGGGCGATACCGCCAGTGGCAACAGCCAGTTTTACTTTGTTACGGCGCTGCCCACCAGCGTGGATACCGCCCTGCAAGAGCAGCTGCGCGCCAGCGGCTATACCGAGGAACAAATTGCCGCCTACGCCGCCGCCGGGGGCTTACCCTACCTGGATAATACCGATACCGTGTTTGGCCAAATTTACGAGGGGATGGCGGTGGCCGATAAGATGGCCGCCGTGGATACCCAGCAGGACGAGGAGGGTAACGATACCTTCCGCCCCACCGAGGAAGCGGCCATCACCATCCAAAAGGTGACGATTGCCAACTACCCCGGCCCCACCACCGAGGAGCTTGCGGCATCCGGCGCGGCGGCTGACCCCGCTTCCTCCGCCGCGGCGGGCTGAGGGGCGTTGCCGCTTGGCCGCCGGGTTACCGATAGTATATGCAGCGGCCCGCCAAATAGTCGAAAAAACTAAGGCCGATTTTGCTTGTGAAAAAGCTGTTCCCAACAAAAAAATACTGCAAAAAATGCCCCCGGTGTGGGCCGTGTGTGTTGCACACGGTTTACACCGGGGGTATATTTTTTGCTGGGGCGCGCCAGGTGGGCAGCAGGGCGGCAGGGCAGCAGGGCAGTTTGCCCCCGCCTTACTTCTTTTGGGTGTCGCCGCCCATCCGGCGGTCGCGCCGGGCATACTCGGCAAAGGCTTCATCCAGGCAGGCGCGGCTAAAATCCGGGAACTGGGTGGGGGTAAAATACAGCTCGGCATAGCTGATTTGCCAAAGCAAAAAGTTGGAGATGCGCTGCTCCCCGCTGGTGCGCACCAAAAGGTCCACCGGGGGCAGGGGCTGGTAAAGGTGGGCGGCAATGGCGGCCTCGTCAATATCCTCGGGGGCCAGCGTGCCGGCCTGCACCTCCCGCGCCAAGGCGCGGATGCCATCCGTAAGCTCGGCGTGGCTGCCGTAGTTCAGGCAAAAGTTTACCATGCCCTTATCGTTATTTTTGGTCAGCTCAATCATGTAATCCATCGCTTCCAGCAGGCGGGGGCCAAGCCCCTCCCGCCGGCCACTGAACAGCACTTTAAAGCCCCGCTCATTCATCTCCTTGGCATCGGCCTTAAAGTTGTTGACGAACAGGTTCATCAAAAAATCAACTTCCTTGGCATCGCGGGAAAAGTTTTCGGTGGAGAATACATACATACTCAGCACCTCAACCCCGCGCTCCCCCACGGCATAGCGGATGATATCGCGTAAATTGTCAAACCCGGCCTTGTGGCCCAGGCTGGCGGGCAGGCCGCGCTCGCGCGCCCAGCGGCGGTTCCCATCCACAATCAGGGCAAGGTGCTTGGGCACCCGCTGTGCATTGGCAGTGTTATTTTCGTTCATTATTCTTTTCCTCCTCCGGGTGGTTTTTTCTAAAGGCAAGGTAGCTTTCTAAAATAACGGCGGCGGAAACCGAATCCAGCCGGGCTTTCCGCTTGGCACCAAAGGTATCGTTGGCCGATAAAATGGCCGCAGCCGATATAGTGGTGCGGCGTTCATCCCACAGCACCACCCGCAAGCCGGAATATTCGGCTATTTTATCGGCCAGGCGGTGGCTTTTGGCGGCGCGGGGGCCTTCGGTGCCATCCATATTGCGGGGCAGGCCCAGCACCACGGCCCCCACGGCCCGGGCCTTGGCGGCATCGGCCACCGCCTGGGCCACCTTGTTCATACTTTTTTCCTCAATTTGGGGGGTGATGGGGCTAACCACCAGCTCCGAGGGGTCGCACTCGGCCAGGCCGGTGCGGGCATCGCCATAATCAACGGCAAGCAGCTTCATGGGCAGGCTCCTTCCTTTTTTGGGGGTGTCAATCGGCCAGGGCATCCAGCAAAAAGCTGGCGGTTTGGCTTTCCAGGCTTTGGGCAAGCGCTGCCCCCTCGGCCTCATCGCCCGAAAGGGCGGCGTAGTTGTGGGTGGCGGCGGCAAACCCAGCCGAAAGGTCGGTGAAGGGCTGGGCGCGCCCCGCCGCCGCTTGCAGGGTGGCATCGATGGTACCCTGGCTCAAAAGCTCGGTATCGCCCCCGGCAAAGGCCACCAGCAACGCCCCACTGTACCCGGCCAGGGCATCCAGCGGGTGGCTATCGGCCATCTGCTCCACAAAGGCGGTGCTGATGGCCACGTTCCAACCCGGGAGTGGGTAGCTGCCCGCCTCGGCCGCCGCTGTGCGGATGGCCTCCCGCCCGGCGGGGTCGTGGTCAAGAAATTCCAGCCCATCCAGCCCGTCCCCGTTGGCGGGGCTCCACAACGCGGCGGCGGCAATATTTTCGCTCAAATGCAGTGTTACCGCCCGCCCGCCCATGCTGTGGCCCACCAGCCCCACCCGGGCAGGGTCGGTTTGGTAGGTTTCTTCCATATAGGCAATGGCGGTGTCAATGTCATCGTAGATGCTTTCCAGCGTGTAGGCGGTAAAATCCTCCTCACTCTCGCCGTTGCCCGCAAAATCCAGGGCAATGGCGGCAACCCCCTGGCTGGCAAGGGCCATGGCCAATGGGGCAAAGTGGCCGTCCCCCTGGCGGTTGCCGGTAAAGCCGTGGCACAGCACCACCAGGGCGGGGTTGCTGCCGTCCGCGGGCAGGGTGGCGGTGGCGTGGATGTTTGCCCCCCGAACCGAGGGGATAAGCAGCTCGGCAATTTGGGGCGCGGGGGCCTTGGCGGGGCCGCCAGCCAGCCGCAGGCAGGCTGCCACCACAAAAATAATGGCCGCAAGGCAGGCGGCTGCCACGGCGGCAGCGGTGGCCTTGCGGTTGTGGGGGCGGCTGGCAGGGGAGCGGGGGTTTGGCATAGCAACTCCTTTGGTTGTGGGGTGGCGCGCAGCAGAATATAAAAACAATAGAAAAAATAATAGAAAGATACAAATACAAATTTCCACTTTATAGGGCAATTATACCACCCCGCCCGCGCGGTGGCAATAAAAACAGCGCATTTCGGCGGGGGGCCATGCGCCACAGGGGCGTAGGCACAGCAAAACCCCCGCCGGGGGCTTGTGGGGCCCGGCGGGGGTTGGCGGTTTGTGGGGGTGGGTTATTCCTCGTGGCAACAGGCGGTGGCGGCAAACTGTTCATGGTCGTAGGGGATGTTATTTTTATCGTAGTAATCCTTCACAGCGGCCTTGATGGCTTGCTCTGCCAGCACCGAGCAGTGCATTTTGTAGGCGGGCAGCCCGTCCAACGCCTCGGCCACGGCCTGGTTGCTCAGGGTAAGGGCTTCGCTGAGGGGCTTGCCCTTAATCAGCTCGGTGGCCATGCTGCTGGAGGCAATGGCACTGCCACAGCCAAAGGTTTCAAATTTGACATCCTCAATGGTGCCATCTTTAATTTTCAGGTACATTTTCATGATATCGCCACACTTGGCGTTGCCAACCTCGCCCACGCCATCGGCGTTTTCAAGGGCACCCACGTTGCGTGGATGGGTGAAGTGATCCATAACCTTTTCACTGTATAACATAATTTTTTCTCCCTTCCTGTAAATCGCGCCATACGGGCGACATCCCGCGCAGGTAGCTTACCACCTGGCGAACACTTTCGATAATTTCCTCCACCTCGCGCGGGGTATTTTCCTCGCAGAGCGTCAGGCGAAGGGAGCCGTGGGCAACCTCGTGCGGGCGGCCGATGGCAAGCAGTACATGGCTGGGGTCAAGCGAGCCGGAGGTGCAGGCCGAGCCGGAGGACGCGCAGATGCCCTTTTGGTCTAATAGCAGCAAAAGCGATTCGCCCTCAATCCCCTCAAAGCAAAAGCTCACGTTGCCGGGCAGGCGGTGGGTGGCATCGCCGTTCAGCTCGCCATGGGGTATGGCCGAAAGGCCCGCAATCAGGGTATCGCGCAGCAGGGTAACCGTGGCGGTGTTGGCGGCAAGGTGGGCGCAGGCATCGTCCAAGGCGGCGGCCATGCCCAGCACGGCGGGCAGGTTTTCGGTTCCGGCCCGCTTGCCCCGCTCCTGTGCGCCGCCGTAAATTAAGTTGGTAAGGGGAATGGTTTTTTTGGCATACAGCACCCCCACCCCCTTTGGCCCGTGGAACTTGTGGGCCGAGAGGGAAAGTAAATCAATATTTTGGGCCTGCACATCAATGGGCAGGTGCCCGGCGGCCTGCACGGCATCGGTGTGGAAAAGTACCCCGTGGCGGTGGCAAACCGCGCCAATCTCGGCAACCGGCTGGATGGTGCCAATCTCGTTGTTGGCGTACATCACGGTAACCAGGCAGGTTTCGGGGGTGATGGCGGTCTCCACCTCCGCGGCGGTAACAATGCCGTTTGTGTGCACATCCAGCAGGGTGACGGTAAAGCCCTCTTTTTCGAGCGCTTGCAGGGTGTGCAGGATGGCGTGATGCTCAAATTTGGTCGATATAATGTGCTTTTTGCCCTTGCGCGCGCCAATGGCCGCCGCGCTGCGCAGGGCCTGGTTATCGGCCTCGCTGCCGCCCGAGGTGAAGGTGATTTCCCGCGGGGTGGCGTTCAAATTTTTGGCGATGCGGGCGCGGGCATCCTCCAGCGCTTCGCGGGCTTGTTGGCCCAGGGTGTATAGGCTGGAGGGGTTGCCATACTGCCCCTCCAAGCAGGGAATCATGGCATCCAGCGCGGCCCGGCTGGGCTTGGTGGTGGCCGCATTATCGGCATATATCATAAAAAAGCCTCCTGGTTTTTGGTGAAGTGTGAAAAATTAAAAATACGTGGGAAGCAGTAGCATTTAAATCATACTGTTTCTATAGGATATTATACGCCTATATCCTACAATGTCAATAGGATATAGGCGCGAATCGAAAACTTTTCCGCCCCGGCGTTACGGTTGGCGCTGCCTTGGCGTTAAAACCCGCCAAAAAAGTGGCCAAAAACCGCCTAAAAACGGGCCAAAAGTGGCCGAAAGTGAACCGAAAGTGGGCCGAAAGTGAACCGGGAATAGGCCGAAAATGGGATAAAACGGGGAAGTGGGGCAGCAAGGGCGCAAAAAATGGGCGGGGTTTACCCGCCCAGATACCCGCGAATTTCTTTTTCAACCGCGGCAACCTCCTGCTCAAAGGCCCGGGCCGATACCCGCAGCGCGCCGTGGCCCAAAATAATAATTTGCTCCATCCCGTCCGAGGTTGCCACCCGCACCCGGTGCTCCTTGCCGATGCGGTTGGTTACCTTTTCAATATACATATCGGCGGTTTCGGCCTCCTTGGTGTACACCACGCTAATGTTGTGGTATTGCTCCACACTGCCCACGTTGCCTTTGATTTTGTAGGCATCAAACACCAAAATAACCTCGCACCGGCAAAAGCCGCGGTAGTTGCACAAAATATCCATCAGCCGCCGCCGGGCGGCATCCAGGTTTTCGCGGGCAAGGGCACTTAGCTCCTGCCAGGCAAAAATAATGTTGTAGCCATCTACCAGCAGGTACTCGGGGCCGGTGGGCGGCGGGGCCGGTATGCTGCTTGCGCTGCCGGTATTGCCCGCATTGCCCGCGTTGCCCGCATTGCCTGCATTGCCTGCATTGCCGGGCACAGCGGGGCTGCGGCGGGTGTGCAGCGCATTTTTGCCGCCGGGGCCGGTGTTTTTTACCGGCCCATAGGTGCGCTCAAAAATGGCAAGCAGCTCCTTATCCTCGGCCAGGGTGCCCTGGTACCGCACGGCGGGGCGGGCCGCGGCGCGGGCGCGGTTTTGGGTTTGCTCGGCCTCGCTCGGCTTGCCGTAGCCGCTTTCCACCTGGCAATGCGCCTCCACCTCATCCCAGCGTACAAGATACCCCGCCCCGTGCGCGCAAAAAATAGAATCTGCCGAATTGTCCAAATCACGGTCAGGGTCGTATTGGGCGGCGGCAACCACGGCCTCGGCATCGTGGCAGGGGGCATACCCGGCGGGCAGGCAGGCCAGCCGCCCCAGGCCCCGGCTGTAGGCCGTTACCTGGCGTGGATATTCCCGCAGGGTGGCCACCGGGCCGCGCCCCACCAGCAGCACGGTTTCGCCGGTGGGGGCGGTTTCGGGTGGGGCAAAGGTGGCACCCATCCGCTGCAAATCGGTCATGGCGCGGCCCACCAGCGGGGCGGGTAGCTCCAGCCGGAAGGTGTACATCGGCTCCAACAGGGCCACGGCCCCGCGTGCCTGCAACCGGCGCAGCCCCTGGCGCACAGCCCGGTAGGTGGCCTGGCGGAAATCGCCCCCTTCGGTGTGCTTGATGTGCGCCCGCCCCGCAATCAGGGTGATTTTTACATCGGTCAGGGGGGCACCGGCCAACACGCCCCGGTGGGGCTTTTCGGCAAGGTGGGTCAGCACCAGGCGCTGCCAGTTTTTATCCAAAATTTCTTCCCGGCAATCGGTGGCAAACACCAGGCCGCTGCCCGGCTCGCCCGGCTCCAGCAGCAAATGCACCTCGGCGTAGTGGCGCAGCGGCTCGTAATGGCCAATCCCCTCGCCGGGTTGGGTGATGGTTTCTTTGTACAAAATATGCCCCTGGCTAAAATTTACCGCCAGGCCAAACCGCTGCTGTAGCAGGCTTTTTAAAATTTCAAGCTGCACCTCGCCCATCAATTGCAGGTGAATTTCGCCCAGCAGGGCGTTCCACACCACATGGAGCTGGGGGTCCTCCTGCTCCAGGCTGCGCAGCTGGGCAAGGGCGGTGGCCGGGTCGGCCTCGGGCGGCAGCTCCACCCGGCAGGAAAGCACCGGCTCCAGCACCGGGGGCTCGCTATCCGGCTCGGCACCAAGGCCCTGGCCCGCCACGGCCCGGGTTAGCCCGGTAACGGCAACCACCATGCCGGGGGTGGCCGTTTGCACGGCGGTGTATTTGGCACCGTTATATACCCGCAGCCCATCGGCCTTTTCGGCCCAGGGGCCGGCGGCATCGCTGCCCTCTACCACAGCCTTGACCGCCAGCGCGCCGCCGGTAAGCTTTAGGTAGGTTAGCCGGTTGCCCTGCTCGTCCTGCCCAATTTTAAACACCTTGGCCGCAAAGCTGCGGTGGCGGGCCGGGGTGCGGGTGTAGCGGGCCAGCCCTTGCAGCAGCCCATCTACCCCGTCCAGCCGCAAGGCGGAGCCACACCAGCAGGGGAACACCCGCCGCCGTGCAATGGCCGCAACAAGATCGGCATCCTCCAGCTTGCCATCCGATAATAAGCGCTCCATCAGGGTATCATCGGCCATGGCAAGGGCCTCCTGCCGGTCAGCCGGGGGGATATCGGCCCCAAAATCCACAAAGCCGGTGCCAAAGCGGCGGGCAAACTCCGCCATCCGCGCGGCGCGGTCGGCCCCGGGCAAATCCATCTTATTGATAAACACAAAGGTGGGCAGGTGGTACCGCCGCAGCAGCCGCCACAGGGTTTCGGTGTGGCTTTGCACCCCCTCGGTGCCGCTTACCACCAAAATGGCATAATCCAGCACCTGCAACACCCGCTCCATCTCGGTGGAAAAATCGACATGGCCGGGGGTATCCAACAGGGTGAGGGATACCCCCGGCAGGGCAAGCACCGCCTGCTTTGAAAATATGGTGATGCCGCGCGCTTTTTCCAGCGAATCGGTATCCAAAAAAGCGTTTTGATGGTCTACCCGGCCCAGCGAGCGGATGGCCCCTGCACGGTAGAGCAGTGCCTCCGATAAGGTCGTTTTGCCGGAATCGACATGGGCCAGCAGCCCCGCACAGAGATGTTTTGTTGGTTCCATTTGTTCCCCCTGCCCGCCTATTGAGCAGCTGTTTTTTAAGCCGTTTGCCCCGGTTACCGCGCAGCGGCCCGGGGTGTGGCACATTTTGATGCGTATTTTTAGTATAGCACAGGCAAGGGCTGTAGTCGAGGTAGGGGGGAGAGGGGGGAAAATAAAAGAGGGGGAAAAGAAGGGCGGAAAAGAAGGGGCGGTTGCCGCCCCTTTTTTGCCTTGCGGCGATAAAGGATGGCGGCAACCGCCCTGCGGCCACGGCTGGTGGCCTGTTTTTTATTCGGCATCGGCATCCGGCGGGGGCTGCTCGGCTTTTTCGGGGATGGTTTTGATGCCAAAAATAAAGTAGAGGATGTGGAACCCCCACACCAGGGCCAAAATCACCCGCCCTACCGGAACACGGTGCATCATCCAAAAGCCGACGGCCATGGTGGCCGTGACAACCAGCATGATGCGCCGCTTGGTTTTAAGGGTCATCCCCTTGCCCTGCACAAAGGATTCGAGGTTATTTTTGTAAAGCTTTGTGCCGGTAAACCAGCGGTTGAGCCGGTCAGAGCTTTTGCCAAAGCAGAACGCCGCCATCATCAAAAACGGGAAGGCGGGCAGCAGCGGCAGGGCCGCGCCCAAAGCACCCAGGCCCACGCCCAGGCAGCCAAGGGCAATGTAAATTATTTTTTTCATCGCGTTTTCTCCAGCATTCGTTGCTCCTTTTTGGTTTCGATTACGTGGCGCAGGGCCACCACCGGGTGGATAAAGAAAAGCCTTGGCCCCGCAAACCGCATAACCTCCCGTATTTGCGCCCGTTTATCCGCTTGGTAGCAGTGTACCTTGCAGTTGGAGCAAAAGGTTTTGGTTTCCATAAACGGGCATTGGTCGCTCCGCTGCCGGGCGTAGCGGTTCAGCGCGGCGCAGGTGGGGCAAAGGGTGCTTTTTGTGTGGTGCTTTTTGCGGCAATACAAAGCGATCATCTCGCTTACCAGTTCTTTTTCCCGCGCGCGTTTTGTTTGCAAATTCATCCGTGTAGCCTTCCGCGTTCAACGCTGTACACCCGGCTTGCCAGGCGCATGGTGGAGGCCCGGTGGGATACCAAAACAACCGTTTTGCTGCCCCGCTGCGCCGCGATGGATTTTAAAATTAAGGCTTCGTTCAAGCTATCCAAATTGCTGGTCGGCTCGTCCAGCAGCAGCCAGGGGGCATCGTGCAAAAAGGCGCGGGCAAGGCCAAGGCGCTGCCGCTCCCCGCCCGAAAGGGTATCCCCCAGCTCACCCACCGGGGTATCGTACCCCTGGGGCAAGCCCCTAATAAATTCGTGGATTGCCGCTTTTTGGCAGGCGGCTTCCAGCTCTTGCTGGGTGGCATCCAGCTTGGCAATGCGCAGGTTGTTGGCAATGGAATCGTGGAACAAATGGGTTTCTTGCGTTAGGTAGCTTTGCATCCCGCGCAGGTTGGCGGTGTTTATCTCGTTCACCTGCCGCCCTGAGATGGTGATGCTGCCCCCCTGCGCGGCCCAAAAGCGCATCAGCAGCTTGAGCAGGGTGGATTTTCCGCTGCCGCTTTTGCCCACAATGCCAACCACCTGCCCCTGCGGAAATTCGGCGCAAACCTGCTGCAAAACCGCCTTGCCACCGTAGGAAAAGCTTAGGTTTTCGGCCTTTGCACCGTTAAAGGTAACTTCGGGCTGGCCGGTAATCTCCTCGGTGGCCGGGGTTTCATCCAAAATATCCAGCACGCGGTTCCCGGCGGCAAAGGTGTTTTGCAGGCCGGCGCCAAGGTTTGCCAGCGATACAAACGGCCCAAAGGAGCTCATCAGCGCCACCACGGCCACCAGCACCCCCGCAAAGCCGATGCTGCCCCGGCCATACAGGGTGGCCGCGCCAACCAGCATCAGCGTATCAAAAAGCAAAATAACGCTTTGGGTCACGGCGGCGGTGGTACCGGCGCGGGCCTTCATCGCTTTCTCGCTGGTGGCCAGCGCTTCGGTTTTTTGCAGCAGCGCGCCCAGGCGGTGTTCGCCCTGGCCATATTGCAGGGTTTCGGCAAGGCCGCGCAGGCTATCCAGCACAAAGGCGCTAAGCGCCCCCGCCTGCCCGCGCAGGCGCGCCCCGCCCGCGCCGGTGGCGGCGGTGGCCGCCAGCGGGATAACCGCCCCCACGGCCAGGTAGGCTGCCCAGGCAATGCCGGCAAGCAGCGGGTGCAGGTGGCCCAGCAGGGCACCCATGCACAGTGCCATCAACACGGCAATCAAAATGGGGGAGAGGGTGTGTGCGTAAAACACCTCCAGCAGCTCAATATCGGCGGTAATCACCGCAATCAGGTTGCCCTTTTCTTTGCCGTCCAGCTTGGCGGGGCAAAGGCGGCGCAGGGCCGTAAAAACAGAATCTCGGATAAGGGCCAACAGCTTAAACGCGATAAAGTGGTTGCAATATTGCTCTCCATAGCGCAAAATGCCGCGCAGCAGCGCAAAAACCACCACCAAAACAAAAATGGTGTTTGCCGTGCCGTGCGTGGTAACCCCCAAAATATCCAGCAGGGCAAGGCTGCCCAAAACGGGGATCAGCACCGCGCACAGGTGCCCCAAAAGGCCCAGCGCAACCGCCAAAACCATAAACCCGGCCAGCGGTTTTACCAGCCCCATCAGCCGGATGCACACGCCGAGGTTGCTTCTTTTTTTCATGCCTGGGCCTCCTTTGCAACGGGCACCGGCGCGGCCAAATGCCCCAAATCCACAACATCCATTACACGCGCCTGCGCGTTCCACAGCCGCGCGTAGCAGCCACCACGCCCCAGCAATTCGGCGTGGGTGCCCTGCTCCTGCACCGTACCTTCGGCCATGGCGTAGATGCAGCCGGCGTTTTGGGCGTTGGCAAGCCGGTGGGTAATCAGGATAACGGTTTTGGTGGCTGCCAGGGCCTCAATCTGGGCCATAATGGCATTCTCACTCTCCACATCCACGTTGGAGGTGGCTTCATCAAAAATATAAACCGGGCTATCGTGCAGTATCGCCCGGGCCAGGGCAAGGCGCTGCCGCTGCCCGCCGGAAAAATTGCCGCCCCTTTCGGCCAAAATGGTATCCAGGCCCTGCGCACCGCGCAAAAATTCCGCCAGGCGCACCCGTTCCAGCACCTGCCACAGGGCTTTGTCGGTGGCGGCGGGGGCCGCCATTTGCAGGTTTTCGCGCACGGTGCCCTTAAAAAGGTAGCTCTCAAAGCCCACGTAGGTGATGCCCTGTAGTAGGTTATCCTCCGCAATTTCGGGCAGGGGCACGCCGCCCACCGTAACGCGCCCGGTGTAGCCGCTGCCGCGCCCCATCAGCACCGCGGCCAGGGTGGATTTGCCGCAGCCGGATTCCCCCACAATGGCGGTGAAGCTGCCCTGCGCAAAGCAAACCGATATTCCGTGCAAAATCTCGCGGCCCGCTTGGCTGTTTTGGCCGTTTTGGCCTTCGGGGCTTTTTTGGCTTGCTTGGCGTTCTTGGCGTTTGGGGCGTTTGGGGCGTTTGGGGCCTTCGGGGCTTTCGGGGCCTTCGGGGTACGAAAAACGCAAATCTTGGCAGCAGATGGTGCAGCCGGTGGGGAAGGCCTTGGTGCCGCGGCAGGGCGGCTCGGGGGTATCCAGCAGGCGGAAAATTTTATCGCTTGCCGCCATGCCGTTCATCGCAATGTGGAAAAAGCTGCCCAAAAGCCGCATGGGGATGTAAAAATCAGCCGAGAGCAGGATGATGGCCAGCGCCCCGCCCAGCGATACCCCGCCGCCGTGCAGCCCGCTTGCGGCAAGCAGCACCCCCAGCGCCGCCCCGCCATAGGCCAGCGCATCCATCAGCGCAATGGAATTGAGCTGCATCGTCAGCACCTTCATGGTAATTTTGCGGAACCGCTCGGCCTGGGCGTTCATCACCGTTTGCTGGTGGGCATCGGCCCCGTAAATTTTTAAGGTGGTAAGCCCCTGCAAATTCTCAAGGAAGGTATCGCCCAGGGCCGTGTATTCGCCCCAATAGCGTGCCAGCAGCTTTTTGGCAAAGGTTTGCACCGCCGCAATGGTGATAGGAATCAGCGGCACGCAAAGCAGCAGCACCACCGCCGCCGGTACGCTGATAAAGCATAGGGTGGCAAACAGGGTAAGCGGGGCCAGCATACTGTAAAAAAACTGGGGCAGGTAGGAGCCAAAGTAGGTTTCAAGTTGGTCAACCCCCTCCACCGCCACCTGCACGACCTCGGCGGTGGAAACCTTTTGCTGGTAGCGAAGGCCCAGGCGCAGCAGTTTTTCGTAAATGCGCTGCCGCAGGGTGCCTTTTACGGTTTTGGCGGCGTGGTAGCTCATGGCGGCAGCGCCTTTAACGCAGAAAAACCGAACCAGGGCGCAGGCCAGCATCCCGGCCGCCGTGGCCGCCAGCATTTTGGGGGTGGCGGTTTTTTGGTACAGCCGCTCCAGCAAATTTGCCACCGATAGAACCATACCGATGTTGGCGGCAAGCGATGCCCACTGGAACGCCACGTTGGCCGCAATGTAGCGTGTACTTTCCGGCACCACGGCAATCAGCCGTTTGTTGATCATCATAGGCGGGTACTTCCTTTACCATTATAATTAGTTTTGGCTAACTTTCCGGCTGCTTTTTAGGGCACTGCCGTGCCCTAAAAAATTCTATGTTTGCCGCAAGCCATTGCTGTGGTTTGGTTGAAAAATAGCCCCGGGGCCGGTTTTGGCCGGTTGCCTTATTTGCTTCCCCCAACATTGGCGGGGGGGCAATGCAAAGCAAGTGTTAGCTTTCACTAACACTTGCTTATAGTACCTGGCTTTCCAACAATTGTCAAGCCGAAGCCTAAAAACGGCGGCCTTGCCGGTTGGGCGGCGGGGGCTTGCGCAAACTACCTGTTCGTGGTAGTCTAATACTAGTTAAACTGCGTGCTTGTTGCCGCACGGGCAGCCGAACCCGCCACGCCGCGTGCGAAACGTTAAGGCGGGGGGGGCTGCTTGAGGCAACGTGAAATACAACTAGTATAAAAAACATTTTTTTGCCGGAAAGGATGATAACCGTGAATATCCACCAATCCGCCGAGGATTACCTGGAAGCGATCTTGATGATACGGGAGCGCAAGGGTGAGGTGCGCTCGATCGATATTGTGAACGAGCTGAATTTTAGCAAGCCCAGCATCAGCATTGCGATGAAAAAGCTGCGGGAAAACGGGTATATTGATATGGATGCCGATGGGTACATCACCCTCAAGGAGCCGGGCCTTGCCATTGCCACCGCCATTTACGAGCGCCACCGCCTGCTGACCCATTTTTTGGTCAGCCTTGGCGTCAGCCAGGAAACCGCCGCCCTGGATGCCTGCAAAATTGAGCACGATTTGAGCGAGGAAACCTACGAAAAAATTAAGGCCCACGCCCTGCGCGGTTTGGGCGAGGTGTAAGGGGGTAACCGCGCGGTTGGCCGATGGCAAACGCCAGCCCCCCAAGCGCCGAACCGCGGGCCCCGGGTGTTTAAGGGAATGTACCGGCACCGCAAACCCCGGCCGGCAAGAGCAGAGCCCTTGCCCTACAGTGCGGGGGAAACACCGGCGCAACCCTCACCTGCCCGCCGCAACCTAACTTTACCGCCGTAGGGCAAGGGCTCTGCTCTTGCCGAACCTTGCCTTGCCTGGGCCTACTGGGATACTTGCGCCCGGCCTGCGGCCAATGGTAACGGCAAACGCCCCCCCAAAAAA
>JAQUSS010000121.1 GCA_028710135.1 Gemmiger sp. | reverse complement strand
TCGTCCTTGGCGCCATCCAAATCCACCACATGGAGGTAGGTGGCCCCCGCCGCCAAAAATGCGGCGGCCTGGGCCACGGGGTCGGGGTTATAGACGGTCATTTTATCGTAATCGCCCTGGTAGAGCCGCACCGCCTGGCCGCCCCGCAAATCAATTGCCGGAAATAGCTTCATGGTTTACCCCCTTACAACTCGCTGAACGCCTTGAGCAGGCGCAGCCCGGTATCCCCGGATTTTTCGGGGTGGAACTGGGTGCCGTACACCCGGCCATTTTTGACCGCACCGGTTACCGGGATGCTGTACGCGCTGGTGGCAAGGGTACCCCCAGCGCAGTCCTTGGCGTAAAAGCTGTGCACATAGTAAACGTACTCCCCGTTTTTGATGTACTTGAACAGCGGGTCGCTTTGGTGGCCGGGTAAAATATCCAGCGCGTTCCAGCCGATGTGCGGTATTTTAAGCGCCGGGTCGGCCACATCCTCGGCCAGCGGGCAAACCTTGCCGGGTATCAGCCCCAGGCCGTCATGCACGCCATACTCGTAGCTTTTATCAAACAAAAGCTGCATCCCCAGGCAGATGCCCAGCAGCGGTTTTTGCTGCACCTCCGCCTTAAGCACCGGCACAAGGCCGGTGGCCTGTAGCTTTTGCATTGCATCGCCAAAGGCACCCACGCCCGGCAAAATGATGCGGTCGGCGCTGTGCAGCCGTGCCGCATCGCGCGTGACCTCGGTTTGCAAACCAAGGCTTTGCAGGCTGGAGGCAAGGCTGAACAGGTTGCCCACGCCGTAATCCACAATTGCAATCATAAGTACACTTCCCCACTCTCTTTTGCTTAAGGCGGCACCGCCGGGTTCAAGGCTTGGGCCGCAACCCCGGCGGCGCTGCCTTAGGCCAAAATTTCTTTCAGCGCGGCCACCAGCGCGTCCATTTGGCCGTCGGTGCCAATGGTGATGCGCAGCCAGTTATCAATGCGCTGCGGCGCACTGAAATAGCGAATCAAAATGCCGCGGCTGCGCAGCTTTAAAAAAATTTCCTTCGCGGGCATTCTATCGGTTGAGGCAAACACAAAGTTTGTGGCCGATGGCAGCACGGTAAAGCCAAGGCTGCGCAAGCGCGCGGTGGTGCTTGTGCGCGTTGCCAGAATGGCCGCCGTGGTTTTTCCAAAGTATGCCTCATCCGCCATGGCGGCGGCACCGGCGGCCTCACTCAGCGAGTTGATGTTGTAGGGGCTGTAGCTGAATTTGATGCGGTTCATATCGGCAATCAGCGCCGGGTCGGCCACCGCAAAGCCAAGGCGTGCCCCGGCCAAATTGTGCGATTTTGAGAAGGTTTGCACCACCATCACATTGTCGTATTTTTGCGTCAATGGGATGCAGGTGGCCCCCGCCCCGGCAAAATCAATATAGGCTTCGTCCACAATCACCACGCTATCCGGGTTGCGGCGCACCACCTCCTCGATGGCGGCCACCGGCTGTAACAAGCTGGTGGGGGCGTTGGGGTTGGCAATCACGATGGTTTCGCCCGATAGGCCGTAATATTTTGTCAAATCGATGGTAAAATCCTGCTCAACCGGCAAAATATGCTGCGGAATGTGCAGCAAATCACACAGCACGGGGTAAAAGCTGTAGGTGATATCGGCAAACGCCAGCGGGTGGGTTTGGTCGCAAAAAGCGCGCAGTGCCAACAACAGGTTTTCGTCGCTGCCGTTGCCGCAAACCACATTTTCCGGCGCAACGCCGCAGTGCTTGGCAATGGCTGCCACCAGCTTGGCCTCGGTCAAATCGGAGTAGAGGCGCAGCCCATCCACACAACCGGCCACCGCCTGTGCCACACCAGGCGCGGGCGGATACGGGTTTTCGTTGGCATTGATTTTGATGAGATCGGGGATTTTCAGCTGTTCACCGGGGGTGTACGGCTCCAGCTGCGCGAGCGTCTTGGTGAAAAAGCGGCTCATAAGCTTGCCCTCTTTTCATTTATTGGTCATCGTCAAACCGTATCGTCACGCTGCGGGCGTGGGCGTGCAAGCCCTCATGCTCGGCAAAATCCGCAATGCGGGTTTGCACCGCGCCCAGGGCCTCCCGCGTGTAGTAAATAAAGCTGGATTTTTTAACAAAATCATCCACGCCCAAGGGGCTTGAAAACCGCGCGGTGCCGCTGGTGGGCAGGGTGTGGTTGGGGCCTGCAAAATAATCGCCCAGGGCCTCGGGCACATTTTTGCCCAAAAAGATGCTGCCCGCGTTTTTGATGCGGTTTAGCAGGGCAAACGGGTCGTCCACGCAAATTTCAAGGTGCTCGGGCGCAATGGTGTTGACGGCATCGATGGCCTTGTTGATATCATCGGTAACAATAATTTTGCCGTTGGCATCCACCGAGGCCCGGGCGATGGCCGCGCGGGGTAGCTGGGGGATCTGGCGCTCCAGCTCGGCCTGCACGGCGGTGGCTAAGGTGTGGCTATCGGTCACCAGCACGGGGCTTGCCAGCTTATCGTGCTCGGCCTGGCTGAGTAAATCGGCCGCTACCCAGGCGGGGTTGCTGGTTGCATCCGCCAGCACCAAAATCTCGCTGGGGCCGGCAATCATATCAATGCCCACCTTGCCAAACACCTTCCGCTTGGCGGTTGCCACATAGATGTTGCCGGGGCCAACAATTTTATCCACCGCGGGCACACTCTCGGTGCCGTAGGCCAGGGCCGCCACCGCCTGCGCCCCGCCCACCTTAAATATTTTATCGATGCCGGCAATAACCGCCGCCGCCAGGATGCTGGGGTTCACCTTGCCGCCCGGGCCGGCGGGGGTGGTCATCACAATTTCGGATACACCCGCCACCTTGGCGGGGATAACATCCATCAGCACGGTGGAGGGGTAGGCCGCGGTGCCGCCCGGCACGTAGACGCCCGCCCGCTCGATGGGGGTGTATTTTTGCCCCAGCAGGATGCCGGGGGTATCGTTCATCACAAAATTTTTGTGTACCTGCTGCTGGTGGAAGGCGCGGATATTTTGGGCCGCCATCTGCAAGGTTTTGATAAATTCCGGGTCGGAGGCAGCAAACGCCTCGTCCAGCTCGGCCTGCTCCACCCGCACACCGGTAAGTGTGGCATGGTCAAACTTTTCGGCATAGGCAAGCAGTGCCGCATCCCCGCGCGCCCGCACATCGGCAATAATGGCATCCACGGTGGCTTCCACATCCGCCTCGGCGCGGATATCGCGGTTTAAAATTTTCTCCGGCTTCAAGGCATCAAATTCATAAATACGGATCATTTTACCAGGGCCTCCTTCATTTTTTGGAGCAATGTTTTCAGTTCCGCGTACTTAAATTGGTAGCTGGCCTTGTTGGCGATAAACCGGGCCGAGATGGGCATAAATTCCTCCAGCACAGCCAGGTCGTTCTCTTTCAACGTGGTGCCGGTTTCCACAATATCCACAATCACATCCGATAAGCCCAAAATCGGGGCCAGCTCAATGGAGCCGTTCAGCTTGATGATATCAATATCCCGGCCCTGGTTCTCGTAGTGGGTGCGGGCAATGTTCACAAACTTGGTGGCCACCCGCAGTGCGCGGCTTTCATCATCGGCAAAGCCACGGGGGCCTGCCACACACATCCGGCAGCGGCCCATCCCGGTATCCAGCAGCTCGTACACATCCGCGCCCGATTCCGTCAAAATATCCTTGCCCACAATGCCGATATCCGCCGCGCCATGCTCCACATAGATGGCAACATCGCTTGGCTTTACCAAAAAGTAGCGGATGCCCACCGCCGGGTTTTCCACCACCAGCTTGCGCGTTTCGTTATAATCCTCGTTGCAGCCGTAGCCCGCCCCGGCCAGCAGGGCGTAGGCTTTATCCCCCAGGCGGCCCTTGGGCAGGGCAACGTTCAGCCAGGTTTTGCCCGTGCCGCCGCCCGCCTGCACGGGGGGCGGGGGTGCCTCCAGCCGGTCAAGCTCATCCAGGTAGAGGGCAAAGCCGATGGCCGCCGCCCCGGGGGTGAACTTTTGCACCAAAAAGTCGTACCGGCCACCCTTTAATACCGCGCGGGGGATGCCCGCCAGGTAACCGTTAAACACTAAGCCGTTGTAATAGTCCATATCGCCCACCAGGCTTAAATCCAGCAGGATGCCCCGGCTGGCCTCCCCCAAATCGTTTTGCAGGGCGGTTAGCTCCTCCAGCGCGGCCCGCTGGGCGGGGCAAAGGCAGTGCTTGCGGGCCTGGGTTAAGGCGGCCCCCAGCGGGCCATGCAGGGCCAGCAGCCCGCACAGGGCCTCGGCCCCCTGGGGTTGCAGCCCGGCTTGCAGGGCGGCGGCGTGCAGCTCGTGCTCGTTTTTATCCCGCAACAGGGCCAGCAGCCGGGGGCGGGCAGGCTCGGGGGTGTGCAGGGCATCCAGCAGCGCCTGCACAAAGCCCATATGGCTTAGCTCCAGCACAAAGGGGGCATCGAGGGCCTGCAAGCTTTGGCGGGCAAGGCGCAGCACCTCGGCCTGCACGGCGGGGGTGACGGTGCCAATGGCCTCAAGGCCCATCTGGTTAATCTCGGCAAAGGTATGGCTCTCCCGGCTGGGGCGGTATACGTTCTCGTTATAATAGTATTTTTGGCATTCGCCGGTGGCGGGCTGGGCGTTTTTGGCAATGGAGAGGGTAACGTCCGGCTTGATGGCCCGCAGGTGGCCGTCCAAATCGGTAAAGGTGATAACCTGGGCATCCGATAAAAAGCTGCGGTTCTCCTGATAAAGCGTGTATTCCTCAAAGCGGGACATCCGGTATTTGCGGTAGCCCGCATCCTCATACAAAACGCGCAACCGCAGTGTGGCGCGCTCCCCCGGACGGAAGGACGAAAGATCAAGTTCCATAATTCCTACCCCTTACAGCGGGCTGTTTAAAAAGCAACTTGCCAAAGGCGGCGGGTTTGCCACGTTTGGCCAAAGCGCTAGGTTTAAGCAGCCCGGTTCTATTCCAGTTGTATTATACTTTAACGCAGTAAAGTTGTAAAGCGCGTTGTTGCGCCCGCCAGCCTTTTTGCGCCAAACAGGCGAAGTGCGCCTTGCGGCCATAAAACCAAAAAACAGGCCCACCTTGTACCATCGTACAAGGCAGCGCCTGTTCCCCTTTGTTATCAGCCCTGGCAGCCAAGGTCGTCCCAGTCGGCAAAATCCTCCGGGGCGGCAATTTTGGTTACATCTACTTTTCCATCCACCAGGGGCGGCTTTTCCGTCACATCGGCCACCGGGTTTACGTTGGGGTGGCCGGGCTGCTGCGCTTCGCGGTGGATGGGGGCGGTGGGCTGGGGTACAGGCACGGGTTTTGGGGCCTCGGCTTCGGTTTCCACCGCCGCCAGGCCCTCCATATGCGCATAATCCTGATTGTAACGCTGCAACAGTAGCACGGCAGCGCAGCCCGCAGCGGCCCCAACGGCCACCGGCAGCAAGCGGCGGAATAACGACATAAAGCCTTCCCCTTTCCAGAACAGGTACCCAAAAAGCAAAACAAACGGCCTTGCCATGGGCAACCTGATAAAATCGATACCAGCAGTATACCACGCTTTTTTTAGGAAAACAAGGGCGCTGCCCCCCAAAATGCCCAAAACTGGCCCAAAAAGCGAAAAAAGCCGGGCTGTCGCCCGGCGGCGGGCGGCCTGTGCGGGGTTCTATTTTTTCAAGATTTTGTCTTAACTTTTCAATTTGCTTTATAGTCGCCCCCATTTTCAATGTAGATATTGCCTTTTTCGGCAAATTGTTTTATACTATCATCATAAGACAAAATCTTATAGCAACGGAAGCACGCAACACACAAAAACAACCAACTTCATAAAAAAGGAGGCTACGTTTATGGCAACTGCACACCTGCCGTTAAGCATCCGGGTGCCCATTGAAGCCGATAACCCCGCCATTGTGCGGGACGAGGCAAAATGTATCCGCTGCGGCCAGTGCAAGGAGGTTTGCACCCAGGATATTGGGGTGCACGGCACCTACACCCTGGCGGCCACCGGCGGCACCGCCATCTGCATCCACTGCGGCCAGTGCGCCAATGTTTGCCCGCCCGCCAGCATCACCGAGCGGTTTAGCTACCAGGCGGTTCAGGCCGCCATCGATGACCCTGAAAAGATTGTGGTGTTCACCACCTCCCCGGCGGTGCGCGCCGCCCTGGGCGAGGAATTTGGCCTGCCCGCCGGGGCCTTTGTGCAGGGGCAAATGGTATCGCTTTTGCGGGTGCTGGGGGCCGACTATGTGCTGGACACCAACTTTGCGGCCGATTTAACCATTATGGAGGAAGCCAGCGAGCTGATACGCCGGGTAACCACCGGCGATAAGCCCCTGCCCCAGTACACCAGCTGCTGCCCCGCCTGGGTAAAATACGCCGAAACCTACCACCCCGAGATATTGCCCAACATCTCCACCGCCAAAAGCCCCATTGGGATGCAGGGGCCAACCATCAAAACCTACTTTGCCAGCCAGATGGGCCTGGACCCCAAGCGGATTGTTTCGGTGGCACTTACCCCCTGCACCGCGAAAAAGTTTGAGATCCAGCGCCCCGAGATGAACGCGGGCGGCAAGGAGGAGGGCAAGCCCCACCTGCGGGATATGGACTATGTGATTACCACGCGGGAGCTTGCCCGTTGGGCCAAGGAGCGCGGCGCAAACTTGGCCACCCTGCCCGAGGGCCAGTATGATTTGTGGATGGGCCAGGCATCGGGCGCCGGGGTTATTTTTGGCAACACCGGCGGCGTGATGGAGGCAGCTTTGCGCACCGCCTACACCCTGCTGACCGGGGAGAAGGCCCCCGCAGATTTTTACACCCTGACCCCGGTGCGCGGGATGGAAGGGATACGGGAGGCTACCGTTACCATTGGCACCCTGGCGCTGAACGTGGCGGTGGTGTTTGGCACCAAAAATGCCCACACGCTGATTGAAAGCCAGCGCACCGGCGGCAAAACCTACCATTTTATTGAGGTGATGACCTGCCCGGGCGGCTGCATTGGCGGCGGCGGGCAGCCCCGCCCCGAAAACCTGGCCGATGCCGATACCCTGCGCGCCAAGCGGGTGGAGAGCCTGTATGACCGTGATAGCCAGATGCGGCTGCGCCAGAGCGATGAAAACCCCGAGATACAAAAGCTGTACCAAAGCTTTTACGGCAAGCCCCTAAGCGAGCGCGCCGAACGTATGCTACACACCGCCTACCTGGACCGTAGCGCGGATTTAACTTGTGGAACGAAAGGAACGAATACTATGGAAAAATGGCGTTGCAAAATTTGCGGATACATTCACGAAGGC
>JAQUSS010000120.1 GCA_028710135.1 Gemmiger sp. | reverse complement strand
CCCTTTACATTGTGGGATGCCCTTGGCTTTGGCTGCATTTTTGCCATGCTGGTGTTTTTGTCTTTGGGTGGCAACCACGCAAAAAAGCCCACACCTGCCACCCAGCCCGCGCAATAAGCCCCCTGTGGCACCTAAAAATTAAATACCACCGAAAAAATACACCCGCACAGGTTTGACAGTAAAGCCTGTGCGGGTGTATTATAGTAAAGTGTGTAGCCGCCAATACCAGAGCGGCAGTCCACCCCCGATTCGCCGCCTGCTGTGCGGCAGAAATTACAGGTGTTGAAATATGTCTTTCATGGAAAAACTGTTCGGTACGTTTTCCGACAAAGAATTAAAGCGCATCCGCCCACTGGCCGATAAGGTTTTGGCCTTGGAATCCGAGATGCAGGGCCTGACCGATGAGGAACTGAAGGCCAAAACCCCCGCTTTCCGGGAGCGGCTGAAAAACGGCGAGAGCCTGGACGATTTGCTGCCCGAGGCTTTTGCGGTATGCCGCGAGGCCGATTGGCGGGTGCTGGGCCTTAAGCCCTACCCCGTGCAGATTATCGGCGGCATGGTGCTGCACCGCGCCTGCATTGCAGAGATGCAAACCGGTGAGGGCAAAACCCTGGTTGCCACCATGCCCGTCTACCTGAACGCCTTGACCGGCGAGGGCGTGCACGTTGTTACCGTCAACGATTACCTGGCCAAGCGCGATAGCGAGTGGATGGGTAAGGTTTACCGCTTTTTGGGGCTGAAGGTTGGGCTTGTCATCCACGATGTAAGCGCTGCTGACCGTAAAGCTGCCTACCAGGCCGATGTGACCTACGGCACCAACAACGAGTTTGGCTTCGATTACCTGCGCGATAACATGGTGGTGTACAAGGATAGCATGGTGCAGCGCGGCCACGCCTACGCCATTGTGGACGAGGTGGACTCCATCCTGGTGGATGAGGCCCGCACCCCCTTAATTATTTCGGGCAAGGGCGAGGATTCGAGCGTGATGTACAAGCGCGCCGATGATTTTGCCAAGAGCCTGAAAAAGAGCGTGATTGTTGAGCTGGAGGACAAGGTGGAAACCGAGGACCAGGTAGACGGCGATTACGTGGTGGATGAAAAGCACAAAAGCTGCTCCCTGACCGAGAGCGGTGCCAAAAAGGCCGAGGCATGGTTTAAGGTAGAGAATTTATCGGATGCCGATAACATGACCCTGCGCCATTACATTGACCAAGCCATCAAGGCCCGCGGTGTTATGCACCGCGACACCGATTACATTGTGAAAGACGGCGAAGTCATCATCGTGGATGAATTTACCGGCCGTTTGATGTATGGCCGCCGCTACAACGATGGGCTACACCAGGCCATTGAGGCCAAGGAGAACGTGACGGTTGCCGCCGAGAGCAAAACCCTGGCAACCATCACCTTCCAGAACTATTTCCGCATGTACAAAAAGCTTTCGGGCATGACGGGTACTGCCTCCACCGAGGCGGACGAGTTCAGCGAAATTTACGGCTTGCAGATTGTTAGCATCCCCACCAACAAAACCCGTGCCCGGGTTGACCAACCCGATAGCGTGTACAAAACGGTGAACGGCAAATACAAGGCCGTGTGTGACCAAGTTGCCGAGTGCCACGCCAAGGGCCAGCCGGTGCTGGTGGGTACCATCAGCGTGGAAAAGAGCGAGGCGCTCTCTCGCCAGCTGAAAACGCGGGGCATCCCCCACAATGTTTTGAACGCCAAGCAGCACGAGCGTGAGGCCGAGATTGTGGCCCAGGCCGGCAAGCAGGGCGCGGTTACCATCGCCACCAACATGGCTGGCCGTGGCACTGATATTATGCTGGGCGGCAACCTTACCTACATGGCAAAGGCCACGCTGCGCAAGGAGCTTGCCGGCAAGCTTTCGGCCCAGCTGGAGGCCGAAAAAACCGCCGCCAAGCTGGCCCGCGCCGCCGCCAAGGCTGCCGGGGAGGCCGTATCGCCCCTGCCCGCCGAAACCGACACCGAAGCCCGGCTGGACTTTTTGCTGAACGAGGCCGACGGCCACGCCGATACCGACGACCAGGAGGTATTGGCGGCCCGCGCACGGTTTGATGCGCTGATTGCCGAGTACGAGCCGGAGGTAAAAACTGAGGCCGCCGCCGTGCGCGATGCGGGCGGGCTATACATTATTGGCACGGAGCGGCATGAATCCCGCCGTATCGATAACCAGCTGCGCGGCCGTGCGGGCCGCCAGGGCGACCCCGGCGCTTCCCGGTTCTTCCTGAGCCTGGAGGACGACCTGATGCGCATTTTTGGCGGCGAACGGGTGCAAAACCTGATGGACTCGATGGGCCTTGACGAGGATATGCCGATTGAAAACCGGCTGATTACCTCCACCATTGAGAGCGCACAGAAAAAGCTGGAGGCCAGCAACTTTGCCATCCGCAAACAGGTGCTGCAATACGATGATGTGATGAACCAGCAGCGCGAAATCATCTATAAAGAGCGCCAGACCGTGCTGGACGGCGAGGATATCTCCGAGATGCTGCACGGGATGATGCGGGAGAGCATTGAGGAATCCACCAAGGCATTTTTGGCGGGCGATATTGCCGACGACTGGGATTTTGCCGCCCTGCGCCGCCATTACATGAACTGGCTTTGCCTGCCCACCGATTTCACCTACACCACCGAGCAGCTGAACGATGTGAAAAAAGAGGATGTTTCCAAGCTACTGTACGACCGTGGCATGAACATTTTGACGGCCAAGGAGAAAAAGTACGGCAGCCCCATGATGCGGGAGCTGGAACGCATCTGCCTGCTGAAAAACGTGGACGCCAAATGGATGGAACATATTGACAATATGGACCAACTGAAGCAGGGCATGGGCCTGCGCGGCTACGGCCAGAAGGACCCCGTGGTAGAGTACCGGATTGAGGGCTTTACCATGTTTGATGAGATGGTTGCCTCCATCCGCGAGGATGCCGTGCATATGCTGCTTACCATTGAGGTGCGCCGCCCCGATGTGCAGCCCCAGCGGGAGCAGGTAGCCAAGCCCACCGGCGAAGGCTTGCCCCCCGCCGCAGGTGCCAAGGGCAGCGCCCCCATCCGGGTAACCAAAATTGGCCGGAACGACCCCTGCCCCTGCGGCAGCGGCCTGAAATGGAAAAAGTGTACCTGCAAAGAGTACCACCCCGACCTGCAATAATTTTCTTATTTTCTAGTATCTATTTTTTCAATTTGCCACGCCCCGCGCCGCTGCGCGGCAACCGGGGCGCTTGGCTAAAAAATAACCTTTCGGCTATTTTGCATCATCGTTTGGAGGGCTGGCTTTCCCCCACCGCGCCTGGGGCCGGTGGGCGGGGGCCTGCCCTTTTTTTGCCACCATATTTTTGCTGTTGTATACGCTTAGGAGGCCGCCATGAAAGCCCATATCGCATCCGAACCGCGCTGCCTGTTGCTGTGGCAGTTTGACCCCGCCGCCCCCGGCTACGAGGCCCTTTGCCGGGTTGCCGCCGAATCGAAGCTAACCATCCGCCTGTTGGCGGCGCCGGATTTGGATGCCACGGTGGGCAGCCTTTGCGGGCTGGCCGCCCATGCCACCGATGAAGGCCAAAGCTTTGCCGCGCCCACTGCTGCCGCCCCTGCCCCCGCCCCTGCCATGATTATCAGCGGGTTATCCCACCAAAATGGAGATTTGAACCGCTTTATCACCGCCGCCAAGGGTACCGGCGCCACCGCCGCGGGTGCGCTAAAGGCCATGGTTACCCCCACCAGCCGGTACTGGCGGCTGCGCCACCTGCTGGCCGAGCTTGCCGCCGAGCGGGATGCCCTGGCCGCCCCCCAAGAGGAAAAAGCATGACGGAGAGCCACCACCCCCAAAAGAAATGGCTGCCGCTGGCCGGGCTGGTGGCGGGGTGCCTGCTGCTGGTGGCCCTATTGTGGCGGCCGGGCGGCGGGCTTGCCCCCACCCCAACCCCCTACCAAACCACCTTTTGGGATGTGTTTGATACCGTTACCACCGTGACCGGCTATGCCGACAGCCAACCGGAATGGGACGCGCAGATGGATGCCCTGCACGCCGATTTGCAGCGTTACCACCGGCTGTTTGATATTTATAACGCCTACCCGGGGCTCAATAACCTGTATACCATCAACCAAAATGCGGGCAAGGGGCCGGTGGCGGTGGAGGAAGATATCCTTTCTCTGCTAACGTTGGCGAAGGAGATGTACACCCAAACCGGGGGCAAATGCAATGTGGCGGCGGGGGCGGTGCTGGCGCTTTGGCACGATGCCCGCGCCGCGGCTGAGGCCGACCCCGCCGCCGCTGCCCTGCCCGATGCCAAGGCCCTGCAATTGGCCGCCGCGCACACAGACCCCCAAAACCTGCTGCTGGATACCGCCGCTGGCACCGTGGCGCTGGCCGACCCCGCGCTGCAACTGGATGTGGGCAGCATGGCCAAGGGCTGGGCCACCGAGATGGCCGCCCGCGCCGCCCAGGCGCGCGGGCTGGCAAGTGCGCTGCTGAACGTGGGTGGCAACCTGCGGGCCATTGGCCAAAAGCCGGATGGCACCGCCTGGACCGCCGGGGTGGAAACCCCGTGGCCGAACGCCGATGGCAGCTACAGCCTTGCCACCCCGGTGGTGCGGGTGGCGCTGCAAAGTGGGCAATCCTTGGTGGTAAGCGGCGATTACCAGCGCTATTATACGGTGGATGGCAAAAATTATAGCCATTTGATTGACCCCGCCACCCTCTACCCCGCCACCTTTGTAAGCAGCGTGGCGGTGCTTTGTGCGGATAGCGGCGTGGCGGATGCCCTTTCCACCGGGCTGTTTTGCACCGATGTTGCCGATGGCCTGGCCCTGGTGGAAAGCCTGCCGGGGGTGGAGGCCATTTGGCTGGCAGCCGACCATACCCAAACCACCAGCAGCGGTTTTGCGGCGCTGGAAACCGGCGGCTAACTGCCCGCGGTTTTGATTTTTTTAAATTTATGCTTGACAAACCGGAACCGATGTGATTAAATGGCTTTAAACCAATGAAGCGAAAGTAAAACTGCAAGCGCACGTACAGAGAGCCCCGTTGCTGTGAAGGGGCCGTAAGCGGTGCAGACAAATGGTTCGCAGAGGGCAGCGGGCAAAAGCCAAGGCCGAGTATCCGCTGACGGAACGCCACCGTTACCAGGCAGGGGGATGTTGGTTCCCCGTAAAGTGGCCCTGCTAGGCGGGGCAAACAAGGTGGTACCGCAGGTTATTATTGCCTGTCCTTGTACAAAGTGATTTGTACTTGGGCAGGCTTTTATTATTTTCAACTTTTGTATTGGAGGGATTGGATTATGAAAAACCAATGCTTTGGCAGGCGATGGCGGGCTTGAGGGAGCCGCGCCACCACCGCTGATTCATCCGACATCCAACATTTTTTTGACAGAATAAGGAGTTTTACCATGAAAAAGTTTATTGCCATCGCCACCGCCGCCACCCTTGCCGCCAGCCTGGCCGGGTGCGGGGCTACCGCCACCGCTTCCTCCACCGCTTCTTCCGACACCGCCGCTTCCACGGCGAGCTCCACGGTGGAAGCCGCCAGCACTGCCGAAAGCGATGCCGCCAAAAGCTACCGCATTGCCATTGTGCAGCAGCTTGACCATGCCTCCCTGGATGAAATTCGCCTTGCCATGGAGGCAGAGCTGAACGCCAAGGCCGCCGCCGAGGGCTACACCGTGGAATACACCGAGTTCAACGGCCAGAACGATGCCACCACCCTGAACCAAATCGGCACCCAGGTGGTGGCCGATGGGTACGATGCCATCCTGCCCATTGCCACGCTGGCCGCCCAGTGCATGGCCAATGCCGCCGCAGATGCCGAGATCCCGGTGGTGTACGCCGCCATCTCCGACCCTGCCGCCGCCGGCCTGACGGATTTGCCCTACGTTACCGGCACCTCCGATGCGCTGAACACCGGCTTTATCCTCGATATGATGCTGGCCGCCAACCCGGATGTAAAAACCGTCGGCCTTCTCTACTCCAACAGCGAGGCCAACTCCACCACCCCGATTGCCGAGGCAAAAGCCTACCTAGAGGGCAAGGGCATCTCCTACCTTGAAAAAACCGGCAATACGGCCGATGAAATCCTCTCGGCCGTGTCCTCCCTCACCGACCAAGTGGATGCCGTGTTCACCCCCACCGATAACGTGGTGATGGCAAGCGCCGCCGCTGTATCCGAAACCCTGGCCGATGCGGGCATCCCCTTCTACACCGGGGCCGATAGCTTTGTTACGGCGGGCGCTTTTGCCACCTGCGGCGTAAATTACACCGAGCTTGGCAGCTATACTGCCGATATGGCACTGGAAGCCCTTGCAACCGGCACCGTTCCGGCGTATCATGTAATGGACGGGGGCATTATCACCGTCAACACCGAAACCGCCGAAAAGCTGGGCCTTGATATCTCGATTTTTGAGCCGATGGCCGGTACCGTAAAACCGGTTACCACCAGCGCCGAATAAATGCCGTTACCCTTTAAAAGTTCTGGTTTACAAACCGCCTAAAACGTTGCATTTACCAAGCGCTGCGGCATTTTTGCCAAAGGCTTTGTGTTTGGCCGTTTGGTTAGCAGGGGCGGGCGGTGTGTTACGTACCGCCCGCCCCTTTTTTATTTTATGGTGTTAGGAGTTTTGCTATGTTTACCCTTGCCATTGTGCAAAGCGCGCTGGAGCTTGGCTTTATCTACGCTCTGGTGGCCATGGCGCTGTTTTTAAGCTTCCGCATTTTGAACATTGCGGATATGACGACCGACGGCGCTTTCACCCTGGGGTGTGCGGTATCGGCCACGGCGGCGGTGGCGGGCCACCCGCTGCTTGCCCTGCCCCTTGCCATGCTGGCCGGGGCCGGGGCCGGGTTTATCACCGCGCTGCTGCAAACCCGGCTTTCGGTGCCCCCCATTTTGGCGGGTATCATCACCAACACCGGGCTATACACCGTAAACCTGGCCATCATGGGCTTTTCCTCCAACGTGCCCATGCTCAAAACCGAAACGGTGTTCACCCTGGCCAAGGGGCTGCTTGGGGCAAATAGCCCCTACAAGCTGGTGGTTGCCGCCGGGGTTACCGTGGTGGTTTGCGCCGCGCTGATTGCCTTTTTGGGCACCCGGCTGGGCCTTTCCATCCGCGCCACCGGCGATAACCCCGATATGGTGCGGGCAAGCTCCATCAACACGGCCTTCACGGTCAGCATTGGGCTATGCATCGCCAACGCCATGACGGCCCTCTCGGGTGCGGTGCTGGCGCAATACCAAAAATCGGCCGATATCAACCTGGGTACCGGCATGGTGGCAATCGGACTGGCATCCC
>JAQUSS010000119.1 GCA_028710135.1 Gemmiger sp. | reverse complement strand
GGGATGGTGTTGAGGAAGGTGTAGAGTTCGGGGCTGCAATAGAGTGTTAAGGAAGCTTCCAGCGAGGAACCGATGGTTTTATCGGCGCGCGCCTGCTCCAGCACCTTTTTCACATCATCCCGCACCGCCAGGATTTTATCCCACTTGGCGCGGAAATCCGCGCTTTCGGTATCGGGCTGGGGCTTGGGCATCTGCTCGTGAACCACGTAGTCTTTCATGCCGGGAAGCTTGGGGATATAGCTCCAAATTTCCTGGGCGGTAAAGCAAAGGATGGGTGCCACCAGCTTGGTGAAATCCACCAAAATGCGGTACATGGCCGTCTGCGCGCAGCGGCGGGCGTGTTCATCGGCACAGTAGAGCCGGTCTTTCACCACATCCATATAGAAGTTGGACATATCGAGCACGCAGAAGTTATAGATGGCGTGGTAGGCTTTCGAGAAATCGTAATGGTCGTAGCTATCCAGCACGGTCAGGGACAAATCGTTCATGGCTTGCAGTGCGCGGCGGTCAATCTCAAACAGTTGCTCCTCGGGCACCATATCGGTGGCGGGGTCAAAGCCATTCAAGTTGCCCAGCATAAACCGGGCGGTGTTGCGCATTTTGCGGTAGGCTTCCGACAGCTGCTTGAAAATTTCTTTCCCTGCCCGCACATCCACCGTATAATCGCTGGAGGCAACCCAAAGGCGGATGATATCCGCGCCGTAATCCCGAATAATCTCGGCAGGCTCCACCCCGTTACCGGCGGATTTGTGCATCTGCTTGCCCTGCTCATCCACAACCCAGCCGTGGCAAAGCACACTTTTATAGGGGGCAAAGCCCTCGGTGGCAACACAGGTCAGCAAGCTGGATTGGAACCAGCCGCGGAATTGGTCGGCCCCCTCCATATACAAATCTACCGGCCAGCGCAGCTCGGGGCGTTCGCGGCAAACGGCGCTCCAGGTGGAACCCGAATCAAACCAGACATCCATGATGTCGGTATCCTTCTCCCAATCGGCAGCGCCACATTCGCAGCGCTCGCTTGCCGGGATAATTTCGCTTGCTGTGTGGCTGTACCAGGCATCGCTGCCCTCCTTGCGGAAAAGCGCGGATACTGCCTTGATGGAGGCATCCGTGATATGGTATTTGCCGCAGGCCTTGCAGTAGAATACCGGGATGGGTACCCCCCACACACGTTGGCGGGAAATGCACCAATCGTTACGGTCGCGCACCATGCCGCGCATACGGTCGTGGCCCCAGGCGGGTTGCCAGCTTACATCGTCAATGGCCTTGTATACATCCTCTTTAAAGCGGTCAATCGAGCAGAACCACTGTTCGGTTGCGCGGAAGATAATGGGGTGATGGCAACGCCAGCAATGGGGGTACTGGTGCTTGATGTGCTGCACACCCAGCAGGTGCCCCTTCTCCTTGATGTAGTTTCAAATCACCTTGTTGGCCGCCCAAACCTTCAGCCCGGCAAACTGCGCGCCGGCCTCCTCGGTCAGGTAGCCGCCATCGTCCACCGGCACCACAATGGGGAGCTGGGGGTAATGCTGCACACAAACGTTAAAGTCCTCGACGCCGTGGCCAGGCGCGGTGTGAACACAGCCGGTGCCGCCTTCTAGGGTGACATGGTCGCCCAAAATCACCAGGCCGGTACGGTCTAGGAAGGGGTGCTGGTAGGTAAGCATCTCGAGCTCTGCGCCGGGGATGCGGGCCTCCAAAACCTCGTACTCATCAATGTGGCAGGCCGCCATGGTAGCTTCCACCAGCGCTGCCGCCATGATATGGTAACCGCCGCCAAACTTTACAAAGGCATACTCCATGGTGGGGTTCAGGCAGGTTGCCACGTTGGCGGGCAGGGTCCAGGTGGTGGTTGTCCAAATTACAATCCAGGCATCCGCCAGGGGTACGCCATACTTGGCCAGCACACCCTTGGGGTCACCCGTCAGCTTAAAGCGAACATAGATGGAATCGCACTCGTCCTCGGCATACTCAATCTCGGCTTCCGCCAACGCGGTGCGGTCCTCCGGGCACCAGTAAACGGCCTTCATTCCCTTGTAGATATACCCTTTTTTGGCCATCTCGCCAAATACTTCAATCTGGCGGGCCTCAAATTCAGGGCGAAGGGTCAGGTAGGGGTCTGCAAAATCTCCCTGCACGCCCAGCCGCTTAAACTGGTCGTTCATCACATCAATATGCTCGGTGGCAAATTCATGGCAAATTTTGCGCAGCTCCAGCTTGGAAACACTCGCCTTTTTCTCCCCCAGGGAGGCCAGCGCTTTCAGCTCAATGGGCAGGCCGTGGGTATCGTACCCGGGCACATACGGGGCGCAAAAGCCCGCCATATTTTTATAGCGAACAATAATATCCTTGATGATTTTGTTTAGGGCCGTGCCCATGTGGATGTTGCCGTTGGCGTAGGGGGGGCCATCGTGCAGAATAAAGCGGGGTGCGCCGTCATTCTGCTCAATCATTTTCTCGTAGACCCGGTTTTCCTCCCAGTCCTCCAGCATTTTGGGTTCCTTTTTGGGCAACCCGGCACGCATCTCAAATTTGGTTGCGGGCAGGTGGATGGTATCGTTATAATTTTGCGCCAAAGTATCCTACACTCCTCTATATAAATTTACTTCTATCTATCGCCATAGCAACGCGAAAATTGCTTAACTGTCAAAATCAATGCCCGAGAAGGAATTAAACGCCTCGGGCAGTTGCCCTGCATCATCCTGGGCGGTGGGCTGCTTTTTGGTGCGGCGGGCCGCCGGTTTTTTGGCGGCAGTGCGGCTACGGGCAGGGGGCGTTTCCGCTTCCTCGCTCCGGTCATACAGCCCGGCCCCCGGCGCAAAGGGGTTTGTATACCCTTCGGCGGCGGGCGGGGTTGCTGCTTCCTCGTGGGGGGCTATGGCAAACTCTACCGTATCAATTTTGCCTTCGCCCAGCGGGCCGGCGGCTGAATCTGCGGGGGGATCGTTTTCCTCCTCGTAGGCGGGGGCCTCGTAGGGCGGGGTTGCCGCCTCAGGCTCCGCATAGGCCTGCTCGGGCGCCATGGCAGGCTCCGCCTCAGGCATGGCGGCAGGGGCCATGCTGACCGGTGCAGCCGAAGGTGCCGCGCCGTTATATTCGGGGATGCCGCTAATCAGCTCCACATGCTTGCGGTACATATCCAGCAAGGTTTTTTTGAAATCCCCGGCTTCTTTTTTTAGGGTCATCAATTCCTGCTTAGAAAGCTCCACCTCGTCCCGGGCGCGCTGGGCGCTATCTTCCGCGCGGATATTGGCAGCGCGAAGCACCTCGGCAGCCTTTTGCTTGGCTTCCTTGATGACATTTTCACCCAGGCGTTGGGCGTTGATTAGGGTTGTATGCAGGGTATCTTCCTCCGCACGGTATTGGTCGATACGCTGGGCAAGCACCACCAGCTTTTTTTGCAAGTCCTCATTCTCGGCACGAAAGGAATCCATGCTGCTTGCAACCTGCTTGAGATAATCGTCAACGTCCTCGCAGCGGTAGCCCCGCATGGCTTTGTCAAATGTCACGCGGCGCACATCCTCGGAAGTTATCATACCCTGTTCCTCCTGTACCGGGCCTTGGCCCTGCAACTAATATTGATAAAAGGATATAAATATCCTATCCTTACGGCTTTTGCCGCCTATGCCCACCAGCTTGAACCGCCCGGTTCCCCGCACGGTAAACACATCCCCGGCGTAAACGGCCTCGTGGGCCGATTTTAAAGGCAGGTGGCACACTTCCACCCGCCCGGCTGTGATGAGCGCGGATGCCGCTGTGCGGGAGGTGTGCAGCATGGCTGCCAGCACCGTATCTGCCCGCAAGGAGGGCACGGTTGCCTGTTGCAGCGTGCGCTCGGGCTGGGCCAGCGCTTCGGGGGGTAGCCCCTCGCACAGGGCGGCGCTGGCGGATACCCTGCCAACACCTGCCAGGTTGAGCGCGATGTACTCGGCTTTATCGGCCAGGGCAAACAGGTAGGCCGTGTTCGGTGCATCGGGTGGAAATAGCAAATCTCCCAGGCAGCGGCGGTCTAAGCCCAGGGCAAGCAGTGCGCCCAAACAGTCCCTATGGGTGGGGGCATCGGCCCCTTGGGCGATGCCAAAGGCCAGCTTGAGGGTGCAAAGGGTTTCCTCCTGCCAGGCATCGGGCGGTTCCACACACAAAATTTTGCGCTCCGCTGCCGGGTAGCCACCCCAAAACCGGGTGCAAAGGCAGCCCACACGGTTGGCGGCTGCCGTGGCAAGGTCCTGCTCACGGTCCGACAAAAAGCCGGTATACCGTGGGGTGGAACGGGCCTCGGCTGTTTCGCAAAGTTCTTCCACCCGGCGCATCAGCCGGCGTTCCTCATCGTTTTGGGCGGGAACAAAGCTGCGGGCCACGGTGGAAAGGGCCGGGGCATCCTTCTGCGGCAAAGCCATCAGAAGAACACACCGTTATTTTCCAGCTCGTCAATCAAATCGCCCATAATATCGACATTGTAGGGGGTGATGATAAAGGTGCTGGTGGCCACCCGCTTGATTTGGCCGTTGTTGGCGTAGGCCACGCCGGATAAAAAGTCAATCAACCGGCGGGAAACTTCCTTGTTGGTGGACTCCAGGTTGAGAACCACCGTCCGCTTGGCGTTGAGTTGGTCCGCAATGGCGGAGGCATCGTCAAAACGCTCGGGCTTGACAAGTACCACCTGAAGCTGGGTCGTTGCATTGATGTTCACGACCTTGTTATGTTGTTTTACCTCGGGCGGGGTAAATGCCTCCGGCACGGCAGACGCGCCACCCTGGCTTCCAGCAAAAATTTCCTCGTCGGTATCGTCGAGGTAAGCGTCCCCCTCGGGGTCCTGGTTGATACCCAGGGCGTTTTTCAGGCCTGCAAACATGGACATAGTCGATTCTCCTTAACGTGTGATACTTGTTGCGCTTACAGGCAACGGGGCTTTCACCCGTTGTGCCTGCCCGTAGGGCAAAAGCCCCCGCTATGCGCACTTTTTTACCGCACAGCAATACGTATAGTTTATTATCGCCTTTTTTGTTCCAGTTGTCAATACAGCGATGCTATGTGCTACAAGAGTTTTCTATCTTGAAGGTTGATTCCCTCTACAATGACCTCATCGTAGAGCCGTACTTCGTTGTCGGTGCCCACCGCGCCGCCAGCCGGCACCAGGATGTAATTTTCATTCTCGTATAAAATCGATATTTTGCGGAAGCGTTGCAGGGTGCCATACTTTACGTAAACACCCTTGCTGCCATCCACAATATGCAACGCCGCGCGGTCAATGCGGATGCCGGTGTAGCTTTGCAGGTCAATCTGCGCTTTTTCCTGCCCAAGGGAAAGTACCTCGGCGTTAATGCTTTGGCAGTCTAGGGTGATGCGGGCAACATCGTTCTCGGTATCAATTTCCACATTGGATACCGTGGCGGTAAGGGCGGCGTTCTGCTTGCCCGGCACCCTGATTTTTACGCTGGTAACGCCATCAAACCGCGCGGCCTCGTCGGCGGTGCAGCTTGCGTAAAACCGCCAGGTAAAGCCGGTGATGATGCGCCCCGCCAAATTTTCGGGCTGAGTGGTAAGGCCGCCCGCCAACAGCATGGCAAAATCTGCCGGGGAAAGGGAGGCCAGCGTTTCGCTATCTAAAGAAAGATAGCCCGCATTGGCCGCCGAGATAAAATAGCCGTTGGTTTCCGCCGTTACGGTGGCAAGCGCCCCAAGCTGGCCCTTGATGGCATCGTACTGGCTTTGCAGGCTGGCGATGGTTTGGGTAAAATCGCTAACCTGCCCGGTGCTGATTTGAAGGCGGTTTTGAGCCAAAAGAAAATCTTGCTCGCCGCCATCCACGGCGCTGTAATCGCCCAAATCAATTTGGTCAAGCAGGTCATACAGGGTAGAGGTGCTTTGGCTGGTTAGAACCGAAAGCTCGCTCCCGGCTGAATTTTGAGATTTGTTGAGCAGGGTGATGGATTTTTCCAGCCCGGCCAGCTGCTCCCGCAGGGTGCCTTGGGCATCGCTGGTGTATTCCTCCGCCAAAACGGTACCGGCGGTCACCCGCTCGCCATCCTCCACAAGGTAGCCCAGGTTGCCGCTGCCCGGCACATCCACCGCGTCAAAAACAGCCACCCCTTCCAGGGTGATGCTATCCGCCATGGTATAGGCAATGGCGGTTTCGGTTTGGTAGGTGTGGCCGATGATGGCGTAAAGTTGGATGCCCACATAGCCAAAGGCGGCCACCAGCAGGGTGACGGTGATGGCGGCAATGCTGGGGAACTTTCTCCCCTTCTTCTTCTCTTGGTTTTGCTTTGGATTGCTATGGGGGGCTTTGGCCATCCGGGTCACCTCCTTCCTGGCGGCAGGTATGCTGTTTAGCGGTTGATAAATTCTTGCACCAATTGTTCAGCCTGTTGGTTTAGGCCGGGAGCATCGGCATCCAGCCACACGGCATCGCCCTGATGGCGGAACCAGGTAAGCTGGCGTTTGGCGTAGTTGCGGGATGCCTGCTTGAGCGTTTGCACACAGTCCTCCAGCGGTTTTTCCCCCGCAAAATACGGAAAAAGCTCTTTATAGCCGATGGCCTGTGCCGCTGTGCGGAACTGCCGGCGGTTCTGCCACACCCACTCGGCCTCCTGCAAAAGCCCCTCTACCATCATTTTATCCACCCGGGCATCAATACGGTCGTACAGGCGTTGGCGGTCCCGGCAGGCCAGGCAGAGGCAAAGCGCGCGGTAGGGCGGCTGTGGCGGGATGGATTGCCGCCGCTGTTCGCTCATGGTTTGGCCGGTGCTGCCGTACAGTTCCAGCGCCCGGATAACCCGGGGCAGGTTGTGGGGGGGTACGGTTTCGGCGTAGGCGGGGTCAATTTGCATCAGTTCGGCGTAAAGCTGCGGCCCCTGCCCCGCCGCCGCCCGCTCTTCAAGCGTGGCGCGCAAGGCAGTGTCCCCCTTTTCGGGGGTAAAGCGAACGCCGCTGAGTAAGCTGGTGATGTACAGCCCTGTCCCCCCCACAACAAAGGGCAACGCCCCCCGTGCGGTGATTTCGGCAATCGTTTGCCCTGCTAGAGCCGTGTAATCGGCCACGCTGAACGGGGTATCCGGGGGCAGGATATCCAAAAGGTGGTGGGGTACCGCCGCCCGCTCGGCCGGTGTTGCCTTGGCGGTGCCGATATCCAGTTGGCGGTAAAGCTGCATGGAATCGGCACTGAGAATTTCCCCCTGAAATTTTGCCGCCAAGTAGAGCGAGAGGGCCGTCTTGCCGGTGGCGGTGGGGCCGCCCAGGGCAATAACGCGCGGGCGGGCATCAAACAAGGCGTCCAAACTGCTTTTCCAGCTCCTTTTTGGTGATTTTTAGTACGCAAGGGCGGCCATGGGGGCAAAAAGGTGG
>JAQUSS010000118.1 GCA_028710135.1 Gemmiger sp. | reverse complement strand
GGCATTTGCCTTTACCGTTTGCCGCAGGTTAGGCGGCATTACCAATTCCCCGGTAGGTACCGGGCAAGGCAAGGTGCGGCAAGAGCAGAGCCCTTGCCCTACAGTTTGGGGGAAGCCCATTACAAACCCAAATGTTCCAAACGGCCTAAATAGCCCAAAACGTCCAAAACAGGAGGTATCTTTATGAAAGAAATAAAGCGGCCAGACAAACCGATATGGTCCTTCTATGCGGTTATGCTGGTGCTCATCATTTTGTTCAACACGGTTGTGCTGCCAACCATTGCGCAGGCTCAGGTCAAGCAGGTGGATTATGGCACCTTCCTCAAAATGCTGGATAGCAAAGAGGTTGCCACCGTGCAGGTGGAGAGCGATTACATCTATTTCACCTCAGGAACCGATGTGAAGGCCGCCTACTACAAAACCGCCGCCTTTAACGATGCCGATTTGGTGGATAGGCTTTATGCCTCGGGCTGCGAATTTGGGCAGGTTGTACAAAAGCAGATGTCGCCGCTGCTCTCGCTGCTGCTAACCTGGATTTTGCCCATGGCCATATTGGGGCTGCTGGGGCAGGTTATGGCAAAAAAGATAATGGATAAATCCGGCATGGGGGGGATGGATGGAATACCCTCCATGCAGTTTGGCAAATCCAACGCCAAAATTTATGTGGCCTCCACCACCAGCATCAAATTCAGTGATGTGGCCGGGGAGGAGGAGGCGAAAGAATCGCTGACCGAGATTGTGGATTTTTTGCACAACCCGGATAAATACAAAGAGATTGGCGCAAAGCTGCCCAAGGGCGCACTGCTGGTGGGCCCCCCGGGCACCGGCAAAACCATGCTGGCCAAGGCGGTGGCAGGGGAGGCAGAGGTACCCTTCTTCTCCATATCCGGCTCCGAATTTGTGGAGATGTTTGTGGGTATGGGCGCAGCCAAAGTGCGTGATTTGTTCAAGCAAGCCAATGAAAAGGCACCCTGCATCGTATTTATTGATGAAATTGATACCATCGGCAAAAAGCGCGAATCGGGCGGCTTGGGCGGCAACGATGAGCGGGAGCAAACCTTGAACCAACTGCTGACGGAGATGGATGGCTTTGATGCCGGCAAGGGCGTTGTGATTCTTGCCGCAACCAACCGCCCGGAAACGCTAGACCCAGCCCTGTTGCGCCCCGGGCGTTTTGACCGCCGCATCCCGGTGGAGCTACCGGATTTGCAGGGCCGCGAGGCCATACTCCGGGTACACGCCAAGGCGGTAAAGCTGGCGGAAAACATCGACCTTGCCGCCATCGCCCGCACCACGGCCGGCGCATCGGGGGCCGAGCTTGCAAATATGATCAACGAGGCCGCGCTTCATGCCGTCCGCAGTGGGCGGGAGGCCATCAACCAATCGGACCTGGAGGAGAGCGTGGAGGTTGTTATTGCGGGCTACCAAAAGAAAAACAAGGTGCTCTCCGACGGCGAGAAAAAAATTGTGGCCTACCATGAAATTGGCCATGCGCTGGTGGCCGCACTCCAAACAGATTCTGCCCCGGTAACCAAAATTACCATTGTTCCCCGCACCTCCGGCGCGCTAGGGTATACCATGCAGGTGGATGCCGAGGAGCGAAACCTGTTGAGCAAGGCACAGCTCGAAAATAAAATTGCTACCTATACCGGCGGGCGCGTTGCCGAGGCACTAATCTTTAAATCCATCACCACCGGGGCTTCCAACGATATTGAACAGGCCACAAAGCTGGCCCGCGCCATGATTACCCGCTATGGTATGTCGGATTTTGGCATGGTGGCGCTGGAAACCGTAACCAACCCGTACCTGGGGGGCGATACCTCGCTGGCGTGCTCTGCCGAAACCAGTGCGCTTATTGACCAAAAGGTTATGAAGGTGGTGGGCGAACAATACGAGAAGGCCACCAAGCTGCTCTCTGCCAACATGGGCAAGCTGCATGAATTGGCAAAATTCCTTTATGAGCGCGAGACCATCACGGGGGAGGAGTTCATGCAGATTTTGCATCAACCGGGGGCGGGTAGCCCGGCTGCCGATGGCCCGAATACATAGTGCGTGGTGAATAAAATGGGAATATTCCTTACATTGGCCTATCTGTTTTACATCGGCTCCACCCTGGGGTGGGTTGTGGAGCTGCTGTTTCGCCGCTTTTTATCCGGCGCAAACCCTGAGCGCAAATGGATTAACCCCGGGTTTTGCGTTGGGCCGTATCTGCCCCTCTACGGTTCGGGGCTGTGCGCCCTCTACTTGATTGCCACCATCGCCCATGCGGTGGGGGCGCAGGGCACCGCCGGTACCATCCTTGTTATTTTGTTGATGTCGGCCTGCATGACGCTTATCGAGTATATTGCCGGTATTGTCAGCTTAAAGTGCGCCCATGTTCGCCTTTGGGATTATCGCAATGAATGGGGAAATATCGAGGGTGTTATTTGCCCCAAATTTTCCTTCTTTTGGACGCTGGCAAGCGCTGCGTATTATTTTCTGCTGCACCCCAACATTTTAAATGCGCTGAACTGGCTATCCAACAACCTTGCCTTCTCGTTTGTCATCGGGTTCTTTTTTGGTGTGTTTACCATCGATGCGGTATATTCCTCCCATCTGCTTTCCAAGATGAAGGCGTTTGCGGAAGAAAACAAGGTGGTTATCCATTACGAGAACCTGAAAAAAGAGATTCGCTATGCGCAGGATCGCGCAAAAGAGAAAACACATTTTCTGTTTTCGTTTTCCTCAACGCATTCCCTGTCGGAGCATATGAAGGCTACGTTGGATGCCATGGAAACGCGGACACACGCCGGAAATGGCGGAAAGAAAAGCAAGCCACAATAAATAAACAGTGCGCCTACCCTGGTTGGTAAGCGCACTGTTTTTTGTTATGCCGTTTTGCCCCATTTTGCCCTATTTTGCCGGTGCATTTTAAGGGTTTACGCCACATGGGGAAAGCGGCACCCCCTCGTAAAATTGTTTGGTTGACGCAGGCCGGGAATGAACCTATAATGAAGGTATGAAAGCTGAAGATTGGGTGAGCAACCGCCCGGCAACCGGCGCCAAGCAGGCACACGGGTATTTTAATATACCCTTATGCTTTTTGTACTTTTTGTGCATTATTTTTTGCAAAAATACCGGCTTGCGGGGCTGCCGCCAGAGCCTTGCCCCCAAAAGCCAAAAAATAGTGTGGTACCGGCCACCCCGCCCGATACAACGGCTACCTTTTAAGGAGTAGGCGATGAAAAAACCAAACGTGCGTGGCCCGCAGGCTGAAACGGCGTACACGCCAGCTACCCGGCGCTTTTGGCGCACGGCAGGCGTGGTGCTTGCCCTGTTTATGGCGGTGCTGCTCTCGCCGTATGCCCTGGCCGAGGGGGATACCCCTGCCCCCACAGTGATACGGGTGGGCTACATCAACTACGGCGGTTTTATTGAGCAGGATAAAGAGGGTAACTATTTTGGGTATGGTGTGGAATACCTGGAGAAAATAGCGCAGTATACCGGCTGGCAATATGAATTTGTGTTTGATACCTGGAGCAACCACATGGAAGGGCTTGCAAACGGCAGCATTGACCTTTTATGCCATGCGCAGCGCACCCCCACCCGGGAGGATACCTACCTGTTCAGCAACCAGCAAATCGGGGTGGAGGTTGGCGCGCTGTATGTGCCGGAAGAGAAAGCCACCGACTATTATTACGACGATGCCGCCACCCTGGATGGTATGCGGGTGGCCATGATGCGCAACAGCTCCCAAAACGAGGCGTTTGAAGCCTACGCGGCCCAAAAGGGCTTTGGCTACCAGCCGGTTTATTATGCAACGGTGAACGAGTGCTTTGACGCCTTGCACGGCGGCCATGTGGATGGCGTGGTGATGGGCAGCTTGGCGGGCCAGGCGCAGGAGGATGTTTGCGTTGGCTGCCGCTTTAGCACCGACCCCTACTATTTTATCACGGGGCCGCAAAACGCGGCACTGATGGCCCAGGTGGATGATGCCCTGGCAAAAATACATATGGACGACCCCTACTTTGAAGCCAAGGAATACGAAAAATATTATGCCGATACGGCAGCCTTTTCCGGCATTTTATACACCCGGCAGGAGGGGGCGTTCCTCGGGCAGTACCAGGAAATTTTGGTGGGCATTGCCCCCCACGCCCTGCCCCTTTCCGATTATACCCAAAGCGGCGGCCCGCACGGCGTATTTTATGATACGTTGCGGGCCATCCAGGCGCAAACCGGCCTGAACCTACGCTACGTTCCGCTGGCGCAGGGGCAATCGCCAACGGGGGCGCTTGCCGCCGGGGCGGCGGTGGCGGTGGTGGATGCCTGTAGCGAAAACCACCAGGAGGATAACCTGCTTACCTCCGATTCGTTTTTTGCCACCTCCACCGCGTTGGTGGGCAGGCACGGTGCTTCCTACACGGCAAGCGAAGCCCCGGGCACCTACACCCTGGCCATCCCCGCCAATAACGACCATCTGGCCCGCTACATTGAAAAATATGACCCGGAATTTAGCGTTTGCTACCTGCCGGATACTGAAGCCTGCCTGCGGGCGGTCGCCACGGGCAAGGCGGATTTTATGGCCCAAAACATCCAGATGATCACCTCGCTTTTGCAGGACCCACACTATGCCACCCTTTCCATCCTAAACACCCGCTACCGCGAGGAAGCGTACTGCGTGGTGATGGCGGATACCCCGGAAAATAGAATTGTGCTATCCATTTTAAACAAAGCCCTGCGCGCCCTGCCCGAGGGCACGGTGGAGCAAATTGTGACAGACCATGCCGTGGAGGATGCCTACCAGCTGACCATTAACGCCACCCTTTACAAATATAGGGGGCCGCTGCACATCATTGCCCTTTTGTTTGTTGCCTGCGTGGCCTTGCTGATTACCATGAACGCGCAGCGCCAAAAAAACCTGGATAAAACGCTGAAAAAGAACGTGGAGCTCTCCAAGGCGGTGGCCCAAGCGGAGCTTGCCAACCGGGCCAAAAGCACCTTTTTATCCCGGATGAGCCACGATATGCGCACCCCGATGAACGGCATTATCGGCCTGACCGAGCTTACCCTGGAGGAACCGAACCTGCCCGAGGAGGTAAACGAAAACTTAAAAGCGATTGATGATTCCAGCAAATACCTGTTAAGCCTAATCAACGATACGCTGGATATGAATAAAATTGAGAGTGGCAAGCTGACCCTGAACCCCGAACCCGTCCACGCAAAGGAGCTTGTTAAAAACATCATTGCCATCATTACGCCGGTGGCGGAGGAGAAGGGTGTTAAGCTGGAGGTTGTGCCCATCAACACCGCGCTTGGGTATGTGAAGGTGGACCGGGTACGCACACAGCAAATTTTTGTCAATGTGTTATCCAACGCCATCAAGTTTACGCCCAAGGGCGGAACGGTGCGGATGGAGATAGAATGCCTCAAGCGCGAAAACGGGTTTGCCTACAGCCGTATCAGTGTGGCGGATACCGGCATTGGGATGAGCAAGGAGTTTTTGCCCCATATTTTTGATGCCTTCTCGCAGGAGAATACGGCGGCCACCGGCAACTACACCGGCACAGGGTTAGGGCTTTCCATCGTGAAAAACCTTGTGGAGGTGATGGGCGGCAACGTCCAGGTGGAAAGTGAACTTGGCAAGGGAACAACAATTACCGTGTACCTCCATATCGAGCTGGTTTGCGGCCAAACGGCGCAGCCCGGCACCCTGCCTGGGGAAACCCTTGCCTGCCTAGAAGGCAAGCGGGTTTTGCTTTGCGAGGATCACCCGCTGAACACCCAAATTGCAACCAGGCTGCTTAAAAAGCGGGGGATGCAGGTGGAGTGTGCGGCAAACGGCCAGCAGGCGGTTGCCCTGTTTGAAGCGGCGGCCCCCTACCACTACGCGGTGGTGCTGATGGATATACGAATGCCGGTGATGGATGGCCTGCAAGCCGCCCGGGCCATACGGGCGCTGCCCCGGCCCGATGCCCGGCAGGTGCCCATTGTTGCCATGACGGCCAATGCCTTTGATGAGGACGCGCAGCGCTCGCGCGAGGCAGGGATGAACGCCCACCTTACCAAACCGATAGACCCACAGCTACTTTACCAAACGATTGCGGATGAGATTGCGCGGGCCGAAAAGCCCGCCCAAAGCCCGGCAGAAAGTTGAAGGGCCGCCGGCCTTGCCGGTTTTTGATAGCGGAACCGGTTGGATAAAGCGCAAAAAACAAACACAGCGGCACCAGGGGAAACTTGGTGCCGCTGTGTGGCATTGCCTTTTTGTTTATTTGCTTGTTTGCTGGGTGGCACTGCGGGTTGCCAACTAAAATAGCGATAGGACAGAGGTTGTCGGGTTGCAAATTGGCCCAATTCCCGGTTCATGTCCTGTTTATTGTGGCCATTTGGCACTATGCTGGGTGCAGAAGGAGGAAACAAATGGATCAGAAAAAAGTTGGAGCATTTTTCAAGCAGCTCCGCAAGGAGAAGGGGCTGACGCAGGAACAGCTGGCGGAGCGGTTCTATGTTGCGGGCCGCACCGTTTCGCGGTGGGAAACCGGGAGCACCATGCCCGATCTTTCCATCCTGATGGAGCTGGCAGACTATTACCAAGTGGATCTTCGTGAACTGTTGGACGGAGAAAGGAAGCAGGAGAAAATGGATAAAGACTTGCAGGAAACCGTGTTGAAGGTGGCCGATTACAGCAATGAAGAAAAGGTGAAGCTGACCGGGCGCATCCACATCTTTTTTATGGTGGGGCTGGCCGCGTTTATCCTGTATATGGTCATGCTGTTTGCACAGGGCACGGCCACCACACCACTGTTTGATTTCATCTCGGGGGTGTCCCTCGGGGTTGCGTTTGGTACCATGCTATGTGGGGTTCTTTTTACAAGCCGCTATTACCAAAAAATCCGCGCCTTTAAAATGCGCATGAAAGAAAAACTGCGCGGCGGGCACACCCCGGCCTAAACACCCAAGCCTAAAGCCCGGCGGCAATTTGAAAGGCCGCCAGCCTTGCCTGCTTTTGATGGCGGAACCGGTTGGATAAAGCGCGAAAAACAAAAACAGCGGCACCAAGGGAAAAACTTGGTGCCGCTGTTTTTCTGCCTGCATTCGCCGCCCGTTTTTTGCCACCCGCATGGGCCGCCAGAATTTAGCGCCCACATGGGCCGCCTGTTTTTGCCGCCTGCAAGCGGAGAAGGGAAAAGTACGCCCGGCGGGGCGGCAAAAAGATGCAAAACTTGACAGAAATCCGAAATCGGACTATACTTTTCAAGCTTAGTCCGATTTCGGATTTATAATTTTGCAGGTTTTGCAGAGGCTAAGAATGTTTGAGAAGGGGCGCTTTTTATGGCTGCAACCAAAAATATAGGCAAAGGCGGGCAAGAAC
>JAQUSS010000013.1 GCA_028710135.1 Gemmiger sp. | reverse complement strand
ATATGCAATCTCCTTGTGTTGTTGTATCGCCGTGGCATCCACGGCGTTTTCAATTTTCAAACGCAAAATTTAATTTAAAATTCATCTCAAATTTTTTAAATTTCAAAAATCCCACGGCAGGCAATTGTTCTAAGCCAATTTTTTTAAGCCAATTTTTGCGGGCGGCAGCGCCGTTCCCCTCCCCTGGCATCCCCGCTTATCGCAGGCAGGCCGGGTATTTTATCCCTGGGCCACTGTGGCGGCAGGCTGTTTTTGCAAAAAGCCCGGCAGGGCGGCTTCCAGTTCCTTTAAGGCGCGGCCCCGGTGGCTGATGGCATCTTTTTCGGCATCGGCAAGCTGGGCATAGCTGCGGCCCTCGGCATTGGGGGCGGTGGCATTTTGCCCCGGCACCCCAATGGCATCGGGCACAAACAGCGGGTCGTAGCCAAAGCCATTCTCACCCTTCTCGGCAAAGGCGATGCTGCCGGGGCATTCCCCCTCGCACAGCAAGCTTTGCCCGCCGGGCAGCATCAGGCATACGGCAGACACAAATTTTGCCCCCCGCGCCCCGGCCGGAACCGCCGCCAGCGCCGCCATCAGCTTGCGGTTGTTGGCGGCATCGTCGCCGTGGGTACCGGCGTACCGGGCACTGTACACCCCCGGTGCGCCGCCCAGCGCCTCCACACAAAGGCCCGAATCATCGGCCACCGTGGCAAGGCCGGTGGCCTGGCAGAAGGCGGTAGCCTTCAATATAGCATTCTCGGCAAAGGTGGTGCCGGTTTCCTCAGGGTCCAGGGTAACGCCCAGCGCCCGCAGGCTTTTTACCGTGTGGCCGGCCTGCTCCAAAATGCGGCAAAGCTCCTTGAGCTTGCCCGGGTTGTTGGTTGCCGCGCAGATAATCATTATAATTCCTCCTGCCGGTTGGCCCGGCTGGGTACCTCGGGCAAAAGTGCCTCCGAGAAATCGGTTGCCGAAAAGAACAGCAAATCGTCAATTTTTTCGCCAACGCCCACAAAGCGGATGGGCAGGCCCAGCTTTTCGCGCACGCCCACAATGCAGCCGCCCTTGGGGGTGCCATCCAGCTTGGTCAGCACCACGCCGGTGGCCCCGGCGGCGCGGCAAAACTCCTGCGCCTGGTTGATGGCGTTTTGCCCGGTGATGGCATCCAGCACCAGCAGCACCTCTAGGCTAGCCTCCGGGCTGGCCTTTTTAACGCTGCGGGTAATTTTGGAAAGTTCCTCCATCAAGCCCTTTTTGTTGTGCAGCCGGCCCGCGGTATCGGCAATAACCATATCATACCCACGGGCGGCAGCGCTTTGCACCGCATCAAAAATAACGGCGGCGGGGTCGGCCCCCTCGCCCGCTTTCACAATGGGCACCCCGGCACGGTCGGCCCACAGCTCCAGCTGTTCGCTGGCAGCAGCGCGGAAGGTATCCCCGGCGGCCAGCATCACCCGTTTTTCCAGGTCTTTATACAAATAGGCCAGCTTGGCAATGGTGGTGGTTTTGCCCACCCCGTTTACCCCAATCACCAAAATGACCGCCGGTTTGCCGGTGATATCCATATCATCGGTGGGGCTCATCTCCCGCCGGATAATTTCCCGCAGGGCTTTCAGGGCTTCCTCGCCGGTTTTCAAGTGGTTTTCCTGCACTTGGTCGCGCAGCTCGTCCACCAGGCGGATGGCACAGTCGGGGCCTACATCGGCCAAAATCAACTGTTCCTCCAAATCGTTATACAAATCATCGTCAATTTGGGAGCGGGTAAGGGTGTTTACAATCCCTGCAAAAAAACCCGTGCGGGTTTTTTCAAGCCCATCCTTTATCTTTTTTTTGCGGTCAAAAAAGCCCATGGCGGCCTCCTTTATGTTTTGTGTGGGTGCGGTGCCCCCGGCGCGGCGGTGTGCCCCAATGTTTTGCGGCAACCGGCGCGCGGCAGCACCCGCCTTAGCTGATTAGCTCTGCGGATACATGGTCAAGATCCAACTTTAATATTTTGGAAACCCCATCCTCCTGCATGGTCACACCGTACAAAACATCGGCGGCTTCCATGGTACCACGGCGGTGGGTGATGACGATAAACTGGGTGTTATCGGTCATGCGGCGCAGGTATTGGGCGTAGCGGGTAACGTTCACATCGTCCAGCGCTGCCTCAATCTCATCAAGGATGCAAAAGGGCGCGGGGTTCACGGCCAAAATGGCAAAGTAGATGGAGATGGCCACCAGCGCCTGCTCCCCGCCCGATAGGGAGGAGAGGTTTTTAATCACCTTGCCGGGGGGTGCCACCTCAATTTCAATGCCGCTATCCAGCACATTTTTTTCGTCCGAAAGGTAGAGCTTGGCGCTGCCGCCCCCGAACAGTTCCCGGAAAATATGACCAAAATGCTGGTTAATCTTTTTAAAGCTATCGGTGAAGCGCTGCTCCATCTCGGCCGAAAGTTCCCCAATCATCCGGTTGAGCTCCGCCTTGGATTTTTCAACGTCCGATACCTGCCCACGCAGGAAATCGTACCGCTCCTTCACCTCTTTGTACTCGTCAATGGCCCCCACGTTCACATTGCCCAGCGCGCGAATTTTCCCCCGCACCTCGGCAACCTGGCGGCGCAGCTCGGTCACCGTATCAAAGGGGACGCAAAGGGCTTCGGCCTCGCTCTCGGCAAGCTGGTATTCCTCCCACAATTTGGTGGAGGTTGTGTTCAGCTCCTCCTCGGCGGCGGCCTTGCGCTCGGCCAGGCGGGCCATCTCGCTGCTCATCCGCTCGCGCTGGTCGTTCAGGGCGCGGTTCTCCTGGCCAAGGCGGGTAATCTCGGCTTCCTTCTCCATCCGCGCCGCGTTGGCCGTTTTAATTTCGGCCTCCAGCGCTGCAATTTTATCCACGCTCTCGGCGCGGGCAACCTCAATCTTCTCGATGCGAAGTTTATTTTCCTCAATTTTGGCCTGGTTGGCGGCAATGGTTGCCTGCAATTCGCGGGCGCGGGCCTCGGCCTCGCCGGTGCGGCTGGCTAAGGTTTGCAAGCCCGCCGTGTGCAGGTCAATATCCTTCTCGCCCGTCAGCCGCTCTAGCTGCTTGGCCGAAAGCTCGGCCGAAAGTTCCTCGCGGCGGGCGGCAAAGCCATCGGTGCTGGCCCCCAGCGCGGCCAATTCGGCCCGCTGGGTGGCAAGCGCTGCCTCGGCCTTTTGGCAGTCGACCTCGGCGGCGGCAGCCTCGGCGGCGGCAGCGGCAAGCTGGGCCGTCAGGGTGGCAATTTCGTCATCCAAATTGTGGCCCGCACCGGCGGCATCGGCCACGGCAGCCGTCAACCTATCCAGCTCCAGCCCGGCGCGCAGTTTTTCGGAGGCCGCGTTCATCCCCTCGCTCTCGGCACCCGATAGCTGGGCGGTCAAATTGTCCACCTCGGCCTTTTTCTCCTCGGCGGCGCGCTCGGCTGCGGCCCGCTTTTGGGCCAGCGCGGTTAGGCGGGTGCGCAGCTCCTCCAGCTCCTGCTTGCGGCTGAACACGCCCACGCTCCGCCCGGTGGAGCCGCCGGTAAAGCTGCCCCCCGCGTTGATCACCTGGCCATCCAGGGTAACAATGCGGTTGCGGTACCCTAGGTTTTTGGCAACCGTGCTGGCCTCGGCCAAATCCTCCACCACAATAATGCGGCCCAGCAGGTTATCCACAATGCTGCGGTAGCGGGCATCGGCGGTAACCAGCTCGGCGGCCACCTCGGCGGTGCCGGTCAGGTTGCCGGTAAAGCGGTTGCCCTGCATGGTATCCAGCGGCAAAAAGGTGGCCCGCCCGGCCCGTTCATCCTTCAAAAAAGCAATGGCAGCCCGGGCGGCCGATTGGTTTTCCACCACAATGTTTTGCAGGGCAAAGCCCAGGGCGGTTTCAATGGCGGTTTCGTAGCCTTTTTTAACGGTGAGTATCCCGGCCACCGGCCCAATCACCCCGCGCAACCGCCCCCCGGCAGCGGCCTTCATAACGGCCTTAACGCTTTGCTGGTAGCCGTCCATGTTCCGCTCCAAATCCTCCAGGATGCGGATGCGCTGGCTGACGTTGCTTTGCTCCCGCTCGCATTGCTGGAAGGCGGTGTTTGCATCGGCCAGTTGGGTTTTGCGGCTTTGCAGCTTTAGCTTTAGCCCAGCCTTGATGTTATCCAGCCGGGTAACGGCCTCCTCGGCGGCTTCCAACCGGCTTGCCATGGCGGCCTGTTCCTTTTGCAGCCGCGCGGCGTTGGCATCGCTGTCCGCGCGGGCGGCGCGGGCATTTTCCAGCCGGGGGCGGGCGTTCTCGGCGGCGGAACCGGCAGCGGCTCCCCGCACGCGGGCCGCCGTTTGTGCATCGGCCAGGCGGGCAATCTCGGCGCTTACCACCTCGCGGCGCTCGCCGCTTTGCAGGGCCTGCGCCTCCAGGGCGGCCAGCTCTGCCCGCAGGGCGGCCATACGGTCGTCCAGGGCGGCCATGGCGGCGCGTATTGCCGCCATGGCATCGGTGTGGGCGGCGCGTTCCTTTTCAATATCCTGCTGCCCGGCGCTGCCCCGCGCAAGCTGGGCGGTGGCATCACCCATCAGCTGTTGGCTGTGCAGTATCTCGTTTTTCAGCACCGCAATTTCGCTATCGCTGCTGCCCTGCTGCTCGGTCAGGGTGCGTATCGCGGTGTTGGCATCCTCCACCCCCAGCATCAGCTGCTGGGCCTGGCTGCGCAGGGCATCGGTTTTCTCGTCAAATTCATCCAGTTGGGCGGTCAGGCGGGTATAATCGCTCTCGGCAGCCTCGTATTTGCGCTGTTGGTCCCGCACGGCATCCTTGGCGCGGCGGATGGAATCCACCCAAAGGGTAACCTCCAAGTCCTTGCGCCGCTCGGAAAGTTCCAAAAATTGCTGGGCTTTTTTGCTTTCTTTTTCCAGCGGGCCAACCCGGTGTTCCAGCTCGGTCAAAATATCGCGCAGCCGCTCCAAGTTGCCCTCGGCGGCGGCAAGGCGGCGCTCGGCCTCGTTTTTGCGGTAGCGGTACCGGGCAATGCCCGAGGCTTCCTCAAAAATTTCCCGCCGTTCGCTAGATTTTGCGCCCACAATCTCGGCAATGCGGCCCTGGCCCACAATGGCGTAGCCGTCCCGGCCAAGGCCGGTATCCAGCAGCAGCTCGTACACATCTTTCAGGCGGACGCTTTGGCCGTTGATGGTATACTCGCTATCGCCGCTGCGGTAATATTTGCGGCCGATGGTTACCTCCTCGGCATCCATATCGAGGCCATGGTCGCTGTTATCAATGGTTAGGGATACAGCGGCGTAGCCCATGGCGCCACGGGTTTGGGTGCCGCCAAAAACCACATCCTCCATCTTGCCAGCACCGCGCAGCTGTTTGGAGCTGGTTTCGCCCATAACCCAGCGGATCGCGTCCGATATATTGCTTTTTCCGGAGCCATTGGGCCCCACCACCCCGGTAATACCCACCCCAATGGTGACCTTGGTACGATCCGGGAAGCTTTTAAAGCCTTGTATTTCCATTTCTTTCAGGCGCATTCAGTCGTTACTCCTTAACGTAGGTACAAGCGTGTAGGGGGCAGGCCGCAGCCCGCCAACGCCACTTTCATCTCAGTTTTTCAGCAGGCCCATCAGGCACAGGGCCTGGCGGGCCGCCTGCTGCTCGGCCAGCTTTTTGCTTCGGCCCTCGCCCTTGGCAATGCAGTTGTTGTTCAGGTATACGGCCACCGTAAAGGTTTTGTTATGGTCGGGGCCGTTTTCGCCCTCCACCTGGTAGGATAGCTTTTCCTCGGGGTTTTGCTGGATAACCTCCTGCAAGCGGGTTTTATAATCTTCCTCGGCGGTTTTCCCCTCGGTGATAAATTGCAGGATAAATTTGCGGGCCTGCTCCATCCCGCCATCCAGGTACTGGGCGGCAATCACCGCCTCAAACGCATCCGATACCACGCTGGGCCGGGTGCGCCCGCCGCCAAGGTCCTCCCCGCGGCCAAGGCGAAGATACTCGCCCAGGTGGATTTCCTGCGCAAACTGGAACAGGGCATCCTCCGATACTAAGGCCGCCCGCATCCGGGTCAGCTCCCCCTCGGGCCGGGTGGAATGGTGGAACAGATGGTCAGCCACCACCACCGAAAGTACGCTATCACCCAAAAACTCCAGCCGCTCGTTGTGGCTGGTGGGCGTTTTGGATTCGTTGGCAAAGCTGGTATGGGTAAGTGCGGTTACCAGCAGCTCGATATCCCGGAACTGATAGTGCAGCACATTTTTTTGAAAATCCTCGGGTGTATGGTTATTCATGAATGTTCGACCTTTTCTAAAACTTATCTAAAACTCATCAAAACTTATCTAAAACTTGTCTAAAGTGTATCTAAAGTGAATTTGTGGGAAGCTTTGCTATCACTTCTTGAAGGCTTGCCGCGCCGTGCGCCCGGCAAGGCCGGGGGCAATTGGTCGGAGCCAATTGGGCGCTGCGCTGCCGTTTTGCCCCGCTAGGGGGCAAGGCAACATACGGGCGGGCTTATTCCCCGTCCGGCTCGGCCTGGGTGGTTGCCAGGGCGGTGGCCATCACGCCACAAAGGTCGTTGGCAACGCAGGTTTTTGCCTGGCGGATGGCATTTTTGATGCCCTTCGCCTTGCTGGAGCCATGCGCCTTGATCACCGGCTTGGCCGCGCCCAGCAGGGGTGCGCCGCCTACCTCCTCCGAGTCCATCTTGGTTTTCAGCCCTTTTAGGCCGCCCTTTACCCCCAGGTAGCAAAGCTTGGTGGCCACGCTCGACATAAAAATATCTTTGAGCATCCCCAGCAGGGTTTTGGCCATCCCCTCGGATAATTTTAGCACCACGTTGCCCACAAAGCCATCACAAACCACCACATCGGCCTGGCCCGAGGGGATATCCCGCGGTTCAATGTTGCCCACAAAGTGGATGGCGGTGTTTGCCTTGAGCAGGGCGTGGGCTTCGCGGTAGATGGGGGTGCCCTTGCTCTCCTCGGCGCCGTTGTTCACAAGGGCCACGGCGGGCTGGGTGCGGCCCATCACCTGCTGCATATACACGCTGCCCATGGTGCCAAAGGCGTTCAGGGTAGCGGCGCGGCACTCCACATTGGCGCCACAGTCCAGCAGCAGGTATTTTTGCTGCCCGCCGGGCATACAGGTGGCCAGCGCCGGGCGCTTGATGCCTTTTAGCGTCCGCACAATCAGGCTGGTGCCCACGTGCAGCGCCCCGGTGGAGCCTGCCGAAACAAAGGCGTCGCCCTCACCGTTTTTCAGCATGGTCAGCCCCTTCACCAGGCTGGAATCCGTTTTGTGGCGCACTGCCTTGACAGGGTCATCGCACATATCCACGGTTTCCTGGCAATCGATCAGGGTAAAGCCATCCAGGGCAATGTTGTGCTGGGCGGCGGTATCCCGCAGGGCTTGTTCGTTGCCCAGCAGCACCAGGTCCATCCCCCCGCCAAATTCTTTTTTGGCATCGGCTGCCCCCTGCAAAATGCAAAGCGGCGCGTTATCGCCACCCATTGCGTCCAAAAGTATCTTCATACGGTTGCTCCCTCTATCGTTAAAAGGTGTTGTTACTGTATTTTGGCAGCCCATGCCGCCATATCAGCCTGGGCCAGGGCAGAAAGGGCAGCGTACCGCTCCCGCTTATCGCGGATATCGTGGCGGGGCGGCAGGATGCCCATGTTGGCCCCCATGGGCTGAAAATCCTTGGTGGGGGTGGTGATGTAGCCCACCAGCGCCCCGCACATGGTGGTGGCGGGGGGTGGGGGCAGCACCTGCCCGGAAAGCCGCGCATAAATGTTGCGGGCCGCCAGCAAACCGCTGGCCGCACTTTCCATATAGCCCTCAAACCCGGTAATCTGCCCGGCAAAAAATACATCCGGGTGTTCTTTTAAGCAAAGCGCCGGGGTAAGCACCGCCGGGCTTTCCAAAAAGGTGTTGCGGTGCATCACGCCATAGCGCACAAACTCGGCATTTTCAAGCCCCGGTATCATCGAAAACACCCGCTTTTGCTCCCCCCACTTGAGGTTGGTTTGGAAGCCCACCAAATTGTAGAGGGTGCGCGCCGCGTTTTCGGCCCGCAGTTGCAGGTTGGCCCAGGGGCGGTGGCCGGTGCGGGGGTCGGTCAGCCCAACCGGGCGCAGGGGGCCGTAGCGCATGGTATCGGCCCCGCGGCCCGCCATCACCTCAATGGGCATACACCCCTCGTAAACGGTTAAATCGCCGTCAAAATCGTGCAGGGGGGCGCGCTCGGCGGTGGATAGCGCGGCGTAAAATTCCTCGTACTCGGCCTTGTTGAAGGGGCAGTTGAGGTAATCGGCCTCCCCCCGGCCATAGCGGGAGGCGGCAAACACTTTATCGTAATTTAAGCTTTCGGCTGTAACAATGGGTGCCACCGCATCGTAGAAGGAAAGCCGGTGCCCCCCGGTTAGCCCGGCAATGGCCTCGGCCAACGCCCCCTCGGTCAAGGGGCCGGTGGCCACCAGCACCGGGGCATCGGGCGTGGGGGCCAGGGTGGTGGCCTCCTGCCGGTAGAGGGTGATGTTTTCGGTTTCCTCCACCTTGCGGGTAACGGCGGCGGCAAAGGCATCACGGTCTACGGCCAGTGCGCCGCCCGCCGCCACCCGCACCTTCTCAGCAATGGGCAGCAGGCTGCTGCCCATTGCCCGCATTTCGAGCTTGAGCAGCCCCGAAGCCGAATCGGGCCGCTCGGCCTTTAAGGAGTTGGAGCAGATAAGCTCTGCAAAATTTTCGCTTTTGTGTGCGGGCGAAAATTTGGCCGGCTTTTGCTCATATAGCGCCACGGCCACGCCGTGGTTTGCCAGCCAAAGGGCGGCCTCGCACCCGGCCAGCCCCGCGCCAAGAACGGTTACCTTCATATTGTATCCCTTCTATCGGTTGTTGGCTATATTTTTTTCATGTTTTTTGGCAAAAAACGCCACCAGGCGGGCGGTTACCCACCCGGCGCGGCGCGGGGGGTGGGGCCCTTATTTTTTCTCCACCGCTTTGCTGTAGCCGCAATCCTCTTTCAGGCAGTGCAGTTGGCCGCCTTTTTTGAACAGGGTTGTGCCGCACTGGGGGCAGATATCGGTTACCGGCTCATCCCAGGTCATAAATTTGCAGTTGGGGTAGTTGCCGCAGCCGTAGTAAATGCGGCCCTTGGCGCTTTTGCGCACCAGCATATGCCCACCGCAAAGGGGGCAAAGGCCGCCGGTATCCTTGACAAGGGGGCGGGCATTTTTGCAATCGGGGAAGCCGCTGCACGCCAAAAACTTGCCGTACCGGCCCGATTTTATCACCATCGGTTTGCCGCATTTTTCGCAAATTTCATCGGTGGGGATATCGGCCACCTTGACCTTTTTCCCCTCCATATCCTTCTCGGCCTGCTCTAGGCTGCCCGCAAAGCCCTCGTAAAAATGGCCTACGGTATCCACCCAATCGGCCTTGCCACTCTCCACGGTATCGAGCTTTTTTTCCATATCGGCGCTGAAGGTGATATCCACAATATTCGGGAAATGCTCCAGCATCACCTGGTTTACCGTCTGGCCCAGGGGGGTAGTTTTCAGCTTTTTATTTTCCTTTTCCACATAGCCTCTATCCACAATCGTGGTGATGATGGGGGCGTAGGTGGAGGGGCGGCCGATGCCGTTTTCCTCCAGCGCGTGGATGAGGGTCGCCTCCGAATAGAGGGCCGGGGGCTGGGTAAACTTTTGCTCGGGGTTGAGCTTTTTTAAGGCCAGTGCCTGCCCGGCGGTGAGGGGGGGCAGGGCGGTTTCCTTCTTTTCCTTTTCCTCGGTGGCTTCCTCGTACAAAACCGAGAAGCCGTCGAACACCACCTGGTACCCGCTGGCGCGGAACAAATATTCCCCCGCCGTCACCCCGACCGATACGGTATCCTGCACACAATCGGCCATCTGGCTTGCCATAAACCGGCTCCAAATCAAGCGGTAAAGCTTGGCGGTATCGCCCGAGATATTCTGCTCTACCTCCTCGGGGGTAAGCCCCGGCACCGAGGGGCGGATGGCCTCATGGGCATCCTGGGCGGCGGTGGCGGAGCGGCTCTTCCACACCCGCTTTTTGCCGCAGATATAATTTTCGCCCCAGCGGCTGCTGATAAACTCCTTGGCGGCGGCCACGGCCTCGTCCGAGATGCGCAGCGAGTCGGTACGCATATAGGTGATAAGGCCCAGCGTGCCATGGTCGGCAATATCCACGCCTTCATACAGGGTTTGGGCGGCCCGCATGGTGCGGGTTGCCGAAAAGCCGTACCGGCGGCTGGCCTCCTGCTGTAGGGTGGAGGTGATAAAGGGGGGCGCGGGCGCGCGGTGCCGCTTGCCCTTATCCACCGTGGCAACCTGGTAGCTTTTGCCTGCCAGCGCATCCACAATGGCCTGTGCCTGCTCCCCGTTTTTCACGGCCAGCTTTTTGCCCGCCGCCGTGGCGGTCAGGCGGGCGGTAAAGGTGGCCTTTTCGCCCTTGGGCTGCAAGGTGGCATCGATGTTCCAGTATTCATCGGGCTTAAAGTTTTCGATTTCAACTTCTCTGTCCCGTATCAGGCGGACGGCCACGCTCTGCACCCGCCCGGCCGAAAGCCCGCGCCGCACCTTCCGCCACAAAAAAGGCGAAAGCTTGTAGCCCACCAGCCGGTCCAGTTCCCGCCGGGCCTGCTGGGCGTTGAACAAATCCATATCAATGGCGCGGGGGTGGCTCATCCCCTCCTTCACGCCCTTTTTGGTAATTTCATCAAAGGTAATGCGGTTGGGGGCAGAAGGATCCAACCCCAAAATGCTTGCCAGGTGCCAGCTAATGGCTTCGCCCTCGCGGTCCGGGTCAGTCGCCAGCAGGATGCCATCGGCCTTTTTGCCCTCGGCCTTCAGCTCCCGCACCAGCTTTTCCTTGCCCTTGATGGTGATGTATTTGGGGGTAAACCCATGCTCCACATCAATGCCCAACTGGGAGGCGGGCAGGTCGCGGATATGCCCCATGCTGGCCGTCACCCGGTAATCCTTGCCCAGGTATTTGCCAATGGTTTTGGCCTTGGCGGGCGATTCCACAATCACTAATTTAGCCATACGTTAAACTCCTGTTCATTGCCTGTTGGTTTGTTTGCGTTTTTACGCCAGCGCGTAGCGCCGGCCTGCGGCAGCCACCGCCGCACCGCTGAACTCCAGCTCGGTCAAGGCGGCAAGCACCGCCCCGGCGGGCAGGGCGGCGGCGGCGCAAATTTCGGCCACCGCCTTGGGCGTGGGGCCAAGCACCGCCAACACCGCCTGTGCTTCGGGGGTAAGCGGCTCCGCCGCCACTTTGAAAAGGGCGGGCGGCGGGGCGGGGGCTTTGCCCACCTGTAGTGCCTCCAGCACATCCTCCGCGCGCAGAAGAAGCTGTGCCTCCCCTTTTTGCAGCAGGGTGTTGGTGCCCTCGCTCACCGGGCTAAAAATGCTGCCCGGCACCGCAAACACCGGGCGGCCATACCGTTTTGCATGGCCCACCGTGTTCATGGTGCCGCTGCGGGTACGGGCTTCGGCCACACAAAGTGCCTCCGATAGCCCCGCAATCAGCCGGTTGCGGGCCAAAAAAGTAGCTTTTCTATCTAGGCGGCAGCCGGGTGGGTACTCGCTCACCACGGCACCGCCCACCTCGCCCTCAATGCGGCGGCGAAGCCCGGCGTTCCCCGCGGGGTAGGTATGGTCGATGGCGGTGCCCAAAAAGCCGATGGTGGGCGCGCCGCTTTCCACCGCCGCGCGCTGCCCCTCGCCATCCAGCCCATCGGCCAGCCCGCTTACGATGATCACCCCGTTATCGGCCAGCGTGCGGGATAGCGCGCGGCAGGCCTGCACCCCGTAGGCGGTGGGGCGGCGGGTGCCCACCATCCCGGCGTAGCGTGCGCCGTTCAGGCAAAGGCAGCTGCCCGTCACATACAGCACCAGCGGCAAATCCGGCAAAGCGCGCAGCCGCTCGGGGTAGGCGGTATCCTCGGGGGTTAACACGGTGATGCCGCCCGCCGCGCAGGCAAGCAGCTGCCCTTCGTAATCTGCCGGCTGGCTTTCCCCCAGGCGGCGCAGGGCCGCGCGGGTAAAATCCAGAGAGATATCCTGGTAGCGCATGGCCTCGTACAGCTCCCGCGCGGTGTGGTATTTTTCAAGCAGAGCGCCAGTATAGCTGGTGTCCAGCCCCAGCGCCCCGGCCAGCCACATCCAGTATAAAGCTTCGTCCATATCAGTCAATCCCCCGGAAATGCCAGAGCAGCACGCTGCCCGCCACCCCGGCGTTCAGGCTTTCCACCTGGTCGGTCATCGGGATGCGCACGGCCAAATCGCAGGCGGCCACGGTTTCATCGGTCAGGCCCTGGCCCTCGTTGCCCACCACCAGGCACAGCCCGCCCGGTTGCCCCCCCTGCAACGCGCTGAGGGGTTTGCTGTTGTACAGCGCGGCGGCCAGGCAGGTAACGCCACGGCCCCGCAACGTGGTTAGGGCCGCCGGCAAATCCGCCACCGGCCACAGGGGGATGCGCCCCGCCGCCCCCACCGAGGCACGCAGGGTTTTGGGGGCAAACGGGTCGGCGCAGCCGGGGCCAAGCACCACCATATCAAACCCAAACGCGGCGGCACTGCGCAGCAGGGTGCCCACGTTGCCGGGGTCCTGCACCTTTTCCAGCGCCAGCAGGCGCTTGGCGGTGGCAAACCGGGCCGGGGCCGGGGTGGGGGTATCAAAAATGGCAAATACCCCCTGGTGGGCCTGCACCCCGGCCAGCTTTTGGGCCGCCGGCTCGCTAATTTGGGCGGCAACCTCGGCCCCGGCCAATGCGGGCCAGCGGGCCATGGCATCGGCTGTCATATAAACAGCCCGCGCCCGGCAGCTTTTGGCAAGCTCGGCGCAAAGGCGGGGGCCTTCGGCAAAAAAGGCATCCGCCTCAGCCCGTAGCGCAGCGCTGGCGGCCAGCTTGCAGGCGTATTTTATTTTTGGGTTTTCGCGGCTTGCAATGTATTCCATACCTACCCCCGGCACTGTTTATTCCACCTGTTTTTGCGGTTTCCCTGCCCCACTGGGGCAGCGGTTCCCCTTTTGGGAACCACGTTTACGTTTTGTGACAACACTGTACAACAGCGTTTTTGATACCGTGGCCCCCGGTGGGGAACCACGGTTCTGTTTTGTGATGGCATTACATCACGATATTTTGGTGCCGCGGTTCCCTTTTGTGGGAACCACGTTTCTTATTTAACCATATCCCTGCCCAAAATAAAACCCCTGTATACACAAAAACGACGCCCGCACACGCGAGCGTCTTTTTTATTGCTATTACAGTGCTGCCTTAGCGGTGGCAACCAGGTTCTCAAAGCTCTTGGGGTCGTGGATCGCCATCTCGGAAAGCATCTTGCGGTTGAGGGCGACACCGGCCTTGCTGAGGCCATTCATAAAGGTAGAGTAGTTCATGCCAAGCGGGCGCACCGCACTGTTGATGCGGGCAATCCACAGGGTGCGGAACTCACGCTTTTTCAGCTTGCGGCCGATAAATGCGTAGTTGCCGCTTTTCATAACGGCCTGTTTGGCCATCTTGAAATGCTTGGATTTGGAGCCATAGTAGCCTTTGGCCAGCTTGAGGGTTTTGGTACGACGCTTGTGCGTCATGGTTGCGCCTTTGATACGTGCCATTGTTCTTTATCTCCTTTTATACAGTCACAAATTCTTTTCCAAAGCTGCTCAACGCAAAATTCAGAAGTAGTTGTAGCAGTGGCCGAACTGCCCAAACGCCCCGGCGGCGGCACCGGCAAAGCTGCCCTGCGCCCAAACGCCGCTTGCGTTTTTTGGCTGCCCCTGCTGTGAGATTTTGCTTTTAGCCGTAGGGAAGCATCTTTTTAACAACGGCTTCGTTGGTTTTATCCACATAGCTGGGCATACGCAGGCCCCGGGTAAGCTTGGTGGTTTTTTTGGTCAGGATGTGACGGCGGTTTGCCGAGTTCTTTTTGATTTTGCCGCTGGCGGTCATCTTAAAACGCTTTTTCGCGCCCGACAGGGTCTTGAGTTTCATCTTAGCCATTTTGAATAATCCTCCTAAAATGTTACTTGTTCAGGTTCGTGCTGGGGTTGGGGGAAAGGAACATCATCATGCTGCGCCCTTCCAGCTTGGGGGGTTTGTCCACCACCACGCCGGGCAGTGCTGCGGCAAAGCGCTTATGCACCTCAAGCCCTAAGCCGGTGTGCGCCATCTCGCGCCCGCGGAACCGGATCGTCACCTTTAGCTTGTGGCCCTGCTCCAAAAATTTGGCGGCCTGGTTTACCTTGGTATTAAAATCGTTGGTGTCGATGTTCAGAGAAAGGCGGATTTCCTTAAGCTCAATTACCTTCTGGTTTTTCTTGGCTTCCTTGTCCTTTTTCTGCAGCTCGAAGCGGTATTTGCCATAATCCAGGATTTTGCATACGGCAGGCTTGGCCTGCGGTGCCACCTTAACTAGGTCTAAATCGCTTTCGATAGCCATACGCAAAGCATCGCGCGGGCTCATTACACCAAGCTGCTGCCCCTCTGCGCCGATCAGCCGGATTTCTTTATCCCGGATCTGCTCGTTGATTTCCAGTTCTTTAGAATTGCTGTTGCTGGCGATTGGAATACACCTCCATCACAAATATAAAAGTAAAAATAAAAGCGGCTGCCGAAAAAAGCAGCCGCCAAACTACACAATTACGCAAATAACGTGTGCCTGCGTATGACCCGGGGCCTGTTGCCCGCAAGGTGAGCCGACGGCAATATGCCGGTTGCTGCTTTTTTTACAGCATTAAGCATACCATGCCACACCGCCCCTGTCAAGAAGTTTTTTGCCACCCCGGCAGTTTTTTTGCGCAAAGCATATAGTCAGGCCCACGCAATTATGATATAGTATAGAGAAACCATTTGCAAGAAGGCGCGGCTCGCTGTTTGGGGGCCGCAGGTAGGAAGGTGTATCCGATGGAAAAGATTCGTGTCGGTTTGTTTTTTGGCAGCATTTCCAGTGAGCATGAGGTTAGCTGCACCTCGGCGGCGGCCTGGGTACGGGCCCTGCAAAAGGGCATTTGCGCCGAGCGCTACGCCCTAACACTGGTGGGCATCACCAAGGCGGGGCGGTGGCTCTATTATAACGGCCCCGCCGATGCCCTGCCCGATGGAAGCTGGCAGCACCACGAAAGCTGCCGCCCCTGCATTTTAAGCCCCGACCGCCAAGACCATGGCCTGCTGTTGCGGGATGGCGAGGCCACCCGCCTGCTGCCGCTGGATGTGGCGGTGCCCATCCTGCACGGCAAAAACGGGGAGGATGGCACGATTCAGGGCTTATTCAGCCTGGCGGGCATCCCCTATGTGGGCTGCGGGGTGCTGGCAAGCGCCACCTGCATGGACAAAGCGGTGGCCAACACCTTGATGGATGCCGCCGGGGTGCCCCACTGCGGCTGGTGCTGGGCCACCCGCGATGAAGCGGCCGATTTTGCCGCCCTGGCCCGCCGGGTGGAGGCTGCCCTGCCCTACCCCATTTTTGTAAAGCCCGCCAACGCGGGCTCCAGCGTGGGCATCAGCAAGGCGAAGGATCGTACCGGCCTGCAAACGGCGGTGGAAATTGCCCTGGCCGAGGATGACAAGGTTGTTTTTGAGGAGTTTATCGACGGGCAGGAGGTGGAATGTGCCGCCATTGGCAACACCGCCGCCGATATCACCGCCACCCGCCCCGGCGAGATTTTGGCGGGAGCCGAGTTTTACACCTACGACGATAAATACAAAAACGGGGTTTCGCAGGTGGTGATTCCCGCCCGGTTGAGCGAGGCCAAGCTTGAGGAAGTGCGGGCCACCGCCATACGGGCCTACCGCACCCTGGGCTGCACCGGCCTTGCCCGCTGCGACTTTTTTGTGGAGCGGGGCACCGGGCGGGTGCTTTGCAACGAGCTGAACACCCTGCCCGGCTTTACCGATATCAGTATGTATCCCAAGCTGATGGCCCACGATGGGGTGGATTTTACCACCCTGGCCGACCGGCTGATCACCTTGGCGCGAAACAAAAGGAAGGGTGCGTATTAAGGCTATGGATAACCGCCCCATCGGCGTTTTTGATAGTGGGCTTGGCGGGCTTACCGCCGTGCGCCAGCTCCGCCGGGTGCTGCCCGGCGAGGATATCATCTATTTTGGCGATACCGGCCGGGTGCCCTACGGCTCCCACGGGCGGGATATCATCGTCCAGTATGCCCGGCAGGATATCCGCTTTCTTCTGCGCCAAAACGTAAAATATATCCTGGCCGCCTGCGGCACGGTCAGCTCCACCTACCCCGCCGCCGAGGCCGCCACCCTGCCCGTGCCCTACACGGGCGTGGTGGAAGCCGCCGCCAAAGCCGCCGCCGCTGCCACCCGCAACGGGCGGGTGGGGGTCATCGGCACCGCCGCCACCATACGCAGCGGCAGCTACGAGGCATTGCTGCACACGCTGGTGCCGGGGGTGCAAACCATGGCCCGCCCCTGCCCCCTGCTGGTGCCCCTGGTGGAAAACGGCTATGTGAACGATGGCAACCCCGTAACCACCCTGGTGATTGCCGAGTACCTTACCCCCCTGCGGGATGCCGGGGTGGATACCTTAATTTTGGGCTGCACCCACTACCCGCTGCTCAAAAAAATGATTGGGGATTTTATGGGCAAGGCCGTTGCCTTAATTGACCCCGGCAAGGTTACCGCCAACGCCACCGGGGCCGCCCTGGCCGCGCGTGGGCTGGCCAACCCCCGAAAAACGGGTGGTACCGCCCGTTTTTATGTAAGCGATACCGCCGAAAGTTTTGCCGCCGCCGAGGCCCTGTTTTTGGGCGATTATGCCGGTGGCAGCGTAGAACGAATCCCCATCGAGGAATACTGATGCACAGGAATGCAATACGCGCAAGAGGACGCAAAAGAATGGAAGAAAATTATCTGATTACCATCACCGGCACCATGGAGCGGGACGGCCAGCGGGACAGTGTAGAGCTGATGACCCACGGCAAGTACACCCACCGCGACGGCAGCTATTATATTGTGTATGATGAAACCGAAGCTTCCGGCTACGCGGGCTGCACCACCACCGTGAAAATTGCGGAGGATGCCCGCCGCGTGGCCATGCTGCGCTATGGGCGTGTGCCCGGCCAGCTTATTATCGAGAAGGGCACCCGCCACCTTTGCCACTACGAAACCGGCTACGGCGCGGTTTCGCTGGGGGTGGCCGCCGATGAAATTTCCCACAAGCTGGGGGAAAGTGGCGGTTCCCTTCATTTCAGTTACACCCTGGATTCCGGCAGCGAAAACTTTTTAAGCTGGAATTTGGTGGATATCACCGTAAAAAGCCTTCCGCAGGAAAGCGACCCAACGATAAAGGAGTGCAAACCCATATGACCGACTACCGCAATTACAACCCCCGCCAAACCGCGCTGGATGCTGCCCGCGCCCTGTTAGCCCGCGCTGCCGAGGCCGCCATGGCAGATGGCAGCCTGCCCACCGCCCCCCTGCCCGATTTTACGGTGGAGGTACCCGCCGATACCAACAACGGCGATGTTGCCGCCAACCTTGCCATGGTGGGGGCCCGGGCCTTCCACAAAGCGCCCCGCCAAATTGCCGATGCCCTGGTTGCCCACCTCTGCCTTACCGGGAGCCTGTTTGGCCGGGTGGAGGTTGCCGGCCCGGGGTTCATCAACCTGTTTTTGGGGGCCGATTGGTTCTCGGCCGTGGTGCAGGCTGCCTGCACCAACCCCGCCTACGGCCGCACCGATACCGGCGCAGGCAAAAAATACAATGTAGAGTTTGTTTCCGCCAACCCCACCGGCCCCATGCACATGGGCAATGCCCGTGGCGGTGCCCTGGGCGATTGCCTGGCCGCCTGCCTGGATTGGGCCGGCTACACGGTATCCCGCGAATTTTATATCAACGATGCCGGCAACCAAATTCAAAAATTTGGCAAAAGCCTGGCCATCCGCTACCTGCAACTCTATAAAGGTGAGGAAGCGGTGCCCCTGCCCGAGGAATGCTACCAAGGCGCAGACATTGTGGCCCGCGCCAAGGAGTTTGCCGCCGTTCACGGGGATAGCTACCTCCAGCGCGATTTTGAGGAGCTGAAGCAGGCCCTGATTGACGATGCCCTGCCCAAAAACATTGCGGGCCTCAAGGGGGATTTGGGCAAGTACCGCATCGAGTACGATACCTGGTTCCACGAGAGCACCCTGCACGAGAGCGGCGCGGTGGATAAGGTAATTGCCCTTCTTTTAGAGAAGGGTGCCTGCTACCGGGCCGAGGATGGGGCCATCCTCTACCGCAGCGCCCAGTACAGCGCCAAATACGGCGTGGTGAACAAGAAAAAGACCGAGGACGGCGAGGAGGAAGCCAAGGACGAGGTGCTGGTGCGGGCAAACGGCATCCCCACCTACTTTGCCGCCGACATTGCCTACCATTATAACAAGCTGGCCGTGCGCGGCTTTGATAAGGCCATCGATGTTTGGGGGGCCGACCACCACGGCCACGTTGCCCGGATGAAGGGCGCCATGGATGCGGTGGGCCTTTCGGGCGAGCAGTTGGACGTTGTGCTGATGCAGATGGTCAACCTGATTAAGGATGGCAAGCCGGTGCGGATGAGCAAGCGGACGGGCAAGGCCATCACCTTGACCGATTTGCTGGAGGACGTGCCCATCGATTCGGCCCGCTTTTTCTTCAACCAGCGGGAAAGCTCCAGCACGCTGGATTTTGATTTGGACCTTGCGGTTAAAAACGACAGCGACAACCCGGTTTACTATGTGCAGTACGCCCACGCCCGCATCTGTTCGGTGCTGAAAAAGCTGGAGAGCGAGGGCATCACCTTTGGTGGTGCCGAAGCGCTGGATGCCACCCTTCTGGCCGACCCCGCCGAGCAAGCCCTGATTCGGCTGCTCTCGGCCTTCCCGGCCGAGATTGCCGCGGCGGCTGACCGGTACGACCCTGCCCGCATCACCCGCTATGTGATTGATGTGGCCGGGGCCTTCCACAAGTTCTATAACGCCTGCCGCATCCTGGGTGCGGAGCCCGGGGTGCAGCAAGGGCGGATTGCCCTTTGCCTGGGCGTTAAAAACGTGATTTTCAATGTGTTGACCATGTTCAAAATCACCGTGCCCGAGGTTATGTAACCACGCTATAACGCAAAAAAAGCAGGAAGCCGCCCGGCAACGCCGGGGCGGCTTCCTGCTTTTAGGTACACTCAACTATTTAATTATATCATATTTGTCAATATACTTTCAATCCATTTTATGGATAAATAGTGCACAAACATAATTCTAAAAGCTTGTGGAGCTTGCGAATAGACAGTTCCTTAGGGGCATGGTATAGTATAGTCACAGAAAGAAAACAGCCGAAGATAAGGAACCGCTAAAGTTCCAAGTTCTTTTGCAAAGGGCAAAAGGGGTCGGCTGGATTCGTAAGGAAGGAGGCTTAGGCCGATGGTTAACTTCAAAGATCCCATTCACCACCAGCAGGCCTGGGCTTGCTAAGGCGAAAGGACCACATCAAAGCCGCAGGTCATAACCTGTAAAAAGCATTTACTTGATGGTAAGGTTCTTACAAATACCGATAACAAGCCCAGGTTCTGCTACAAAGAGCCCGCATTTAGAATATAAACGCAAAACCAAATGCAAACAAAACAGCAAAAAATAACCCAACCTAAATTTTATGGCATATCGCCAATAAACAAAAAGCTTGGAAAGGTAATAACTCCAATGTACTAAGTAAAACGGAGTTTCAAAGCTCCTACCCCAATAGAAATGCCGTTACCCTGGTTCTACAAGTTCTCGAAACTGCTTCCCATGTGTAAACAGGCAAATTTCCAATCCGCTGGCGGACAGCGAGTAAATTGAAACCCCAGGAACCGACCCGGTAGTACCCATTCAGTAATAACCCCCGTATTGCAAGATACTCGGTAAGTGCTTAAGGTACCATTCAAAATTCCTTCGCAGTTCTCTAAGGTTTCTAAGTTTCTCAGATTTCTAAGTTTCCAACCATAGAAGTTTTGGAAGTTTTCAGTACCCCTACGAAGTGGATTCCGGCAAGTGATTTCTGGCTACTCGATCTACCCCAGGCACCGGGTCGGTCAATTTTGTAAAAGAAGCACCTTTTGGTACGAACATCATACGAACACAAACAGGTAACGAAAGCAAATCAAAAAGAAAGGGCATGGTTCCCAAAAGATAGGATGATTTCCTCATGATGATGAGCGATTGGTCCGAAAAATAGGAATCCCCGGGTAAGAGGCTATGAGTCCAAAGCAGTAATCTTCGCTGGCCGCATCGAAAGGTGCGGCCAGCTTTTTTTGGCTGTTGCAGCTGTTGCCAATCTCCTTCTACGTTCCGGCGTGGAAATCCATTGCAACCGCCCTGCCCCCGCATTTTTAAAAACCACCAAAAAACACCGTGTGCCGCTTTATTTTGCGGCACACGGTGTTTGGCTATATTGTTTCAGTTTTTAGCCGCCATCGCGGCTTTATTTCTCTTTGCCCAAAATTTTCAGCAGCGGCAGGGTCACGGCGGTGGCAATGGCGCAGCAGCTAACGGCTTCCACCAGCCCTTGCACCCCCACCAGCACCACCACAAAGGTAAACGGGTTGGTGCTGCCCAGCCCGGCGGCCAGGTTTTGCACATAGGGGGTGCGGTAAAACAGCAACACCAGGCACCCCATAAACAAAATGGTGTTTAGCACCGGGGCCGAAAGCGCACCCAACGCACAGGACGTTTTTGTCCGCCCGGGCAGTGCCCGGCGGAGCGCCCGGTACAAAAGCCCACACAGCAGCCCACACAGCAGCCGCGCCACCACACAGTTGATAAAGCAAAAAAACGGGTTTGCGCTAAACAGCGCGCTGCCCATCACACTTTGGCCCTGCATGGCGCTTAAAAAGCTGGTTAAGCCAAACACGGTGCCCAGCACCGCGCCCGCCCCCGGCCCCAGCAGCATGGCGCCAATGGCCACCGGGATGGTAAGTAGGCTTAAACTCAGCGGGCCAACGGGCAGGTAGCCCAGCGGTGTGTAGGCCATCACCAAAACCAGCGCCACCAAAAGCGCAAGCTGGGTCATGCCACGGACATTTGCCTTGGATGTTTTCATATTCAATTTCCTCCTGCTGCCGTCTTTTCTGCAAAGTACAGCGCAATTTGTGGGTACGCAACCGCGCCCCTGCCGTATAGTATACCGCAGGGGCGCGTGTTTTTCAAGGCCGGTTGCCGGTGGGCTGCATTTACCCGCCCAGGGTGGCGGCCATCACGGCCTTGATGGTGTGCATCCGGTTTTCTGCCTCCTGGAATACGATGGACTGTGCCCCGGTAAACACCTCGTCCGTCACCTCCATGGCATCGCGGCCAAACGCTTCGCCCATCACCCGGCCAACCTCGGTTTTATGGTCGTGGTAGGCGGGCAGGCAGTGCATAAACACCGCCTGCGGCCCGGCCTGCGCCATCAGCGCCGCATTAATTTGGTAGGGGCCCAACGCGCGGATGCGCTCGGCCCACACGGCCTCGGGCTCGCCCATGCTCACCCATACATCGGTGTACAGCACATCGGCATTTTTTACCGCCTGGGCGGTATCCTCCAAAAATTCCAGCGTAGCGCCGGTTTCGGCGGCAATTTTTTGGCAGGTTTCCACCAGGGCGGCATCCGGCTGGTAGGCTTTTGGCGCGCAGGCCACAAAATGCAGCCCCATTTTGGCGCAGCCAATCATCAGCGAGTTGCCCATGTTATACCGCGCATCGCCCAGGTAAACAAATTTTATCCCCTGCAAATGCCCAAAATGTTCCTGTATGGTTAAAAAATCGGCCAAAATTTGGGTGGGGTGGTATTCGTTCGTCAGCCCGTTCCACACCGGCACCGGGGCATACTGGGCCAGCTCCTCCACAATGGCCTGGCCAAAGCCGCGGTATTCAATCCCATCAAACATCCCCCCCAGCACCTGGGCGGTATCGGCAATGCTCTCCTTCTTGCCAATTTGGCTGTCTTTCGGGTTTAAGTAGGTGGTGCCCATCCCCAAATCGTGGGCGGCTACCTCAAAGCTGCAACGGGTGCGGGTGGAGGTTTTCTCAAAAATCAGCGCCACATTTTTGCCGCGCAGGGTATCGTGGGGGATGCCCGCCTTCTTTTTTGCCTTCAGCTCCGCCGCCAGGGCCAGCAGCCCGGCAATCTCCTGCGGGGTATAATCCAGCAGTGTCAAAAAATCTCTGCCTTGTAGGTTCATTTTCATATTCCTCCCGGTTTTGTAAACAATATACTTTATTATGGCACAATCCCGCTTGGTCTGCAAGGGTTTTATTCACAAAATTTGCATTATATTCAAGTTTATTCGCATATTTATTCACGCAGCTTCCCCGCCTGGCCAGCCCGTCCAAAAGGCAAACCGTTTGCCCCGGCGCGGCAGCGGGGGCAGCCCCCCGCCGGGTGGCGAAAGCCCTCCCTGCCGCCACCTTGGCAAAATGCGGCTTTTTAGGCGGATTCACAACTTCTATCTGCGCAAAAGTGCAAAATGTAGGGTGTTTTGCATATAGATTTTCGCGTTTATTTGTGTATAATAGTATATAGTTAATTGTTTAACATATTTTTAGGGCGATGGCGGGCCTTTTTATGGTACCGGTGCGTACCGGCTGGCCTGCCATCCGCCTTTCACCCGTGGGAGGGATTTTTGTGAACCGTAAAAAACTCATTCTGGTGGTATCGCCGCCAGCCTCCGGCAAAACCTTTATCTCCAAAAAAATTGCCGAGAATATGCACCACATCGTCTACCTCGATAAAGACACCCTGATTCCCCTCTCCCGCAAAATTTTTGAGGCTGCGGGCCACCCGTTTGACCGTAGCTCTGATTTTTTTGAAACCTGGGTGCGCAACCCCGAGTACGATGTAATTTTGGATCTTGCCTTTGATGCCCTAACCTACGAGGATAACGTGCTGGTGAACGCCCCCTTCACCCGGGAGCTGCACGATGCCCACTATATCAAAAAGCTGCGCGCCCGCCTCCATGCCCAGTGCAACGCCAGCCTGGTGATTATTTGGGTGCAAACCGCACCCGAGGTTTGCCACCAGCGGATGATTGAGCGCAACTCCGACCGTGACACCTGGAAGCTTGAGCACTGGGACGAGTATGTAAAAACCATTGATTATGACATCCCGCCCTACCTGTTGACCCCCACCTATAAAGATTGCTTTTTCATCTTCCAAAATTCCTCCGACGAGGAGTACGCCGCCTCCATGCACACCCTGATTGACCAATTGGAGGCCGTACGCTGATTCTACCTGCCACAAAGCCTGCCCCGGTGCGCCGTGGGCAGGCTTTTTCCTTGCAAAATTTGGTTTATCGCCGTATAATAGAACTTGTCAAACCGTCTAAAAAAGTTGCATTTGCCAAAGGCTGCGGCAGCTTTGCTGTTCTGCGCCCGCAAACGCTATGTTTTTAGGCCGTTTGTTGTATATGGCAACCTGGAGGTAACATAATGGAAAATAGCCCGGCGTGTAATTTGAATAGCCCCAAAAAGCCTGTGCTGGGCATTTTGGGGGGGCTTGGGCCTGCTGCCACCTGCTACCTGTACCAGATGCTGACCGACCATACCCCCGCCACCTGCGACCAAGACCATCTGGATATTGTGATATCCAGCCGTGCCTCCACCCCTGACCGTACGGCCTTCATCACCGGCCAAAGCGAGGAAGACCCCTTTGCCGTGATGCAGCGTGATGGCGAGATGCTGGTAAAATATGGGGCCACCCTGCTGGCCATCCCCTGCAACACCGCCCACTATTTTTACGACCGGTTGGCCGCCACCCTGCCGGTGCCGGTGCTGAATATGCCCCGCCTAACGGTGGCCGATGCCAAGGCCGCAGGCTGCACCAAGCTGGGGATACTGGCCACCGATGGCACCTTAACCTCGGGCACCTACCAGTTGATTTGTGAGGAAGCGGGCCTGCCCTGGGCCGTGCCAAGCGAAGCACGGCAGCGGGATGTGATGGCGGTTATCTACGAGCAAATCAAGCAGGGGCACCGGGCCGATATGCGAATGTTTTGCGCCGCGGCGGACGATTTAAAAGCCCAGGGCTGCACCATGGCCGTGCTGGGCTGCACCGAGTTGAGCCTTGTAAAACGGGACGAACAACTGGGCAGCTTTTACCTGGATAGTACCGAGGTGCTGTGCAAACACACCCTGCTCGCCTGCGGCGTTAAGCCCATCGGTTTTGACGAACAATATGGAACCAAGAGGAAGGGATGACCATTATGGACACTATGGAAAAGAAGGACAAGAAAGACAAAAAGGATAGCAAAAACACCTTTTATATCACCACCCCCATCTACTACCCCAGCGCCAAGCTGCACATCGGCCACACCTACTGCACGGTGGCAACCGATGCCATGGCCCGCTACAAGCGTTTGCAGGGCTACGATGTCATGTTTTTGACCGGCACCGACGAGCATGGCCAAAAAATTGAAACCAAAGCCGCCGAGGCGGGCGTTACCCCCCAGCAGTTTGTGGATAACATTGTGGAGGGCAAGCAGGGCGTAAAAGACCTTTGGAAGCTGATGAACATCAGCTACGACCGTTTTATCCGCACCACCGATACCTACCACGTTGCCGCCATCCAGAAAATTTTCAAAAAAATGTACGATAAGGGCGATATTTACAAGGGCACCTACAAGGGCAAGTATTGTACCCCCTGCGAGAGCTTTTGGACCGAGAGCCAGCTTGTAAACGGCTGTTGCCCCGACTGTGGCCGCCCCGTGGTGGATGCCGAGGAGGAAGCCTACTTTTTCCGGCTATCGAAATACGCCGCCCCCGTGCGCGATTTGCTTGAAAATACCGATTTTCTTCTCCCCCGCTCCCGCGTGAACGAGATGATTCACAACTTTATTGAGCCGGGGCTGGAGGACCTTTGTGTTTCCCGCACCAGCTTTACCTGGGGTGTGCCGGTTGATTTTGACCCCAAGCACGTTGTGTATGTGTGGATTGATGCCCTGTTCAACTACACCACCGCGCTGGGCTTTTTGAACGATGCCTACCCCGATGCCGACTACCAAAAATTTTGGCCTGCCGATGTGCATTTTGTGGGTAAAGAGATTGTGCGCTTCCACTCCATCATCTGGCCTGCCATGCTGATGAGCATGGATATGCCCCTGCCCAAACGGGTGTTTGGCCACGGCTGGCTGCTGCTGGATGGCGGCAAAATGAGCAAATCCAAGGGCAACGTGGTGGACCCCTACCTGCTGGCCGAGCGCTACAGCGCCGATGCCCTGCGCTATTTCCTTCTGCGCGATTTTCCGTTTGGCACCGACGGCAATTTTTCCAACGAGCTGCTGATCAACCGCATCAATATGGATTTAGCGAACGACCTTGGCAACCTGCTTTCCCGCACTACCGCCATGGCCGATAAATATTTTGGCGGCACCCTGCCTGCCGCCCAGGCCACCGGCCCTGAGGATGAGGAGCTTTTGGCCCTGGCGGGCGGCCTGCGTGGCCGGTACGAGGCCGCGATGGAAAAATACGCCTTCCAAACCGCCTTGGCCGAGGTGTTTGGGGTGATTGCCCGCGCCAACAAATACATTGACGAAACCGCCCCCTGGGTGCTTGCCAAAAGCCCCGATACCCTGCCCCGGCTGTCGCGTGTATTGTATAACCTGGCCGAAACGCTGCGGCTTTGCGGGGTGCTGCTCAAGCCCTTTATGCCCGAAAGCTGCGATAAAATTTTTGCCCAGCTTGGCGTAGACCCCACCCTGCAAACCTGGGCCAGCGTGGCCACCTTTGGGGCGCTGCCCGCCACCGCCACCCTGCACAAAGGCGAAAATATCTTCCCCCGCATTGATGCCGCCAAGGAGCTTGCCGCGCTGGATGCGTTGCAGGAGGCACAAAAACAGGCCGCCGCCGATAGCGCGCCGGCCGATGCGCCCGCAGCCCCCGCCCCCGGCGTTGCCACCGCCGAGCTGATTGGCGAGCATGAGCCGAAAATTGCCTACGACGATTTTGCCAAAATTGAGCTGCGCGTGGCCGAGGTACGGGCCTGCGAGAACTTGAAGGAGAGCAAAAAGCTGCTGCATTTAACTGTGTTTGACGGCGAGCGGGAGCGTTGCATCCTTTCCGGCATTGCCAAATGGTATAAGCCGGAGGATTTGGTTGGCAAACGCCTACCCATTGTGGCAAACCTTGCCCCCCGCCCCATGATGAAGGGCAAATACACCAGCGAAGGGATGATTGTGGCCGCCGATACCGCGGACGGCGGCTGCGCCATCGCCTTCTATGGTGCCGATGTGCCGGTTGGCACCCGCATCCACTAACGAAGGAGTATATCTTGACTGAAACCGTAACACAAGCGCCGGTTCCCCCAAAATCCCGGCTGGACATTTTATTTTCCGCCCCTGCTGCCGCCGTGCTGCTGGCGGTGCTCTGCAACATTTTGTGGGGCTCGGCCTTCCCCTTTATCAAAATGGGCTACCGCCTGTTTGCGATGGATGCCGCCGATACCCCCTCCATCCTCTGCTTTGCGGGGGTTCGGTTTATGATGGGCAGCGCCCTAGTCTATTTGTGTGGGCTGCTGCTCCACCGCCGCCCCCTCACCTTCCCGCGCGGGCGGGTGCTTGCCTCCTGCTGCGGGTTGGGCCTGTGGCAAACCACGGCCCAGTATTTCTTTTACTATGCCGCGGTGGCCGCCCTAACCGGGGCACTGGGCGGCATTTTAAACAGCACCCAAAGTTTTATGGGCGTTATTTTGGCCCACTTCCTCTATGGCCGGGCCGACCGGCTAACCCCCCGCAAGGCGCTGGGCTGTGCCCTGGGCTTTGGCGGGGTGCTGGTTGCCACCATTGGCAACCACGGCGGCGGCAGCGGGTGGGGCATTGGCTGTATGCTGGCTGCCTCGGCCATTTTTGCGGTTGCCGGGCCTTGGAACAAGGCCGTAACCAAGCAGGCCGATAGCTTTTCGGTCTGCTGCATCAACCTGGGTGTTGGCGGGCTGGCGCTGTTGGTCATGGGCCTGGCCATGGGCGGGCAGCTCCACCCCCAAAGCCCCTTGGCCATCCCGGTGCTGCTCTACCTGGCCTTTGTTTCGGGGGCGGGGTACGTGCTGTGGGCCCTGCTGATGAAAAACAACCCCGTGTCCCGCATCAGCGTATTTGGGCTGCTGATTCCGGTCATCAACGTTCTGCTTTCCGCCCTGCTCAACGGCGAACCGCTGTTTGAATGGCAGTATATTGGGGCACTGGTGCTGGTTTGCGGGGGCATTTGGCTGGTGAACCGCCCCAAAAAGGAGCCTGCCGCCCCATGATAAACCTGTTTGATACCCACGCCCACTACACCAGCGCCCCCTTTGACCCCGACCGTGCCGCCCTGTTGGCGGCCCTGCCCGCCGCCGGGGTGTGCGGTGTGGTGGAATGTGCCACCCATTTTGGCAATGCCGGGGCGGCCCTGGCCCTGGCCCACGCCCACCCCTACGTGTACGCCGCGCTGGGCATCCACCCCGAGAGCCTGGGTGACCCCGATGCCACCACCCTCTCCACCTACGGGGGCGATTGGCGGGCAGAGCTGGCCGCCCTGCGCCCCCTGCTGGAGGACGAGCGGGTGGTGGCCATTGGCGAAATTGGGTTAGACCACCACTGGCCCATCCCCGCGCAGGCACAGTATGAACTGTTTGAGGCCCAACTACAGTTGGCCGCCGCGCTGGGCAAGCCGGTGCTGGTGCACGACCGCGAAGCCCACGCCGAAATTTACGAGCTGCTGCGCCGCTACAAGCCCCGTGGCATTTTGCACTGCTATAGCGGCAGCGCCGAGGATGCCGCCTGGCTAACTGGCCAGGGGCTGCTGCTGGGCTTTGGCGGGGCCGTCACCTTTAAGGGGGCCAAGCGTGCCAGCCGGGTGCTGGCCGCCATCCCGCACGAGGCCGCCGTGCTGGAAACCGATTGCCCCTACATGGCCCCCACCCCCCTGCGCGGCACCCGCAACGATAGCCGCAACCTTACCTACGTGGCCGAGCATATTGCGGCGCTGTGGGGGGTAACCCCCCAGCAGGTGGCCGATTGTACCACCGCCAACGCCCGGCGTTTGTTTGGGCTGTAGCCCCAACCGCCGGCCAAAATATACAAACCGTATATTCCAATTTTATATTACAGGAGAGTTTATTATGAAAGCACGTATCCCCAAACACCGCGAATTTATCATTGATTTCCCCAAAGAAGTTAGCGAGGAAAAGGCCAACGAGGGTTGGGGCAAGCTGAACCAACTGGTGGAGGATTACAAAAAAGAACACAACGGCCAAAGCGTTTATGCCCCCACCTTCATTGAGGATTGTGAGCCTGCCGTTAAGGCCCTGCAAGCCGAGTATGGCTTTACCTACACCGTGCAGGAAAACCAGTAACCCGGTTTCCCCCCCGGTAAAGCCAATTTCCCAATAACCCCGTCCCCCCACTATCCCCGCACCGACCCCGCATCACCGCAAACCGCCCCGGCCAAAATTGGCCAGGGCGGTTTGCTTTTTGTTGTTTTGTTTTAAATCATGTTTAAATCATGGAATGAAAGGTATTTGCGCTAAAGGCATTTGCGCCAAAGGCATTTCAAGTACGCCCCGCCAAAGCCGCGCCTTGCCCCGCCTCCTACCGTTACAGGGTGGGCGGCTGGGGGCCTTGCGGGGCGGTTTTGTGGTATAAATCAAACGGGTCGGCGGAATCTGCCGCAAGGCCATCGGCCTTGAGCATATTTTCCATCACATCAATGTCGGAGGAAACATCCATTGCATCGGCCTGGAACAGCTTGTCCAACTGGTTCTCAAAGGCCGTCACCATGGTATCCATCACCTGCTCAATCCGCCGTTTGGATTCCCTGATGTTGTCCCCCTCAATGCCCTGGGCATCCAACTCGGCATAGGTTTTCAGCAGCTTTAGCGCGGTGGGCAGGTAATAATCCATAAAGCGGCGCATCTGGGGCAGCTTTTCGGGGTTGTGCTCGGCTTGCTCAAATATTTTTTCCGAAATTGCCTGTAGCCGCGCAATTTTACCGCTCATCTCCGCGTTCGGTATCGCACGGTTCACCCGCTCCAGCTCTTGCAGGGTGGCTTGGTACTGTGCGCCCCCCGTGGTTTCGGGGGTGGGCTGGGCCTGCTGGGCGGGCGCGGGGGCCTTGCCCCGCACCACCAGGCAGCGGGTGCGCATATCCAGGTAAGCGCCCTGGTCAAACACGCCTTTTTCAATGCAATCTTCCAGGTAATTGCAGCATTTTTCGTAATTGCAGGGGATGGCCCCGGCAATATCCTCAATAAACATGGTGTCGGCATCGCCCACCAGGTTGGCAATTTTGCGGCGGATCCGGCGGGAGGCACGCAGCCGCCCCGCGCCAACCCACATCCCCACGCTGCCAACCATAAACAGCCCGCCCACCACCAAATCTTCCAAAAAGGGCAGCAGGCCGGCGCCGCTGGTCAGCGCGCCCACCAGGGCTTCCACCCCAACAAGGGCGCCCACCCCGGCAAAAACAATCCCCAAAATTGCCAGCACAAAGGCGGCATCGCTCCCCGCGCCGCCTTTGCCGGCGGCCTTTGCGGTGGCAGCGGCATTGCTGGCGGTGTAGGCCGCGGCCGGGCGGGCGGCAGGCTCCGCCTGCTTTTGCGCCTGTGCGGGGCCATTTTGCGCCTGGGGCGGCTCGTTATAGGGGATGTTGGTGCCGTTCTGCTGCCGGTTTTGGGCCTGAGCGGCCTTTTCCCGCAGCTTTTCCGCCGCTTTTTTGGCCTGCTGTTCCAGCTTTTGGGCCGCCCTGGCGGCATCCGTACCCATCTGCTGGGCATCGCCATGGTTGCGCAGGTAGCTGTTGATGCCCATGAAAATAAAGCCCAGCGGCCACCAGCTGGCAAACCCGATTACAATGGCCCACCAGGGGAACTGAAACGGCTGCCCATTTTGGCCGCCAAATATTTTGGCAAAATCCGAATCACGGCCAGCATTACTGTACCGCGGCCCGTTTTGGTAGGGGTGGCCAGGGTCGCGCGGGTTGCCATAGTCATAGGGTTGGCGGGGCGGTTGGCCCCCCGCGCGGTTTTGTTCCTCGTCATACGGTTGATACGGCATTGTTGTTCATGCTCCTTAGTTGGGCGCTATTTGGGTGGTGTGGCTACGGCAGATCCGCCAATAGTTGCCGGATGGTATCCGTCAAATAATACGCGCTACCCGGCTGGTAGGGGTTATTTTTGTTGTAGGGCAGGTGGGTGCACAGGTAGGATACCCACGCGGCATAGCCGCTGGGGGTTAGGTGGATGCCATCCGTCTGGGCAATTTCCGCCTGCAAATAGCCATCCTCCCCGGCCAGGGCCTCGGTTAAATTCAGGTAATAGCAGCCCTTCTCGGCACAAAGCTGGCGGATGCCATCGTTGATGGTGGCAAGGCGCTCGGGGGTAAGGCCGGGGGCATCCTCCAGCGCTTCGGGCCGCACCGGCAACACCGATTGTACAAAAAGGGTGGTGTTTGGCAGGGTTTCCTTCAGCGCGTCCAGCATCAGGGCGTAGTAGTTCAAAAAGCCCTCGTCGTTGCCGGTGCCCACCAGGGCGTTGGTGCCCAGCAAAACATACAGCTTGGCCGGCGGGGCCGCCGCCAAAACATCCAGCGGTATCTCCTCGCCGCGTTCATCGTTTGTCAGGGTGGTGCGGTTCACAATCTGGTTGGGGCTTGTCCCCTCGTAGCCGCAAATCAGCGCGCCCCCCACATTGATATCATAGTAGGCAAGCCCCACGGTGAGGGAATCCCCCAAAAAGGCAGCATCGGCAAACCAGCCGGTGGTCACCTTGCCAAAGGCAGGCAGGGTGGGGCCGGGGGCGGCCGGGGCGGCAGCCAGGGTATAACTATCCACCTGGCGCACCGGGCCAACGGTGCCCCAATCCTTGGCGGCCTGGGCCTCGGTGCCCTGGCCGCTGCCCGCATAGGGCTGGGGTGCCACCATCGATTGTGTCAGCGCACTGCTGCTCTCGCTGGTGGCGGCGCCGGTGTTCAGCCGGGTGTTGGTTTTGGGCAGCAGCAGGGTAATCACCCCGGCCAGGCCCAGCACGCAAACCGCGGTGCCCAGCACCGTCAGGCGCTGGCGGGCACGGCGGCGCTCACGCGCACGGCGGGCGGCGGCACGGGCCTGTGCCTCGGTCATGGGGGGGCGCTGGGGCTGGGCGCGGTGGCGGGTGGGCGGGCTGCCCGGGCCGGGTGCCGGCGGCGGGGCAGGGTTTGCCCGCTCCTGCGTGGCCTGGGTGTAGGCCCGCTGCCAAGACTCGGTAAATTCACGCGGGGGGTCAAACCCATAGGTATCTTTAAATTCCTGGGTGCGGCGGGTCACTTCGTCCGGCACCGGCGGGGGGGCTGGCGGGCGGGCGGGTTGGTCGGCCCGGGGCGCAGCGGCACCCGGGCGGATGCTGCCGGTACCCGGCGCTTTTACCTGCCGCCCGGTGCGCCCCGGGCGGCGGCTTGGGTCGCCCCCATAGCCTCCCTGTTGGTTGGGCATCTGCCCACCCCCTTTCATTACAGCATACTTGTGTGGTTTTAATAGGCGATCAAATTTTTAACGGCCCCCGACATTGAGAACAGCTTGGCCGAGATATGGTCCAGGTAAACGATGCCCAGCTTGTTGCCGGTTTCCTCGTTGTACAAATCCGCCAGCTGGGGCATCTGCTGGAAGGCGGCCGCCCGGGCAGCCTCGGTGTTATCAAAGTTTGCGGTGCCCTGCACCCGCAGCCACTCGCCACGGTCGTTGGCGGTGCAAATTTCCAGGTTGGTGTTATCCAAAAGCTGCTTGTAGGCAGCCTTGTGCTTGCCAATGGCCAGGCAAAGGTGCCCGCCATACCACATGGCAAACCCCAAGGGGCGAACGCGCGGCAGGTAGCCCTCCACCGTGGCAAGGTAAAATACCGGGTTATCCTTCAAAAACTCCATCATTTCTTCCATGGTACCTGCTCCTTTTCTGTTACGTTATGTTGTTTACAGAGTTTTGATTGCCTCTTTCAGGCGGCGGGCAGCTTCCTTGGTTTTTTCGGCATCGCCAAAGGCTGTCAGGCGGAAATAGCCCTCGCCGCAGCTGCCAAAGCCCTCGCCGGGGGTGCCCACCACATGGGCGGTTTCCAGCAGCCAATCAAAAAAGTCCCAGCTTTTCATCCCGGCAGGGCAGCGCAGCCAAATGTAGGGGCTGTTTTTGCCCCCGCAATACCACACGCCAACCTCGTCCAGCGCGGCGGCAATCACGGCGGCGTTGTTGCGGTAATAATCGAGGTTTTGCTGTATCTCCCGCATCCCCTCGGTGGTAAACACGGCCTCGGCGCCGCGCTGCACAATGTAGGGCACGCCGTTAAACTTGGTGGTTTGGCGGCGCATCCACAGCTTGTTGAGCTGCGTGCCATCTTGCGCCAGGGCCTGGGGCACCACCGTGTAGCCGCAGCGGGTGCCGGTAAAGCCCGCAATTTTTGAAAAACTGCATACCTCCACCGCGCATTCCTTCGCGCCGGGCACCTCGTAAATGCTGCGGGCGCAGCCGGGTTCGGTTACAAAGCACTCGTAGGCGGCATCAAACAAGATAACCGCCTGGTTTTTTTTGGCCCAGGCCACCCATTTTTCAAGCTGTGCCACCGTATAGGTTGCGCCGGTGGGGTTGTTGGGGCTGCACAGGTACACGATATCGGCGTGTACAGCATCGTCCGGCATGGGCAAAAACGCATTCTCGGCCGTGGCGGGCATATACAAAATTTTGCGCCCGGCCATCACGTTATCATCCACATACACGGGGTAAACGGGGTTCGGCACCAGCACGGTATTGTTTACATCAAACAAATCCAAAAAATTGCCAAGGTCGCTCTTTGCACCGTCCGAAATAAAAATTTCGTCGGTGCCCACCGCCACCCCATGCCCCGCATAGTAGCCCTGGATGGCCTCCCGCAAAAAGTCGTACCCCTGCTCGCTGGGGATATAACCGCGGAAGGTTTCTTTGTGGCCCATCTCCTCCACCGCCCTGTGCAATGCCTCGATTACCGATTTTGCCAAAGGCAGGGTAACATCCCCAATGCCCAGCCGGATGATATCAGCATCCGGGTTGGCGGCCTGGTAGGCGGCCACCTTGTGCCCGATGGTACTAAAAAGGTAGCTTTCGCTAATTTCGGAAAAATGTTTATTCAGCTGCATTTGTCGGCTCCCATCCTGTTTATCTTAATTTTTATTTTTAATTATATTTTTGGTTTTTTTAAACCTCGGCCTGGCCGGTAAAGGCCACGGCGGCGGGCCCGGCCATCCACACGGTATCCTCCGGCTTTACGGTAATGCTCAGTACCCCGCCCAGCAGGTGTACCTCCACCGGGGTATCGCGCGGGCAGGCCCCGCGCAGCACCATGGCCGCCACGGTGGCGCAGGCCCCGGTGCCGCAGGCCAGCGTTTCGCCGCTGCCCCGCTCCCACACCCGCATCACCAGGCTGGTCGGGCTTTGCTGCTGCACAAACTCGGTGTTTATCCCTTCGGGGAAGGCGGCGGCGTGTTCAAACGCCGGGCCAATTTCCGCCAGCGCCCCGCCGGTGGGCAGGGGTGCCCCGCTATCCGCCGGCCACACCACCACGCAGTGCGGGTTGCCCATGCTGATGCAGCTAACCTCCCAGCTTGTACCCGCCACGGTAAGGGGCACCCGGCACAGCGGCCCCGCGCCCAGGCCCACGGCGGGCACATCGGCCGCCATGGCCGAAAACCGGCCCATATCAGCCTGCCAGTAGCCGGGGCGCAGCCGCTGCAAAACCTTGCGCCCCGCGGCGGTATCAATTTGCAGGGTATCGTGGGGCAGGCCGTGGGTGTACAAAAATTCTGCCACGCACCGCACCCCGTTGCCGCACATTTTGCCCTCCGAGCCATCGGCGTTAAACATCCGCATGGTGGCATCGCCCCCCGGCAGCGTGGGCGGGCAGATGCAGATGATGCCATCCGCCCCTACCGAAAAATGCCGGGCCGAAAGCTTTTGGCTCCACCCCGGCACCCCGGCGGGCAGGCCGGTTGCCCGGCAATCCAGATAAATATAATCGTTACCGGCCCCCTGCATTTTTGTGAAAGACAGCTGCATATTCCCACCCCTTTTTGGTTGTTTTACTATATTATAGCGTTTTGCTCTTTTTAGTACAAGAAAAGTATGCAAAAAATTTATTAGTGCCTTGACAACGGCCCATGGATACGTTATAAAAATTATAACCCTATTGGGCATCCCCTGCAAACCCTGCAATACAGGATATCAATATAAAGGAGATTTTCGTTATGGATTCCGAGGTATTTGACCGCATCCGGGAATATTTGGCCGACCAATTGGATGTAGCCCCCGAGAAAATTACTATGAACAGCGACATTGTGGAGGATTTTGGTGCCGATAGCTTGGATGTTATCGATATGGTCACCACGTTATCGGACGAGTTTGGCGTAGACATCCCGGACGAGGAGATTGAAAATTTCCATAGCTTGGGCGATGTGGTACACTATATTGAGGATCGCATCTGATACGCCATGCAGCCCCCTGCCCCACCTGCGCAGGGGACTTTTTATGAAACCGGAAAGAGTGAATGGAGAAAATGGAAAATAAAAAAAAGTTAGTGGAAGCCATCACCGCGCAGGAGGTAGATTTTGCGCAGTGGTACACCGATATCTGCACCAAGGCCGAGCTGGTTGAGTATTCCAGCGTAAAAGGCTTTGTGGTGGTGCGCCCCTACGGCTACGCCATCTGGGAAAACATCCAGAAAAACCTGGATACCCGCTTTAAGGCCACCGGGCACGAGAATGTTGCCATGCCCATGCTGATCCCCGAGAGCCTGCTGCAAAAGGAGGGCGAGCTGGTGAACGGCTTTGCGCCCGAGGTTGCCTGGGTTACCATGGGTGGCAGCGAGCCGCTGGAGGAACGCCTGGCCGTGCGCCCCACGAGCGAAACCCTCTTCTGTGACCATTTTAACCATGTGCTGCACTCCTACCGGGATCTGCCCATGCTTTACAACCAGTGGTGCAGCGTGGTGCGGTGGGAAAAATCGACCCGCCCCTTCCTGCGCACGCGGGAATTTTGGTGGCAGGAAGGCCACACCATCCACGAAACCGCCGAGGAGGCCATGGCCGAAACCGAGCAGCAGCTAAACTGCTACGCCGATTTCTGCGAGCAAGACCTTTGTATGCCGGTGGTAAAGGGCCGCAAAACCGAGAAAGAAAAGTTTGCCGGGGCCGAGGCTACCTATTCCATCGAGGCAATGATGAAGGACGGCAAGGCCCTGCAAAGCGGCACCAGCCACTATTTTGGCGATAAATTTAGCCGCGCCTACGATGTAACCTTTGCCGGGCGCGATAACACCCTGCAATACCCCTACCAAACAAGCTGGGGTGCCTCCACCCGGTTGATTGGCGCCATCATCATGACGCATGGCGATGACGACGGGCTGATTTTGCCCCCCGCCATCGCCCCCATCCAGGTGGTAATCATCCCGGTGGCGGCCCACAAGCCCGGCGTGCTGGAGAAAGCCCGCGAGCTGGCCGAGGGTATTGGCAAATACGCCCGCGTCAAGCTGGATGACAGCGATAAGGCCCCCGGCTGGAAGTTTAGCCAGTGGGAGATGAAGGGCGTGCCCCTGCGCATTGAGGTTGGCCCGCGTGACCTGGAAAAGAACCAGTGTGTGCTGGTGCGCCGCGATACCCGCGAGAAACAGTTTATCACCCTGGACGAGCTGCCCACCGCCATCCCCGCCGCGCTGGATGCCCTGGCGAAGGATTTGTACGCCCGCGCGCTTGAAAACCGCGAGCAGCGCACCTTCTCCGCCACCACCATGGACGAGGTGAAGGCCCTGGCCGCCAAAAAAACCTGCTTTATCAAAACCATGTGGTGCGGTAGCCTTGCCTGTGAGGAAGCCATGAAGGCCGAGGCCGGGCTTTCCAGCCGCAATATGCCCTTTGCGCAGGAGCATTTGGCCGATGTGTGCCCCCTGTGCGGCAAACCCGCCACCAAAATGGTGGTGTGGGGTGTAGCCTACTAATTGAAATACGATTGCAAAAGCGCCAAACCCCGCGTTGGCGCTTTTTGCCGTATCTGGGCCGTTGTTTTTTTGCTGAAGGAGGTGCCCCGGCGTGGTTATATTCATCACCCTGCTCTGCTACGCGCTG
>JAQUSS010000117.1 GCA_028710135.1 Gemmiger sp. | reverse complement strand
ATCAAATACAATCACTTTGGAATTGAAGGATACCGCCTTGGCAATTTCCACCATTTGGCGCTGGGATACCGGCAGGGTGCTCATAATTTGGCGGGGGTCCACATCAATGCCCAAATCGTCAAACACGGCCTTGGTATCGGCGTACATCCGCCGTTCATCCACCATCACCCCGCCCAGGGTGGGGTAGCGCCCCAGCCAAATATTATCCATCACGTTGCGCTTAAGCGCCTGGTTTAGCTCTTGGTGTACCATGGCAACGCCGTTTTCCAGCGCTTCCTTGCTGTTTTTAAAGTTTACTTCCCTGCCTTCCAGGAAAATCTGCCCTTCATCTTTTGAGTAGATGCCGAACAGGCATTTCATCAGGGTTGATTTACCCGCGCCGTTCTCCCCCATCAGGGCGTGTACGGTACCCTTCCGCACGGTTAGCGAAACACGGTCCAGTGCCTTGACGCCGGGGAATGTTTTGGAAACATCGGTCATTTGCAGCAAAACATCCGGTTCCATCTTCCATGCCTCCCATCATTAAAAAGGCGGCTGCTGCCGAAACAACAGCCGCCCTTTTCAGTTTACAGTGTGTCCCTTTGGCCCTTTTTCAGGGGAAGGGTCAGCCCGCATATTCCTGGTAGGCGATGTAGATTTTGTTGGTTAGGTTGTTGGCGGTATCCTTGGTGTAGGAATCGGTACCGTCGGTCAGCGCCTTGCCGGTAGCGGCATTTTCGGTTAGGAGCGAAACACAATCGGCCATGCCCTGTGCGTCCTGCTTGATGGTGCCGGTCATTTTGCCATCGGCAATCAGCTGCACGGCGGAAGCGGTGGCATCCACACCGAACACGGGGATGGTTTTGCCGTCCTTGCCGGTGCCCAGGTTGTACCCGGCAGCGTTCAGGGCGGAAACACAGCCCTCGGCCATGTTATCGTTGTTGCAGATGATGAGCTCAATCATGTTGCCGTTGCCCTCGGAGAATTGGCTCAGGTTGGTTTGCATATATTCCTGGGCTGCCTGGGCGCTCCAGTTGCCCTGCAAATCAAGCTGGAATTTATCGGCGTTGGAGGCATCAAAGTACTCCAGCGCGGGTTTGCCGGCCGCCGTGATAACGGCATCGGCATCCTCCACACCATACTGGGTGCGGTAGATGGCTTCCACGTTGGCGGCATCGCCCTTGAACATGGCGTAGCTGATTTTGCCATCGCCGTTCAAATCCATGGTATCAAAGTTTTCAACCACATAATTGCCGACCATTTTGCCCTGCATTTGGCCTGCCTCGGGGGCATCGGTGCCAACGAAGGCGATATTTTCGTACTTGCCCAGCACGGTACCTTCGGAGCCATCCTCCTCAACCGCACGGTTGAAGAACACAACCGGAACACCGGCCGCCGCGGCCTTCTCGCAGATGGCGCTGGAAGCATCGGACGAGCCGGAGGTTACGAGGTTGACAATCAGCAGGTTGGCACCCGAGGAAAGGGCCGTATCAATCTGCTCGTTCTGGGTGGTTTGGTTGGAGTTGCCGTCATAGTCCTGGTAGGTAACGCCCAGCTTGGTAAGGTCGTCATCCAGGGCGGTGCGGACGCTGGAAATGTAAGTATCGGAGTACGAATAGTAGAATACGGCCACATTGGCGGCGGAAACATCGCCCGCAGCCGTGCTGGCTGCCTCCGACACGCTGGACGCGGTGGATTCGGCGGTGCTGCTGGCAGCGGTAGAGGACGCTGCCGAGCTGGCGGTGCTACCACAGGCGGCTAGGCTAAGGCCCATGGCAGTGGCTAGGGTGATTGCAAGTGCTTTTTTCATGGTGTTTTCCTCCCAATAAAATGGTTGTGGCACACCGCGTAAGGTGCGGTGGCCCAAATCAAAGCGTACAACCGTTTCCCTCGTGGTTGTACGTTTTGCTTGCAACTTCATCTTACTGGATAATCCATGGCAGAACAAGGGAAAAAATCACCGAAAAGGCTGGTATTTTTTTATTTTTTTACTTTATTTCTACAATTTTGCATAGGCGTTTTTATGCATATCGCCAATCATTCAAAGGCAAACAGCACTTTTTGGCTATCGATGGTAAACATATTTTCGCGGTTTACAATGGTGGTGGCGGTATCCACGGTGGCGGCAAGCTCCCCCGCCTGCCCGGCAACCAGCTTATAGGCGCTTTCCACCCCCAGGTAGCCCATGGCATACGGGTTTTGCACAATCAGGGCATCCACCACCCCGGTTTGCAGCATATCAATGGTTTCCACATTGCTATCAAAGCCCACCATCCAAACGCTATCCCCCAGCTTCCGCTCGCTGAGTGCGCGGGCGGCCCCCACGCTGGTTGGCTCGTTAAAGGCAATCAGCACGTTAATTTCCGGGTGCTGTGCCAGCATTTTGGCGGTGCCCGCCTGGGCCCGCGCAGCCTCCGCCGGGACATTGATCCCGGCCACCACGGTAGCGCCAGGCACCTCAGCCAGGGCATCCCGCACGGCCCGCTCACGCTCCTGCCCGTTGGCACTGTTTTTATCGTAATTTACAAGCCCCACCCGCAGCTCCGCCTGCCCACAGGCCAGCGCGGCGCGGGCCGCCATCTGCCCGGCGGCGTAGTTATCGGTGCCAATGTAGGTGCGGGAGGCCGCAGAATCCACATTGCTATCAATGGTGACGATTTTGGCCCCCGCCGCCGCGGCGGCATCAATGGCGGCGGCGCTTTTTTCGTAATCAATGGCCGAAAATACCAGCACCTCGGCCCCTTCCTCCACGGCCTGGGTCACCATCTGGTTTTGGGCAAGGTAGTCCTCCTCGGTTTCGGGGCCGGTTACGGTTAGCTCCAAATTGTATTCGGTGGCGGCGGCCTCCGCCCCGGCAAAAACGCTACGCCAAAATTCCGTTTGGGTGGATTTTGCCACGATGGTTACCCGGTGCTTTTCGCCCCCGGCGGCGGCGCCTGCCCCGCCGGCACACCCTGCCAGCAGGGCCATAGTTAGGGCAAGGGCAAGGCAGAGGAAGCCGCGGTATTTATTTGTTTTCATATTCGCCCTCCCGCACCTTGGGCATCCGTATCTCCACACAGGTGCCCACATCCGGCTCGCTGGTGATATGCAGGCCATACGGCTCGCCAAAATAGATGCGCAGCCGGTCGTTCACATTTTTAATGCCGATGCCGGTACGGTCGCTCGGCTCCCGCTTGAGCATGGCATCCACCTGTTCCGCCGTCATGCCCACCCCGTTATCCGTCACGCTGAGCAGGATATCCTGCCCGGCTTCCTCCACCTTGACCGCAATGTGCCCCTCCTCCACCATCAGCTCCAGCCCATGGCAGATGGCGTTTTCAATAATCGGTTGCAGGGTAATTTTATTGCAGAGATAGTCCAGGCAGGCGGGGTCTACCGTGAAGGTATACTCAAACTGGTTTTTGTAGCGGTATTTTTGAATTTGCAGGTAGCTTTCGGCGTGTTCCAGCTCCTTGCGTATCGGAATCAGCTCATGGCCCTTGCTGATGCTGATGCGGAAAAGCCGCGCCAGGGCGTGTACCATCTGCACGGCATCGGCGTTGCGGCCCCGCTCGCACATCCAGGCGATAGAATCGAGGGTATTGTACAAAAAATGGGGGTTAATTTGGGCTTGCAGGGCCTTCAGCTCGGTTTTGCGAAGGTTGACTTCCTCCTCCCGCACGGTTGCCATCAGCCTTTGGATGCGCAGCACCATATGCCCAAAGGAATCGGATAGGTTGCGCACCTCCCGCGCGCCTTTCACCGGCTGGTAGCTAAACCGCCCCGCGTCCTGTTCAAACTCGGCCATGGCGGTGGATAGCCGGTGCAGCGGAGAAGATAAAACCGAGGATACAATCCAGCTGACCAACAGCGCAACCGCCAGCAGCAGGGCGGCCAGCAGCAGCAAAATGCGCACCATGGCCAGCACGTTGCCGGTTACCAGTTCGTCCAAATAGCTTACCCCCACCACCCGCCAGTTGCTGCCCGGCACCCCTTGCAGGCAGTAGATGACGCTGGCATCGGTGTAGGTGCCATCTTGCAGGGTGGCAAGGCGGGCGGTATCCTCGCTTTTTAAGCCCGAGTAGATCAGCTGCTGTTGGGGGTGGTAGATGATGGTGCCGTTGGCATCCATCAAAAAGCAGTAGCCGTGTTGGCCAATGCCCACGTTGCTGATGTAGCTGGATATGCCGGTAAAGCTAAGGTCCAGCGCCACCCAGGCCGCGCCGCCCCCGCCGGGCAGCCGGGCCGCCATGGTAACCACCCAAGGGTAGTAGCCATCAAAAATTGTTTCGACATGGGGGGCCGAAATATAATGGTTTGCCGCCGTGCCCGCTGCCGCGCCATCAAACGAGAGGTTGCGCAGGATATCCGCCTTGGGCTGGCGGCCCTCGGCCCAGCAGCTTTGCAGGGTGCCTGCCGCATCGTAGGCGGTAACGGCAATCACATCGGGGCGCATCTGCAAAAAGGCCGACATAAAATCCCCGGGGTCGGCAGTGGCATCCTGCATGGCGCCGGTTAGCAGGGCCATCACCTCGTTCATATCCTCGGTGTAGCTTTGCACGGTGTTCACCACCTGAGCCACGGCCTGGCCGCTGCTGGTTTTGGCGTTTTGCACGGTGGCACTCTCATACTGGTGGGAAAATACCGTTACGCAAACCACCAGCATCAGGGCAACAATGCTCATCACAATCAGCACAAGCACCATCGTCATGCTGACCCCGCGCTTGTTTGCGGCGGGCGGGGCGGCGGGGCTTCTGGGTTTTTCAGGGCCTATCACTGGTTGCCATCCTTCCCCGCCTCGTGCTGGCGGCGCAGGGTATTGGGCGATACCCCGCTGTATTTTTTAAAGCAGTAGCTAAAATAGTGTTGGTCAGTGTAGCCGCACCGCTGGGCAACCTCCTGAATTTTCAAGGGGGTTGTCAGCAGCAGCTCCCGCGCGGCATCCATCCGTTTTTGAATCAACACGTTGATAAAGCTTTCCCCCGCGTACTTTTTGATGCAGGCGCTCAGGTGGTTGGGGCTGATATCCAGCATGGCACTTAGGGATACCAGCGAGAGGGTTTCGTCCCGGTAGTGCTGGTTGATGGCCTCCAGCGCACGCTGGCAAATTAAACTGCCGCCCTTTTTCTGCTGGTTGTTCAAAATTTCCATCGCGCAAAAGCAGAAGGCTTCCAGCTCGTCCTTCAGCTCGGCGTTGTTGCGGTATTGAAAGCCAACGTTTGTCAAGGCGGCCTGCTTTTGCAGCTCGGCCACCGCATCGGTGCCAAAGGTATAAAGCATTTTGTAAATTTCGGAAACCAGCTGGAGCGAGATGGCATCCAGCCATGCCCGGCCAAGCTGCTCGGCCCGGGCGGCCTCTATCATGGCATCCAGCCCGGCATCAGCCTCCGCGCGGGAGCCGGCGCGGCAGGCATCCACCACCCGGCCCAGCAGCTCGGCGGTGTTCACCGCCACCGCACCCGGCTGCGGCTGCCGGTCGGAAATAAAGCAGACGCTGCTTTCCTCCGGCTTGGTGTAGCGTATGGCCTCCATTGCCTCGCGGTAGGCCGCGTGCAGCCCGCCAAGGCGGTTGCACCCCCGGCTGATGCCCACCGTGCAGTGGCAGCCCAGCACCCGCTGTGCCACCTGCACCAGTTCATCCCCCAAAATATGCAAATACTCCTCAAAATCGGAGGCATTGCCCATCAGCAGGGTAACCACCTTGCCGCAGCTAAAAAAGCTGACATGGCGCAGGTATTTTTCGGCCAGCATCTCCACCACCCGCACATTGTCGGGCCCGGCACGGCCCTGCCGCGTTTGCCCGCCTATTCCGCCTTGCCCGGCAAAGCCGGTAAAACAGGTTACCATCACCACAAAACGGGGGTGGTCGTCGGTGCCGCGCAGCAGCCCGCAATCGGCACCCCAGCGGGCAAGCTCGGCCTCGGCCGCCGGGGCATAGCCGCCATAGGCGTAGCCATCCAGCAGCAGGGGCACCAAAAAATTTTCGCGGTCGGCCTGGCGGCGGCCCAAATTTTCACGCTGTTGAAAGCCTAGGAACTGTGCGTCTATTTTTTCCTTAATTTTGCCAAGCTCCTGGGCAAGGCCCTCCATCGTGAGGGGCTTGAGCATATAGCTGATGATATTGTACTGTATGGCCTGCTTGGCATATTCAAAATCATCGTAGCCGCTCAAAAAGGCAATGTTCATGGCCGGGCGTATCTCCCGCACCTGCCGCGCCAGCTCAATGCCCGAGATAAAGGGCATGCGGATATCCGTCAGCAGCAAATCGGGCTCCAGCTTTTCCACCAGCTCCAACGCATCCAACCCGTTGTTGGCATTCCCCACCAGGCAAAAGCCCAGTTTTTTCCAGGGGATCATGGTGCAAACGGCCTCCCGCAATTCGTCCTCATCGTCGGCCACCACCACGGTGTACCCTGTTTTATCCTGCATTTTCCTATCCTCATCGCGCAATGTGTTGTCAAACTGCCCAAAAAGCGCATTGCCGTGGGCTATGGCCAATTTTTTACCCTGTAGCGGCAAATGTTTTGTTGGCGGGCGGTTTGCTGTATGGTTGCCCCCATTATAATTTTTCTGGGTTGCAATTGCAAGGTGGCCGCACAGCGTTATTTTTTTGGCAGTGTGGTTGCCAGTGTAACGCCGGCACAAGCTTTTCACCCTGCGTTTACACATTGTTCAGATTTTGTAAGTATTGCTGAAAAGCGGGCTGTTTTTTCTCCTTCCGCTCCCCTTGACAGTGGCGAGGATTCCCTCTATACTGGTAGTAGCAACATTGATACATAAATATCAATGTTCTGTTATTCACCATCAACATACAAATTTGCAGCAATGCAGGAGGTTTGTGATTATGGCACGTTTTACACTTCCCCGTGATCTTTACCATGGCAAGGGCGCGCTGGAGGCCCTGAAAAGCTTTGAGGGCAAAAAGGCCGTTATCTGCGTGGGCGGCGGCTCGATGAAGCGGTTTGGCTTTTTGGCCAAAGCCGAGGCATACCTGAAGGAAGCCGGCATGGAGGTACAGGTTATTGATGGGATTGAACCGGACCCTTCGGTTGAAACCGTGATGAAGGGTGCCGAGGCCATGCGTAAGTTTGAGCCCGATTGGATTGTTGCCATGGGCGGCGGCTCCCCCATTGATGCCGCCAAGGCCATGTGGATTAAATATGAGTACCCCGAGGTTACCTTTGAGGATATGTGCAAGGTGTTTGGGCTGCCCAAGCTGCGCAAAAAGGCACACTTCTGCGCCATCTCCTCCACCTCCGGCACGGCCACCGAGGTAACGGCCTTCTCGATTATTACCGACTATGCCAAGGGCATCAAATACCCCCTGGCCGACTTTGAAATTACCCCCGATGTTGCCATTGTTGACCCTGATTTGGCCGAAACCATGCCCCAAAAGCTGGTTGCCCACACCGGCATGGACGCAATGACCCATGCCATTGAGGCCTATGTTTCCACCGCCAACAGCGATTTTACCGACCCGCTTGCCATCCACGCCATCAAGATGATTCAAAACGATTTGATTGGCTCCTATAACGGCGATATGGCCAAACGCGATGCCATGCACAACGCCCAGTGCCTGGCGGGCATGGCCTTTTCTAATGCGCTGCTCGGTATTGTGCACTCAATGGCGCATAAAACCGGCGCGGTGTTTGCCGATTTGGGCGCACACATTATACACGGCGC
>JAQUSS010000012.1 GCA_028710135.1 Gemmiger sp. | reverse complement strand
ACGCAGGGTGAATGTTGCCCCACCACGGGCACCATGCCGTTTTCACCGGGCCTCGTCACCCCCATTGGGCGGGCACGATGTGTCGTGCCCCTACGGAGGCCGCCATGTGGTGGGCGGTGCAAATTTTGCCAGGGCGCGTTGGCCCCACGGTGGAACCCCCGATTCACGCCGCAACCTCCGTAGGGCCACCATACATGGTGGCCGACCCCCGGGCGCGGCGCGCGGTGCGGCGGGGTGGCATTCCGTAAAACGCAGCGGGCAACGCCATCTAACAACAGGCCAAGCCCCCTTCGCAAAAGCCAGTGTTTTGTTACACCGTGCTCCGTGAAGGGGGCTTATTGTATGCCGTGCAGGCCTTTTTCGCCGCCATATTGCGGGCCGCGCGTCAACCGCCCCGGCGGCCGGGCCACGCTGGTTTTTGCCGGCTTTCGCATTTGAGGAGGAAAATGCAAAACCGTTTTTTAAACCCGTCAGCCCTTGATGCCACCGGCGCTGGCCATGCCTTCCATCAACTGCTTTTGCGCAAAGATGTACAAAACCAGGATGGGCAACATCGAAAGGCAGGCACCTGCCATCAGCAGCGCCCAGTTTGTTTCGTTTTCGCCCTGGAAATAATGCAGGGCAATTTGAAGGGTGCGCAGCTTTTCAGTTTTTAGGTAAATGAGCGGTGCCAGATAATCGTTCCAGGCGCTCATAAAGGTCAGCAACAGCAGCGAGGTGATGGCCGGTTTGGACATTGGCAAAATAATGCGGAAGCAGATGCCCAAGTGGGAGCACCCATCAATCTTGGCCGCTTCGCCATAGTCGTTCGGGATGCCCATAAAAAATTGCTTGAGCAAAAATACGCCAAACGGTGCAAAAACAGAGGTAAGGGCCAGCCCAAGGTGGCTATCCACCAGTTGCATTTTGCTTACAATCAGGTACTGCGGCACCATATATACCTGCCATGGCAGCATCAGCGTAGAGATATACAGCAGGAAAAGAAAGTTGCTGCCACGAAAATGGAGCTTGGCAAACGCATACGCCGCCATAACGCTGATTAAAAGTGTACCAAACGTAATCATGGCGGAAACCACTGCTGTGTTTTTGAAGTAGGCAAGAAAATTGAACTGCGTTAAAACATGGATGTAGTTGCGCCACTGGATGTCTTGGGGTATCCACTGAATCGGATAATAAAACACCTCGCTGTTCATTTTGATGGAGGCGGAAATCATCCATGCAAACGGAAAGATGGATATGAAGGAAAACAGCAGCAAAAACGACCACATGACAAGATGCGCCGCCCGCGTTTGCGTGGCTTGACTGGATTTTAGGTTTATCATCTCTGCCTCCTAGTAATTCACCCATTTTTTCTGTCCGCGAAATTGCACCAGCGTAATCAGCAATACAATGGCAAACAAAACAATACCATACGCCGAAGCATAACCAAACTTGCCAAACTTGAAAGCCTCTGTGTAAATGCGGTATACCAAAACGTTGGAAGCATTGGCGGGGCCACCGTTTGTCATTTGGCTGACAAGGTCGAACACCTTAAACGAGTTGATGATGCACAGCACCATGCACAGGAAGAAGGTGGGTGTAATCATAGGCCAGGTGATTTTTGTAAACTTTTTCCAACTACCTGCGCCGTCAAGCGCCGCCGCCTCGTACAGGTCTTTGGGCACGGCCTGCAGCCCCGCCAGAAACAGAATCATATAATAGCCGGTGTTTTTTATGATGGATGTCAGCGTGATGGTTGTCATAACCCACTGTGTATCCGTCAACCAGCGGGGCGGGTTCAACATCCCCAACTCGCGCAGGAAATTGTTGATTGGCCCGCGAGAGGTGAATAGAATTGCCATAATCATGCCAAAGGCAATGCTGGAGGTAAGCTGCGGGAAGAAAAGCACCGTGCGGAAAATACCGCTGCCGCGAATCCCTTTATCCAGAAAGACGGCAAGAAGCAAGCCTATAATCATAATGCCCGCCACGCTGACAACCATATAATAGATATTGTTTTTCAGTGACAGATAAAAGTAATCGTCTTGAAAAAGAGCAACAAAATTTTTCACCCCCACAAACTGTGGTGGGTTAAACCCATCGTAATCGGTAAAAGCCAGCAGTAGCCCCCAGGCAACCGGAATCAAAATAAAAACCAGAAAACCGATAAAGCTGGGAAGTAGAAAGAGATACCCGGTAACCTCCTCCCGCCGCTGCAATGGACTTAATGTTTTTTTGATTCTCATTTTTTTCTCCCTGCCGGATTCCATAGCCAGGCTTCCACCGGCCCGCCCGATGGCATTGCCGCTTTTTATGGCATCCGCTTATTTTGAAAGAATCGAATCGCGTTTGGATTCAAAGTTGCTTACGGCTTCCTCCAGGGTTGCATTGCCGCAAAGGTAGCTTTCCATCTGTTCTTCGTAGGCCGCCTGCACCTCGGCATAGCCGGGGAAGCAGAGGTCCGTCAATTTATTGTTGGCAGAGGAAATAATTTCACCCAGAACATTATCCGTCTGTTTGGTTGCGGTGGTGTAAGCGCCGGTTACCGCATCAGACGCAAACGCGGGCAAAACAGACTGGCTTGCCAGTTCCTGCGCGCCGCCCTCGGTGCAGGCCCACTGAATAAATTCATACGCTTGCTCCGGGTTTTTGGAGGTTACGGGAACGCCAAAAAAGTTCGGGTTGGCAAGGTTGGTGTTGTCCTGCTCGCCATCGGGCACCGGCATTTTCATGATGCCGTAGGTGAAGGGCATTTCGCCGGATTCCATTTTGCTGTTGTAGGAGGCAATGCCCCAGGTTGCATTCTGGAAAAAGGCAACACGCCCGGCCAAAAAGTATACCGAGCCAACATTGGTGCCATACTCCAGCTTTTCGGCATACGGCAGGTGGGTGTTATCCGCCTGCAAATCGTTCCAAAGTGTCCAATATTCACGCACGGCCGTGGAGGCATCGGCATCATCCAGGCGCACGCCGCGCTGTGCGATGGTGGTGTTTTTGTTCATCCCCACAAGCCCGGCGTAGCAGGCATTGTTGGGGTCAGTGGCAATATCTTTACCTGCGGCAACAATCGCCGCCTGCACCGTTTCGCACAGGCTCTTGTACTCACTCCAGGTATAAGATTTATCGGTTTGGTATTCAATGCCCAGCTCTTCCAGCAGGTCTTTATTATAGTACATCAGCCATACTGCCATGCGGTAGGGCAAGCCGTACATCCCATCGGCATTGGCACCCGTGTAAATATCGCCGTAGGTAGCCGCAGCATCAAAACCGGCAGCCTCCGCATACGGCGTTAAATCGGCAAGGTACCCTTTTTCCTGGTAGTTGCTCATCGGTGGCAGGCCGTTAATGGCCAGCACATCGATGGGGGTGCCTGCGGCCATGGCAGAGGTTACAACCTCCTCGTACTCGTCAACGGCACAATATTGCCCCTCGATGTAAGAATCCTCGCTTTGGGCGTTAAACTTTTCAAACAAAGGGTCAAGGTAGCTCTGCTCGTCCGTCCAGCCATAGTAAAGCAGCTTTACCTTTTCACCGCTTGTTTTGCTTTCTGCCGTGCCAGCAGTAGAAGTGCCCGCCGAAGCGGTGCTTGCCCCACTTTGCGAAGCTGCTGCCCCACAGCCCACCAGCGAGCAGGCCATTGTCGCTGCCAGAAAAGTGGCCAACCATCTTTTTTTCATGTTCTTGTTCTCCTTGTTGTATTCATTAACACAGTCTTTCTGTGTTTTTGCCTTGTTGTACTGCGGTATTTGGCTTTTTCAAACGGTTTTGTAAGCCCTTGCGGCATCCATCACCCATTTAAAACGTGCCACATCCGTCCCCCGCGGGAACGTGCAATCTCCACCCAACACAACGCCCCGGGTGCCGGTTTCTTCCAGTAGTTTTTCGGTATATTGTTTAATTTCCGCTTTGGTTCCGCTGAGCAGCACGCCCTTGGGGGTGTTATCAAAGCCGCCCAAAACGCAGCGGCCGCCAAAAAATTCTTTTCCTTCTCTCAGGCTCAAGTTTTCAACAAAAACAGCCCAGTTGACAACTTTTGCCGGATAGTTTTGCCACACGGCCATGTGGTTTGGCACCCCGGCATAACCGCAGCAATGCAAAATATTGTTACCCGAAACGCCGTTTGCCCGTGCCAGTGCCTTTTTTTCGGAGGGCGCTACCAGTTGGTTGTACTCCTCCACCGTAAAACGGTCCTGCTCGGCATTCTGCACGCAGAAATAAACGCCATCACAGCCACCCTCGGTAATCACCTTTTCGCACAGCGTTGCGGCATCCTCGCCAATGGCATCCAGCGCACTGGCCATTGCCTCGGGCGCTTCGTGCAGGTCGTGCATCAAGCGTTCCTCCCCAATTTGAAAGCGCAGGTAGGACATGGGGTTGAACACGTTGTAGAAGGTGCAGCTCTGTGCCCCCAGCTTATCGCGCAGCGCACGGCAACGGCTGACCTGGTTGCGGATAAACGGCGAATCCTTGCCCATGGGGGTTAAATTTTTCCAGTCTTGCGGGGTGTGAATCTTTTCAATTTGTTCGTTGGGATAGCAAAAATAGCCATCGCTCATAATTTTTACCATATCGGCATCGATTGCATGGTAATATTGTAGATGATTGGCAACTACCTGCTCGTCGGAAACCGCATCCTCCGGGAAGTGGAACCAAAACCCGGTCGGCACATAATCCACCGGCTGGTTGTTGAAGGCTGCCATCACTCGTTCGCGCTTATTCATGGTTGATATTCTCCTATTTACAATATATTCAGGGCGGCCACGCGGCACTTGTTCCCTGCCTTCCGTTCTTTGCAAGGCGGCGCTTTGCTGGGTGCCTGCTTAAAATTTCAGTTCCAGCAAAGACAAACAGTAAATCACGATGCCTTCCATCAGTTCCTCAATACAAATGGATTCGTTGGTTTGGTGGTAATCGCCAATACCATTGGGCCACCCCATTTCCCGGTACAACGTTTTATGTTCGGATGCCATGCCGTAGGCCACGGCATTGGGCAGCATCCTTGCGTAGCTGCCGCCGCTCATCACAAAAGGTGGGGTTTTGCTGCCGGTACAGGCGCGGTAGCTTTTCATCAGGGCTTGCACAAAGGGGGCCTGTTCCGGGAAGAAGGACGGTTTGGAATTGCTTAAAACGCAAACCTCCAACCCATAGCGTTTGCCCAATGCCTTCAGCTTTTCCAGCACGCGGCTGCCATCCGATAGGGAATCTCCATGAAAAATCGGGTAGCGATAATCCGCAGAGAGTACAACCGCATCCGGGGTTGTTCGTATCATGGTAATGGTTCCCACCAGTTCGCCGGATACCTCGTCTTTTTCTGCTATACCGGCGGCATGGCCGTGGTTATCGGCTGTCATTCGTTGCAAAAACTCCCACAGGGGGGCGGTATCTGCACGGATGCCGGTGGCGCTACCGGCCATTTTTGTTGCCAAATCATGAATTGCATTTTTGCTGTTTTTGGGGGCCGCAACGTGTGCGGCCACGCCGTACCCCTCCAGCAGGCGGGTGCTCCCCGCCGGGCGGCAGCTTGCATAATCGGGGATGATGTTCAGCGCATTGCCCGCAAAAAGCGCCAGTGGCGCATTGGCATCGGTTTGCCGCCAGCGAAATTGTACTTTCAAATCCCCCATCTCGCCGTGGCAAAGTGGGAAGCCACAATCCGCCACAAGGTTATAATCGGGTGGGCGGTGGTGGGGCAGCCACGCCTGCAAATCCAGCATCCCATTTTCTTCGCTGGTGCCATAACAGGCCGCCACCGTATAGGGCAAGGTGAAGCCGGTTTCCTTCAGGCAGCGCAACACATAAAGCAGCGCAATGGCCGGGCCTTTGTTATCTTGTACGCCGCGCCCAATCAGGTAATTGTCATGCACGCTGCTTGCAAACGGCGGGTAATACCACCCGGCATCTGCGGGCACCACATCCAAATGTGCCCATAGCCCCAGTGTTTTTTTGGTTTGGGGCGCGCCTGCCTGCCACCATAGCTGGCCACAGCCGTGGTCTGTATTTTCGGCGTTCAGGCCAAAGCGTTCGCCCAATGCCAGCACCGCGCGCAGCGCGTTGTTGCAGGGTGCGCCAAAGGGTGCCTCCTGCCCCTGCTGCGGTTGGGATACACTGGGTATATCCACAATTTTGCAGATGTCACCTACAAGCTCATCGCGGTGCGCCTGCACCCATTTTTTGATACAGCGAACCTGTTCTATTTCAACCACCGACTTGACACCGCCCTGTACTTTCAATTCTTTGGCCGCCACACCATGGGTGGAAGCCGCCCTTTGCAAAGCCTTTGTAGGCTTGCGCATTGCTTTTCTCTCTGCTAAAATTATATAAATTCTTGCGCGGCTTGTCCGTGTACATTGGAGGCGAAAAGTATGCAAAATCAATCATTCCAAACGTTGCCGCGCCGTTATCGCCCCTATCATCTGCCGTCAGATTTTCCTGTCGTGGCATTTTTGGGCCGCCATTGGCTTGCCACCATGGGCCAACCGCTTTTCCTCCATTTTCACAACTGCATTGAAATTGGATATTGTATTTCCGGCAAGGGTACCGTTTGCTTTGAAAATTCCGTGGCTGATTATCAGGAAGGGGATTTTTCCATCATCTATCCCAACACGCCGCATATCACCACCAGCCCAACCTCCGATAGCTGCTGGGAATATATTTTTGTTGATATCGACCTTTTGTTTGCCCCAAAAAACGGCATCCAGGGCGGCGAGGGGCTTTCGGCCCTGTTTTACGCGGTGCAGCAGGTACCGCTTTTGCTTTCTGCAAATATGGCCGGCCCGTTGTACCAGTTGCTTCGCCTTTTGTTCCAAGAATTTCATCACAAGGAGAGCCTGTACGACCAAGCCATCCACGGCCTTCTGCTTACCGTGTTGACCGACCTTGCTTTTCTCGGTTTTTCCGATGACGAGGGCCACCCACCCCACTGCCTTACCGCCGTCAGCCATGCGATTCGCCACATTCGGCAGCACTACGCCGAGGCAGTGACCCTAAAAGAGCTGGCCGCACTTTCGTTTTTGAGCGAAAGCCACTTTCGCCGCATTTTTACCCAGGCCGTGGGGTTATCTCCACAGGCTTATTTGGAACGTTACCGCATCAGCCGCGCGCGGGATCTGATTTATACCAAAGCGATTCCTTTCAACGAGGTTGCCAAGCAGGTCGGGTTCACTTCGGTTTCCAGCTTTAACCGGCAGTTTCAAAAGCATATGCATATGTCCCCCAGCGAATGGGTGCGCAGCAACACCGAGGCCCCTTTTGTGCACGAGCTTTTTTCGTTTGCCGATAAAAATTCCGGTGAACTGTTTGATTTTTAACCGTTTTCTCCTTGTATTCGTCGCCCACCACCCAGATAAAAAAGAGGGGGCTATTGCCTACATCGGCATCGCGCCGAGCCACCCGCAAACATTTTCGCCAACCCCATGTGGTGGGCGGTGCAAATTTGCCATGGCGCGTTGGCCGCCGCGCCGGAACCCTCGATTCATGCCGCCCCCGTAGGGCCACCATACATGGTGGCCGGGCCCAGGGCGCGGCGCGCGGTGCCACGATGCGGCGGGCGGCATGGTTCCGGGGATTACCCCCACGCGGCGGGCGGCCCCCCACCCCCGCCGCAACCCCATTGGGTGGGCGGTGCAAATTTTGCCCCCATACGGTGCGATGCCGGTTTTTCCATACCCCGTTGCCCCCGTGGGGCGGGCACGATGTATCGTGCCCCTACGGAGGCCCTATCGTGGCCTCAACACCGTAGGGCCACCATACATGGTGGCCGGCCCTGGCGAGGTTCGGGGTTTGTGGGGTGCCGCAGCACGGTGGGTGGGGCAAATTTTTCCCCGGTATGCCGCACGGCACAAATTTGGCCCCACCACGGGCACAATGCCGGTTTTACCAGGCCCCGTTGCTCCCATTGGGCGGGCACGATGTATCGTGCCCCTACGGGGGCCCATGTGGTGGGCGGTGCAAATTTTACCATGTGCGTTGTAATCGCCGCAACCACCGTAGGGCCACCATACATGGTGGCCGGGCCCCGGCGGGGTGCGGGGTTTGTGGGTGGCCGCCCCTATGGTGCGCGGCATAAATTTTGCCGTGGCGGGTTTTACAGCAAAAAGGCCGAACAGGAAACCCTTTTTTGGGGGTTCTGTTCGGCTTTTTTTATTGCAGGTTATTGCGGGCATTTGCAACCGCCCCCGCGTTATGGGGTGGTTGAAAATTGTTATTTGCGGCGGGGGTATCTGCGGTTGGTTTGCCCGTTTGGCCCATAGCCCGGCAGGCCGCCGCCCTCGATGATGTCGCGCATGATTTTGGCGATGAGGGGGTCAAACTGTTTGCCGCCGTATTTCTCGAACTCGGCCAAAATATACCCTTTATCGTTAATTTCTTTATAAGAGCGCTTGGTGGCCATGGCATCGTACGCATCGGCGGCGCCAATGATGCGGGCCACGGCGGGGATTTCCTCGCCGCGCTTGTGTTCGGGGTAGCCGCTGCCGTCGTAATGCTCGTGGTGGGAGAGCGCGCCATCACCAATATGGGGCAGCGCGGTAAAATCCTTGAGGATATCGCGCCCGATGACGGTGTGGCGGCGCATGATGGCAAATTCTTCATCGGTCAGCTTGCCCGGCTTATTGAGGATGGAATCCGGGATGCCAATTTTGCCAATATCATGCAGCAGGGCCATGTAATAGACCTTTTCCACGTCCTCCACCGGGTAGCCCAGCCTGCGGGCAATCTCCTGCGAATATTTTGCGACCCGAACCGAATGGCCGTTGGTGTATTTGTCCTTGGCATCAATCGTGTTGGCAATGGTTTTGAGCGCCTGATCGGTGATGGCCTTGTATTCCTGTTCGCGGCGTTTCATGCGGCGGGTTTTGATTTGCACGACAAGATAGGTGGCCAGTGTCATGAACAGCACGGTGCAGAGCGAGGCCGACGCCCAAAAGCCGGGTTTTTCCAGCAGGGTCAGTTCCTTTTTCAGCGTCAGCACCGTTTCTTGCTGTGCGGGCACGCCATCCGCGTTGACGGCGGTGAGGTGCAGCACGTAATCGCCGCCCTTGAGGTTGGTATAGCTGACATCGCGCAGCTTGCGGGCATCCACCGTGATGGGCTCGGCATCAAAGCCCTCCATCCAATAGCGGACGGTGCAGGGCGCGGCCGTGTAGGAAAGGCAGGCCAGGTTGAGGGTGACGCGGCGGGTATCGGCCGGCAACACAAGCGCGGTGGGGTTTTGGGCGGTGGTTTTTTCGCCGCCGGTGCGCTGGATGGTAACCTCACTGATGGTGGTTTTGGGCGGAACGGTGTTTTGCGGGATGTTGTTGGTATCAAACAAAAAGATGCCGTTGACGGTGCAGAGGGTGAGGACACCATCCTCATACAAATTCCAGGCGTTGGCGGTCAGGTTTTCGGTCAGGCCGCTTTCGGGGCCGTACTCGGTCGGCGTCATGGCCGCGTTGCCAAGCAGCTGCTCCCGCGGGAGGATGATCAGGCCGCTGCTTTTCATCAGCCAAACGTCGTCATCCTTAACCAGCAAATCAAACACGCTGCCAATGCCGTAGCGCATCTCGCTAATTTCGCGCACCGCGCCGGTTTCATCCATAAAATACAGGCCGCTGCCCGCGCTGACCCAAACGCCGCCCGCCTTTTCGTCCGCGCACATCCGCAGGACAACACCGGCGGATAGGCCGTTTTCCGCCGCGATATTCGTGACGGTGCCGCCCGGCGCAATGGCGTAGATGCCCATGCCGTCGCTGCCGGCCAGCAGGGTGCCATCGGGCAGTTCAAGCAGGCATAGGATCATCGGGTTTTGCAAGCCCTGCTCCTGCCCGTAGCTGGCAATCACCCGCCCGCCGCGCAGCCGGTTGACGCCGCCGGTGGTGCTGACGGCCAAATCGCCATTTTGCAGCTCCACCACCTGCCGCACCTTGTTGCTGAGCAGGCCGTCCTGCTCGGTGAGGGACTGTATCTCCCCCGTGGCGGGGGTGTAGCGCAGCAGCGCATCATCACTGTAGGTGGAAAGCCAAAGGGTGCCCCCGCTATCGGCCAACAAGTGGCGAATGCGCAGGCCCGCCATCCGTTCGGTGAGAGCGTTGTGGACGGGCTGCCAGCCGGCATCCAAAATATCCAGCCCGCTATCTGAGGCGACATAGGCAAGCCCGCCCAGCCGCATCGCCGCGTTGATGGATTTGCCGCCAAGGCCCGCCGCGGGGGTGAGGGCCGAGAATTTGCCGTGGCTGAGCTGGTAGACCCCGCTTTGGGTTGAGGCAACCCAAAGCCCGCCCTCATAGTCGGCCGCAAGGCTGGAGAGGAAGGTGTTTTGCGCCAGCGCCTGCGGGACGTGCAGGGTCATATCGGCATCAAAGTAGCCCACACCGCTGTTGGTGCCCAGCCACAGCTCGCCCGTGGGCTGTTTGTAGAGGACGTTGGCGGTTTGCAGGGTGCCGGTATCGTACTGGATGGCGGTGTAGGAGGTGGGGGTATAGGCGGCATCGCGCAGCGTAAGCTTGATGAGGGTGTTGCCGCTTGTGCCAAGGTAAATGGCCTCGCCATCGGCCAAAACGGAGTAATACTCATACGCGGAAAGGGCACCCGCCTCAAAGCGGTAGCGCAGCGCCCCCGCTTGCAGGGCAAAGGCCGAGCCATCCCCCGCCGTGCCCCAAAGAACATCATTTTGATCGACCGAGAGGGAGTAGACGGTTTGGTTTTGCAGCGTGGGCACCGCCACGGGGGTGATGACGCTGCCCGGCCCCACCACCGCCAGCCCGGCCGCCGTGCCAACGTAGAGGGTGCCGGTGCTATCCTGCGCAAAGCAGCGGATGGAGTGGAAGGCGGGGTCCTGCGTTTCACACGCGACAAATTCGTTATCTTGGTAGCGGTAGACGCCCGCATCGTTGGTGCCGACCCAGAGCACGCCTTCGGCATCCTCAAACAGCGCGCGAATGCCGGAGGAGCTGAGGCCGTCGTTCTCGGTGCTGTAGTTGCGGAACTCCTGCCCGTCATACCGCAGCAGGCCGCCGTAGCTGCCAATCCAAAGGTAACCGTCCCGCGTTTGCAGGACGGCGTTGGCCTCACTGGTCGGCAGGCCGTTTTTGGCGTTGTACAGCGTTTGCACGTAGTCGGTCAGCGCCGATTCGCCGGTTTGCGTGGCCGTGGCAGTTTGTGTGGCGGTGGCAGTTTGTGTGGCCGCGGCGGTGGGTTCCGCCGCAGCAGCCGACACCACAAACCCGGTGCAGGCGAGCAGCGTTACCAGCACGCCCCACAGCCTTGTTTTTACATCCATCTACGGCGCCTCTTTCTATTCTAGTAGGGGCCGATGCCCTTCATCGGCCCGGAAATTGCCGCCACCTTGCGGGTCGATGTGGGCATCGACCCGGGAATTGCCGCTACCTTGCGGGTCGATGTGGGCATCGACCCCTACAACGGGGGTGGCGGCATGGGGGGTGTTTTTGCCGGGCGAAACGGGGGGCGCGGGGGTTATTTTTGCGGGGTGGGGCGCTCGGCTATAAAATCCCCATAATCTAAGATGAACTGGGCAAGGTCGATGGCGGCATCAACCTCCCCCACGCCGCGGGTGCGGGCGATGAGGGCGGTCAGGCGGTCAACCTCGCACACGCCCTGCGCGATGGCCCCCGCCAGGGCGGCATCTTGGGGGGCAACGGGGGCCGCACGGTTGCCCAGGGTCAGCTTCCAGCCGCCCTGTTCGGTTAGGGTAACACCGGGTTTAAAACGCATTTGGGGGCCCTCCTTTTATAGCAGGCCAAGCTTTTCGGCTGCGGCTTTTGCTTCATTGCGGCGGCCCACGCCCAGCTTTTGCAGCACATGGCTGACGTGGGTTTTGACCGTGGCCAGCTTGATGCCCAAAATCTCACCGATTTCGCCGTTGCTTCTATCGTGGCACAACAGCTTGAGCACTTGCAGCTCGGTTACCGTCAGCGGCTCGGCCATTTGATGGGTGCAAACAAGGAAATCCGGGTAGTTTACCGTTTGCTCGCGGGTGGCGGCGATAACCTGCTCCAGGTAGGCGGCATCGCCCTGCCAGCCGCAGCTTGTAAGCAGGGGCAGCACGGCCCCGCCATACTGTGCCACCGGCCGAATAAACGCGTGCTCGCAGGCCGTATCCAGCGCGGCGGAAAGCGCCGCTTTCCATACCTTATTCCGCAGGCGGAAATAGCAGATTGCCATTAAAAGCCGAATGTGCAGCACATCCATGGTGCGGCCGCAGTGCACGCAGTAGGGCAGCAGCTGCGCCAGCAAAAGCAAGGCACCGTCGCAATCGTCGTTTGCAATTTGCACCATGGCCAGCGTGAAATACTGGTACCGCCACAAAGCGCGCAGCCGGGGGCTGGTGGAGGGGGCTTTTTCCCGCAGCCAGCGGGCCACACGGTCGGTATCGCCGGTGCGCAGCCAAATGCGGCAAAGCATGGCATCCAGGTTCGGCAAAAAGCGGCTTTCCCCGGTTTCAATAAATTTGGTGCGCAGGTTTTCTAACAGCTCCACGGCGGCGGCGGCCTTGCCCTGGGATACCTGCAACCGTGCCAGCAGGCCCACAACGGCAAACTCCATATCCGGTGTGCCGCTGCGCTGAATTTCGCCCAGGCGGGACATAAGCGTCAGCATGCGGGTGGAAACATCCTTGCTTTTTTCAAACTGGCTTTCGCACAGGGCACAATCGGCAAGGCCAATGCCGCCCCGGCCCAGCACCGTTTCCACCGGTTTTCGCATGGTATCGTACAAAATTTCATCTCGTTTTGACCAACTGCAAAAATCCTTGCCGCCGTTCATCACGCTGGGCAGCGTGCTGGTGACAGAAAAGGCGGGTAGCTGAATTTTTTTGTTCGTCAAAATGGTAAACACACTGCGGATAAGCTCCAGCAGGCCGTTGCTGCCACGCTGGGGCAGGGCGATATCCAAATATGCCAGCTTGCCCTGCACATCCTTGTATTCGGCATCCGATTTTTTCAGCCGGGCGGCATAGGCTTTCAGCTCGGCGTACCAATCCTCCGATGCTTCGTAATCCATATTGAGCGAGGTGAGCATACTCATGCCGCAAAGCAGCGTGGGCGATTGCAAAACCTCCTCGCGGGGCATGGCGTAATAGTATTTTTCCATGTCGTAGTAGTGCCCCACGCCGGGGTGCTGCTCGGCATTTTTAATCAGCAGCTCGGTCACCTTGCGGTGCTCGCCGCTGCGGGCGTAGCAATCCAGCGCCTTGCCGTAATCCTCTTGCAGGTCGTAATAAAGGGCGGCGCGGCTGTAGATGGCATTCTGCTCGGCTGGGGTATACCGCTGCTGCATCTCCCACAGCAAAAATTGCCGAAAGGCCGGCCAAAGGTGAAAGCTATCCAGCTCATCGTAAATCATCATGGTGGTGTCACGCTGAATTTGGCCCAGCAGCTCCCCCGCGTGGCCATCGCCGCTCAGCAGTATGGCAAGATCCGGCGTGATGGGCTCAAAGGGGGCAAGGTTTAGCAGCAGCTGCCGCATGGGCAAGGGAAAGCGGCGGTAAACGGCTTCTTCATAATGGATAAAAAGTTGGCGGCGCACTTCGTCTGCCACGGCGGCGCTGAACGGAACCCCGCCCGCCATGCAGCTGCACAAAATGGAAACCGCCAGCGGGTAGCCAATGCTCTCCGCCTGGATGGCCGTCAGCTCCTCGGCAGCGGGAAAAATGCCGTTTTGCTCCAGCAGCTTTGCGGTGGCGGCACGGTCAAACAGCAGCGCCTTGCTATCAATGGTGCGCAGCAGCCCGGTAAACTGAAACGGCATCAGCCAGCCGGGAACAATCCCCCGGCTTAACAGCACAAAGTGCTTGCACGGGTTTGCTTTGATCCACTCGCAAATGGTTTGCTGGTCGGCACTCTCCTGCACCAGCTGCAATTCGTCAATCAAAACGGCATCGCAGCCGGGGGAAATGGGCGTGGAAAGAAAATCCGGCTCCGCCGCATCGTAACGGCAAACCGTGTGCTGCGCCAGCAGGGCGGTGGCGGCTGTGGTTTTGCCAAAGCCGCAGGGTGCGCTGAATAAAATTACGCGGCATTGCTCCCACTCGGTTTGGAACAGCGCTTGCAGCGCCGGTTTGATGATGGCCTGGCTACTATCCATACAGTGCCTCCTTTCTCGCTTTTGAATGTGCATTTATAAAAATAGCCCAAAAGCTGGGTGCCGCCGTTGCGGCGGCGGGTTCTTATCGTTTTTGCGCTATTTTTGTCGTGTTGCATCGTTTGGTGGCGTTTGGTACCATTTTGTTTTTCGGCACAACGAAATACGGATTTTGTGAAGCCGTGGCTTTGCATAATAAGCAGTATACCAAACTTCGCCACACTTTGTCGTCCACCCAAAGTATGAGTTGGGCATCTTTTTTGCACCTTTTTTCATGTTTTTATCAAGTTTTTCTCAATTTTTTTTAATTTTCTCAATTTTTTTCTGTAACCGGCCAATACGCCCTGCGGCGGGGACGCGAAAAACAAAAGAAAAAACCTGTTTACGGATGTCCGTAAACAGGCGGATGCGGATAAGGGTGGGCCGATTCCTGCCGCCATTTCGTGTGGCGGGCGGGGGAAATGTTGACAGGGTGGCGACGCAACCGTAGGGCCACCATACATGGTGGCCGCCCCCGGTGGGTGGCAGGGGTTGTGGGGTGCCCGCGACACGGCGGGCGGGGCATATTTCACCCCGATATGCCGCGTGGCACAAATTTCACCCCGCCAGGGGCACAATGCCGTTTTTGCCAGGCCCCGTTGCCCCCGTTGGGCGGGCACGATGTATCGTGCCCCTACGGAGGCCCCATGTGGCGGGCGGTGCAAATTGGGCCATGATGCGTTGGCCAACACGGCGGGCGGCACAAATTTTACCATGTGCGTTGGCCGCCGCAACCCCCATCGGGGTGGCGGGGGTTGTGGGTTGCCTCCGGCACGGCGGGCGGGGAAAATTTTGCGATGTGCGTTGGCCAACACGGCGCGTGGCACAAATTTCACCCCCGTACGGGCGCAATGCCGTTTTTGCCGAACCCCGTTGCCCCCGTTGGGCGGGCACGATGTATCGTGCCCCTACGGAGGCCCCATGTGGGGCGGGCGACACAAATTTTACCAGGGCGGGTTGGGCGACGCAACCTCCGTAGGGCCACCATACATGGTGGCCGGCCCTGGTGGGTTGCGGGGATTGTGGGTTTGCCCGCGACACGGCGCGGGGGGCATATTTGTGCCCCAACACGGGCACGGCATATTTTTTGCCGAACCCCGTCACCCCCATTGGGCGGGCACGATGTATCGTGCCCCTACGGAGGCCGCCTTTAAATAAGAATGCCGTTACAGTGGTCAATTTCATGTTGGATAATCTGCGCGGTCCAGCCCTTAAAGGTTTTGAGGCGCACTTGAAAACCGCTGTTTTGGTAACGCACCTTGATGGATTTGTACCGCTTGGCGGGGCGGGTGCCTGCCAGCGATAGGCAGCCTTCCTCGGCCTGAAACGGCCCGCTGCATTTGAGAATTTCCGGGTTGAACAGCACCAGCTGTGCGCCCTCGTCGTCCACCACAATGATGCGCTTTTGCACCCCGATCATGTTGGCGGCTAGGCCCACGCAATGCGCGGCATTTGCGGCCAGGGTATCGCACAAATCCTGCGCAACCTCTACATCGGCGGGCGTGGCCGCCGCCGAGGGCTGGCGCAAAAATGCCTCGTCCTTTACAATATCCCGTATCATACGTTGTTCACGCTCCTTCGGTAAGGTCTGCGCGCAGCCGCTCTACCGCCGTGCCCAGCCCCGCATAGCCGGCGCACCGGCGCGGAAGGGCGTTGACGGCGGCATCCAGCAGCGGCTGGCAGCAGGTGCCTGGGTTGGCGGCATAATCCAGCGCAACCACATCGTCCCACGCGCGGTTGAGGAACGCTACCTCCCGCCGCCCATGGGTTTTGGTAAGCTGCGGTGCCCCCATCTGCGCCGCATAGCGCGCGCACACCGCCGCCGGAATCCCCGCCGCCACAAAGCTTTGCCGCATTCCTTGCAGGAAGGTGGCGGGTAGGTCGCGCCAATCGGCAACGCTTAACCCGCACAGCGTGAAGGTATAGCGGCTACTGCAATGTACCGCAAGCAGGCAGCGCTGCCCATGCAGGGTGATGCCATGCACGTCCCAGCAGCAGCGCCTGGCCAGCGGCGCGCCGTAGGGCAGGCTTTTGATTTTTAGCTGTTTTTGCAACGGAATGGTCAGGCCAAGCTGCATGGCGGCACCCCTCTTATTTTTTCTTCCTTAATTTCAGCAAAACGCCCTGCGCCGCCGCCGCAGCCGCCAGCAACCGTGATGCCAAGGCGGCTTTTTCTTTTGGCGTGCTATCGGGCGTGTTCTCGGGCGTGCTTTCCGCCTTCAGCGTTTCCATCACCGCGCGCAGATGCCCCAGCTCCAACAGGTTCACCGCCGCGCAAAAGGAAGATTTGTGCCGCCCATCGTTATAGCCTTCCAGCAACGCCGATAGGATTGCAACTTTTTCCTCAAGCTCCAGGCGGTAGGCATCCAACCCGATGCGCCCAAGCTTTTCCAAATCCTGCTTTTGATGTAAATGGCTGATGAAGGAGTCGTACTCGTCGATGCCATCGTACCTGGCACAGGGATACCCGCCGCAGTGGATGCAAAATTCCACGCCGCGCGCCTTGCCGCACCGGGCAATGGCGCAGCTTTGGTTGCCCTCTCCGCCGCCGCAGCCGGGGCAATGCCCCCCGATGTGCATACTACACAGCCCACAGTTTAGGCCGCAGAGGGAAAAAAGGGGGTACGCCCGGGTAACGCCGCTCAAGGCTTTTCCTCCTCCAGGATGTAATAGCGGTGCCGGCCCTTGGAGCTGTTTTTGTATTCAATCGCCGCCACCGGGCAGCCGCCGATGCAGGCCATGCAGTGGGTGCAGCTGCCGTTCCAGTGGGGGCGCTTGTTCACCAGGGTGATGTTCTTTAAGGGGCAGCGCCCCGCGCACAGGCCACAGCCGATGCAGCCATCCCCCACGGTGAAGCCTTTATCCGAAATGATGGCGGCGTAAAAGAGCGAATTTACCGGCCCGCTTTTCAGGCGGCCGGCCAGGGTGGCTTTCTCTTGGGGGAGCGGCTTTCCGGCCCGAATCTCCTCCGCCAGCGCCCCGATGCGGGGCGCTGCGGCAGCCAAAATCCGCGCGGCCTCGGCCTTATCCGGCGTGGGGAAGAGCGCCAAATAATTTTCCGGCATCACAACCTCCGCCAGGCCGCCAAAAACAAAGCCCTTGCGTTTGCACAGCGCCTCGGCGTAGGCCGCGGCGTTGCCGCACTCGCTGCCGCAGGTCAGGATAAAATAGGCATCGCGGCACCCGGTGAAGGTGGTTTTTTCCACCCACTGCTCCACCACGCGGGGCATCCGCCACCCATAGGTGGGCGTTACAAACACTAGGGGGGAATCGGTGTGCAGGGTTTCGGCCTTACCGCCGCGCAAGCTTTGGTTGATGGAAAAAAGTGCATCGCCGCAGGCCTTGGCAATCTGCCGTGCTGCGCGTTGGCTATTGCCGGTGCCGCTAAAATAACAAATCATGGGGGGCCGCCTTTCTTTTCATTCAGTGCTCTGTCAGCGTTCTGTGTTTGGCTTAATAAACACATCGTTGGTGGGGGTGGAATAGCCGCTTGCAAAGCGGTAGCCCAGCTCGTCAAAATGGCGGATATCCGCCCGCCGGGTTACCTGGTGCTCCGCCAGCCAGCGCACCATCTGGCCACGGGCCATCTTGCACAGCGTTCCCTTTTCAACAACCTTGCCGCCCTTCACCGCGCCAAAGGTACAGGTGAGAACACGCACACCGGCGGGCAGGTAGGGCTGCACGGCCCTGCTATATTCCTTGGAGGCAAGGTTCAGCACAAAATCGGTTTCGGAAGCCAGCTGGTTTGCCAGCTTGCCGCCCCAAAAACCGTACAAATCTCGGTGCCCATCCACCGATAGCTTTGCCTGCATTTCCAACCGATAGGGCGTTACCCCGTCAAAAGGCCGCAGCAGGCCGTAAAAGCCGGAGAGGATGCGCAGATGCTCTTGCAGATAGGCAAAATGCCCATCCTCGAACACGCTGGGTGCCATGTACCGGTAGGCGATCCCCTCGTAGGCGAGGATTGCCGGTGTGAGGTTGTGCTGTAAATCCATCGCCCGCAGCCGCGCTATGTTGAGCGCGGCCAGGGCATCGTTGCAGCCCCAAAGGGCTTGCAGCCCCTTGCCCGGTAGCGCCTGCAACGCCAGCTTGATGCACTCTGCCTCGGGCAGAAACTGCGGCAAGGCCCCGGGGGCAAGGCTATCTACACCCACATTCATTTTTTTGGCGGGGGATAGGATAATTCTCATGGGCGGGCCGCCTTTGAGGCGGGGGGCGGGGGGGCCACCGGGCGGCTGTAACTGCAATGCGGGCCGTGATTTCGAGCCGCTTTTGACGCGCGGGCCGTAAGGCCCGCCGGGCCAGCCGTGGCAGCTGTGGCAGCCAGGTTGTGGCACGGGTTTGGCCGCGCCCTATTTGCCGCCTTTGCCGTGGGGGCCGCATGGCCCGCCGGGCCAGCCGGCAGCTTTGCAAGGCAAGCCTCGGTATCCCGTACCCATGCCCGGCGGCGGGTCACCGCGAAGCCTCCAGAATTTCCTTTTGCAGTTTTTTGGTCAGCTTTTCAAACACAAGCCGGTAGGAATCGTCGCACATCTGCTTGAGCTGGTCATCGGTAAGGTTGCCACCCAAATCCACCGAATTCCAGCAGCGCTTATCGCTGTAGAAGCCGGGCAGCACCTCGGTGTATTCCTTGCGCAGCAGCTCGGCCAGCATCGGGTCGCACTTGAGGTTCAGTAAATCTTTTTCCGCATAGGCCGGGTCGTATTTTTCTGACGGGCGCATTGTGGCCGCAAACAGCTTGCCGCCCACCATGTAGCGGTGCCAGCACCATTCCACCTTATAGTCCTTGGTTGCGCCGGGCTTTGCCAGCAGGTAAGTATCTAACCAGTCGTAATGGTTCATGGGGTGTAGCAACTCCTTTTGTGTAGTATTGGGGCATCCTGTGCCGATTGAAACGTTTACGGGCTACCTGCTGGAGCATCCTTCGTATTCCATTCGCGGGCGGCCACCGTGCTCTAAACCGTTTGCCCTTGCCGAATCGTCATTGCGCAAGCGCTTTCTGTATCTTCGCGCGCTCACCGCTGCCATTGGAGGGTAACCGCAAGATTGGGATGCCATAGGCTTTTAAAATTTTATCCTTCCGTGCATCGCGGCGTAGCTGTTCGGGATTATTTTCGTGAAACGTAAAACCATCCACTTCAATCACGAGCGCACACGCCTTGTCTTGTCTATAATACACAACAAAATCAAGGGATGCCCCGTTATTGACAAATTGAAGTTCCTCTTCGTCGAGCAAGTCTACGGTGTTCAACAAATTTCTTAGCAGCATTCCCTGCACAAAGCAATACCGTTTGTTTTGTGGCTCTGCGAGAATATCCTCCAAAAGCACACGCAAGGCTTCTTCGGATTGCTGCCCTGCACTTGGGCGCATCCTTGCTTTTAACGGAGCCAACTTGTCGGAATAGCTCCTGTATAGCAAATCAAAGACAGACACGACATTGCTCTCAATTACATTCTCATCCAATGTGTTATATTGAATGTAACGAATTAAATCCCCAATTTCTTTGCCACGCTTGAAAAAAAGGTTTTGGTCGGTTACCAGCACAAACTGCCGGATGGCCCTGGAAACTGCCACATTAATCATGTGCGGGTCATCCACAAATGCAAGGCCTTGCTGCCCGTCACGCGTGTCATCTAGAACCGTAGACAGAATGATAACCTCTTTTTCCCGGCCTTGGTATTTATGTACCGTGTCACTTTGGATACTTTCGGGCAACTGTTGCCCAGCTTTATCGGCTTGCTTTCTATAAGGGGTAACAACGCCGATTTTTTCGTTGTCCTGTATGGCATTTGGGTTTTTTAGAACTTCTTCTAGGATAACATCGATCTCTCGTTGGTTATAGGTGCCCGTGTTTTCACCTTTTGTAACGCGCCGCATATGGTTTCCTTCGGCAGTTTTATAAAGCACCAATGGTGTGTCCCCCAAATCCGGCGTAGTATAGGGAATTAACGTGCCATCATAGTATTTTTGATTACAAAACTCAATGATTTGAGGGTGACACCGATAATGCTCCCGCAGGGTTTCGCAGGGTAAACGCTCTCCATAAAGGCGAACCACCGATGATAAAATGCTGTGCTGAAAATAGTTAAATGCAGCATCCGGCAGTTCCGTATTCAGTAGCGGTTTGATTTTTTGATTCGTAATTTGGGGGAGCTGCTTCACATCCCCCACAATAATCACGTTCCGGCAACAAGAAAAGGCCAAAACGCCGGTTATGATGTCCACCTGGGAGGCCTCATCAATAATCACATAATCCAAAAGGTAATCTTGTGGTATCGATTGGCGCAGGGCGTGGGTCGTACTGAGAATGACCGGGAAGGTTTGAATAAATTCCTCAAACCGAACTTTGAAATCCATTTTTGTAAAGTCAGGCGGGGGTAACGTACTGTGACGGTTGTAAAGGCACTTGCGAAATAATTTTTCTGAATACTGCTGGTGCTCGTTCAGCAGCGCATCAAAAGAAGCTTTTTCTAGCACGCTCTCGGTTGCAGCAAGTTCACTTTCTAGATTTATAATCTGCTGACGGTAAAATTCCCTCTGAAGTGCTAATAAAACCGACAATTCTTGTTGCTGCAATTTCTTATAGTCAAATACACCATATTTAAACAGCAGTTTGAGCCGATAGAGAAACGTATCGGATTTGTTTTGTTCTTTCGCGAAAGCCGTTTCCGCCAGAAAAGAAAGGATGCGATCCGGGGTTGCCTTGAACAGGGGGAGCTTAACAATCTCCTCAACGTCTTGCCGGGCATAGTACGCTTCAAAATGCGATTGCTCCAGCGTCCATGCCCGCAGCTCCCGGCAAAGCTGCGCTCGCTTTCGATCCGCTTTCATCAGCTGATTGAGTTGAACGTTGAGGGCTTCAATGTGCTGTTTTAGTTCTGCTTCTTGTTCTTCGCAGTCCCAACCGTCCAACTTGGCGACAGGCATATTGGCAAAGAAGTCATTCTGGTTGCTATTTTTTCCCAACAAAGCCGTTAAAAAGCCATAGTTCTGCTTGGCCATTTTTTCAATAACGTTCTTGACGGCCTCGTTGTTGTTTGATACAACCGCCACGCTTTTCCCCTGGATTGCTACAAGGTTTGCAATCAGGTTCAGTATGGTTTGTGTTTTGCCGGTGCCGGGTGGCCCTTTAATAACCGAAATAGAGTGGGTAAGTGCATTTTCAAGTGCTACCTTCTGGCTCAGATTAAATCGGAACGGGAAGATCGTATGGTTTGTATCCGGTGTGCGCAATTCGATGTTTTGTCGGTTTAAGTAACAGCTTAGTACACTTTCTGCATGAACAAAATTCAGTTGGTTCATCTGCTGTTGCAAAAAAGTTTCCTCGTCTGGTTTTTCTGAAGTGTACTGAGAAATCTCCGTTAAATACGCCAAAACTTTCTGCGCCCCAGGGTTATCTGCCCCATTCTCAATCATCGAAAATTCATGACAATTTACGGTAATGGATGCATTGTTGTACTTTATAATTCGTATGTGTGACCCAAAATCAAGAATCTGCTTTGGCGCATACACGGGCGTTTTGTGAATATAAGCCATGCGGCCGTTTAACGCAATTGCTTTAGGATGTTTAAGAACAACGATTTGATTTTCCCCATACGTGTAGGTACGCTTGCCATTGAAGGTGACCTGCACTTTATGATCGTAACTGTAGTGAATGTCCGTAATATCCTTTGTTCGATCCACGCCTTTCGCCAAAACCATTACCGTTTCTAAATCCATCGTTTATGTCCCTTACCCAAAGCATACGCAAGAAAAACTTGCCGAAATATTGCCGAAATATTAAAGGTTCGCCGTTACGCCATATCAAAATGGTACGCCCAGCGTAAGTTGGCGCTGCGCCCCGGGTGCGCCAAAGCCACCCCGGCCTGCGCAGGGCGCTTTTACGCCTGCTCCAGCACGCCCACGCCCAGGGGGTGGGGGCCGGTGTGTACGCCGATGGCCGCGCCAATTTGCCACATGGGCAGGGGCACTGCGCCGCAAACCGGGCGTATTGCCTCGGCCAGGGCGTTGCGGTATTCCTCCGCCTCGGCGGGGTCGTAGCCATAGCCCACCACAAAAACGCAACGCTTTGCCTTTTCGGGGCCAAGCTCGCGCAGGTACTCTACCAGCAGCTCCCGCGTTTTTTCAAGGTTTTTTTGCCGCGCGCGCCCTAAGCCGGAAGGGAAAATTTCGCCCTGCTTCAGGGTGATCACCGGCTTTACCCCCAGCAGCGCCCCGGCCATGCCCGCCACCTTGCCAATGCGGCCACCGGCGCGCAGGTAGGCGATATCCCCCACGGTGAAAAATATCCGCCCGCTGCCCTTAATTTCCTCCAGGCGGGCGGTGGCCTCGGCCAGGGAGGCGCCGTTATCGCGCAGCGCGGCGGCCTGCATCACCAGCAAGCCCTGTAGCACCGTGTTCACGGTGGCATCCATCACCGCAATCTCGGCGCTGGGGTATTCGTCCCGCACAAGCGCCGCCGCTGTGAGCGCCGCCTGCATCGAGCCACTGAATTTTGTGGTGATGCAGATGCAAAGCACCGGCTCCCCCGCGGCGGCGTGGGGGGCAAAGGCCGCGCGGTAATCCTCCACCGCCGGCAGCGAGGATTTGGGGTAAACGCCCGGGTTTTCCACCATTTGGCGGTAAAAATCCCGCACGCTCAACTCCACACCCTCCTTGCGGTAGGTTTCGCCATCAAACGATACGTAAAAGGGCACAACCTCCACGCCGTTTTGGGCGGCAAGGGCATCCGGCAAATCGCAGGAGCTATCGCTGATCAAGGCAAATTTCGTATTTTCTGTTTGGTTTTCCATACTGTGTACCTGGCGGCCCGGCGGGGGGCTGCGTTCCTTTTTTATGTTTTTAAACGGCCCAAAACTGGCATTTGCCCGGCGGTACGGCGGGTTTGCCGGGCGGCGGCAAACGCCTTGTTGGGGGGCCGTTTATGGTGTAGTAAGTAGTATAGCACAAATTTGTTAAAATTTGTGCTACCGGTGCAGGTTTTAACCGTTTGTAGTGCCATTTCCTGCGGCATTGCCGTTTGCGCTGCCCGCGCCGGCTGCACCGCTGCCTGCATTGGCGGTGCCTGCGCCATTTTCGGTGCCATTTGCCGCGCTATTTGCCGCGCCGCTTTCTCCCTCGCCGGGCATGGCCGAAGCCATGGGGGTGTGGGTGGCCATGGGCGTTTCGGGGGTGGCGGGGGCCGTGGCGGTGGGGGCCGGGGTGGCGGTGGGTGCCATGGAGGATGCGGTTGTGCGGCACCCCGCCAGCAGGCCCGCCACCAGGGCCAGGGCCGCCAGGGCGGCGGCGCTGTTTTTCAAAAGTTTCATGGTTGGTACTCCTTTCGCAGCCTTCAACTGCCGCCCATAGTATGTGCGGGCCGGGGGGCGGCTATCGGTTTTTAAAAGTTTACAATTTTATTGCAGCGTATTTTTTGCCGCCCTTTGGGGGGTATTTTGCCCGCACCTTGGTTGTTTTACCCCCGGCCCCCCCCCTGGGCAGGCAAATTTTGGGCAGCTTTTTTGCCCTGTAACGGTTGCCCCCGGCGCCGGTTACTAGTACAATAGGAGTATTCCAGCTTTGAAGGAAAGGAACCAAAACGTATGGATGTTTTAACGCCCGTTTTTGATTTTATAAATGCCGGGGTAAGCCCCTGGCACGCCGCCGCCCACGCCGCCCGCCTGCTGGGCGAGGCCGGTTATACCCGGCTGGAGGATGCCGCCTACTGGAACCTAGAACCCGGCCACGGCTACTACACCACCCGCAACAACTCGGCGGTGGTGGCGTGGCGGGTGCCCACCCACGCGCTGGGCGGGTGGCGGGTAACCGCCAGCCACAGCGATAGCCCCACCTGGCTGATTAAAAACTACAAGGCCGAGCGGGCGGGCTGCACCTGCTTAGTAACCGAGGGCTACGGCGGGATGAATATGGCCAGCTGGCTTGACCGGCCCCTGAGTGTGGCGGGGCGGGCGCTTTGCCGCACCCCCAACGGGGTGGCCAGCCGCAACGTTTACCTGGACCGTGATTTGCTCATCATCCCCTCCCTTGCCATCCATATGGACCGCAAGGTGAACGAGGGGCACAAGTATAACCCCCAGCTGGATATGCAGCCCCTGTACGGGGCCCCGGGCTGCCCCAGGCTGGAAGCCCTGCTGGCCGAGGAATTGGGCTGCCCCGCCGCCGACATTTTGGATGCCGATTTGCTATTAACCCCCCGCCAAAAGGCCACCCGCCTTGGCCCCGAGGGTGAATTTTTTGCCGCCCCCCGCATTGACGACCTGGAATGTGCCGCCACCACCCTGCTTGGCTTTTTGGAGGCCGCGCCCCAAACCGATAGCGCCTGCGCCCCCGTTTGGGCCATGCTGGATAACGAGGAGGTGGGCAGCGGCACCCGCCAGGGCGCGCAGAGCAGCTTTTTGCGGGATACCCTTGACCGTATTTTTGATGCCCTGCCCCACAGCGCCCAGGGGCAGTACCGGGCACTGGCAAACAGCGTTTGCCTTTCGGCCGATAACGCCCATGCCACCCACCCCAATTTTGCCGATAAGGCCGACCCTGCCAACCCGGTGCGCTTGAACGGCGGCGTGGTGCTAAAAACCAACGCCAGCCAAAAATACACCACCAACGCCCTGAGCGGCGGCTTGGTGCGCCAGCTGGCGGCCATGGCCGGGGTGCCCTTGCAGCGCTTTGCCAACCGGGCCGATATGCCCGGCGGCAGCACCCTGGGCAACCTGCAAAGCCACACCCTGCCCATACCCATGGCCGATATTGGCCTGGCGCAGCTTGGGATGCACGCCGCGGTGGAAACCGCCGGCACCGCCGATGCGGCGGCCATGGTGGCCCTTACCGCCCAGTTTTACCGCTGCCACCTGCGCGCCTTGGGCGATGGCGTGTATGACATCGAATGACGGGCCGCTATGCCCCCAGCCCCAGCGGGCGGATGCACCTGGGCAATTTGTATTGCTGCCTGCTGGCCTGGTTGAGTGCCAAAAGCAAGGGGGGCCGGGTGGTGCTGCGGGTGGAGGATTTGGACGCCATGCGCTGCCCCCGCGCCTTTGCCACCCTGCTGGAGGCCGATTTGCGCTGGCTTGGCCTTGCCCCGGACGAGGGCGGCAGCGCGGGCGGGCCTGCCGCGCCCTATTACCAGAGCGAGCGCGCCGAAATTTACCGGCAGTATTTTGACAAACTGGCCGCCAAGGGCCTAGTTTACCCCTGTTTTTGCAGCCGCCGCCAGCTACACGCCGCCAACGCCCCCCACCGGGGGGACGGGCAGGTGGTTTACGGCGGGCAGTGCCGGGGGCTAACCCCCGCCGAAATTGCCGCCAAGGCCAAAACCCGCGCCCCCGCCTGGCGGGTGCGGGTACCGGCGGAGGAACTTGCCTTCACCGACGGCCACCTTGGCCCCTACACCGAAAATTTGGCCCGCGATTGCGGGGATTTTTACCTGCAACGGGCCGATGGCGTTTTTGCCTACCAGCTTGCCGTGGTGGTGGACGATGCCCTGATGGGGGTGAGCGAGGTGGTGCGCGGGGCGGATTTACTTTCGAGCACACCCCGGCAGCTATGGCTATACCGGGTGCTGGGGTTTACCCCGCCCACGTTTTACCATATTCCGCTGCTGCTTGCCCCCGATGGGCGGCGGCTCTCCAAGCGGGACGGGGACGAAAGCCTTGAAAATTTGCAGGCCCGCTACACCCCCGCCGAGGTGATTGGCCGCCTGGGCTACCTGTGCGGGCTACAACCCACCCCGGCCCCCGCCACGCCCACAGAATTGCTGCCCCATTTTGCCTGGGAAAAGGTGCCAAAAACCGACATTCTTTTGCCGCCGGGCCTGTTTTAATGGAATTGCCCGGCCCTGGGCGGTGGCACTGGGGCCGTTGCCGTTGCCTTTATCGATGAGGGCAGGGGGCCGCGCAGCGGCAAAGCGAATTTAGATTGGCAAATTTAGATTAGCGATTTTAGATAAGATAAGCAATTTTATTGCAAAGCAATCAAATGTTACACATTCCACACGTTGCGAAAGGTGGTTTCTATCATGCAAGGTTCTGCAACAAGCCTGCCAACGGGCACAGGCAAGCCCACGCCCGCCACCCCCTTTTTGCCCCGGCGGCTGCCGGTGGAAACCGGCCTGGCCGTTTTGCTGGGGGTGCTGGCCGCGTTTAGCGGCCCGCCGGCCTTGCAGGGCATTGGCCCCGCGCTGGCCGGGCTGCTGCTTACCCTGCCGGTTTTGTGGCTGGAGCGGGCCTTGCTGGCGGAGGTTGCCGCCGCGCTGAAAAAGCGCACGCTACCCCCCATGCTGCCCGCCGTGCTGGGCGCGGTGGCCTGCCTTTGCTACGGCCTGTACACCCTGTGCCGGGTTGGAATGGGCGGGAGTGGCAGCGGGTGGGGGCTGTGCTGGTTTACGGCCTGCGGCCTATTGGTGGCTGCGGGCTGGGGGCAGTGGGGCTTTGCCGCGCTGGCGCGCTGCGCCGCCCCGCCCGATGCGCAAAATTTAGCGCAAAATACCGAGCAAAATTTTGAACAAATTTCTGAACAAATTTCTGGGCAAAATTCTGAACAAGCCCCGGAACAAAACGCCGAGCAAAATTCTGCCCAGCCGGGCGAGGCCACCCCCTTAACCGCCCAGGCCAACCGCTTTGCGGCCCAGCTTACCCGGGCGGCGCTGGTGGTGGCGTTGCTGGTGTTTGTGGCCGCCGTGGCCGCCGGTGCGGGGGTGGGGGTTGCCACCAGCCGCGCGGTGGCGGTGTTGGCCATCGCCTGCCCGCTGGCCCTGCTGCTGGCCGCGCCGTTGGCCACCGCCGCTGCACGTTCGGCCGGGGTGGCGGGCGGTGCCCGCTTTAAAAACGCCGCCGCCCTGGTGGCGCTGGCCGCCACCACCGACCTACTAGTGGCCCCCGAGGGTGCGCTTACCGCCGGGGAGCCCCATGTGGTGGGGGTGATTGGCACCCGCAAGGTGCCCGCCAAATTTTTGCTGGGCCTTGCCGCCGGGCTGGAGGCCCCGCCCGAAAGCGCCGCCGAGGGTGGCGGCCACAATGTGTTTGCCCGGGCCGTGCTGGCCCGCGCGGCCGAGGAAGGGGTGGCCATACGCCCGCTGGCCGGCCTTGCCACCCACCCCGGGGGCCGCACCGGCACGGTGGCGGGCAAGGTGGTGGCCGGGGGCGATGCCAACTTTATTGCCACCCAGTGCCCCCTGCCGGCGGAGCTATTGGATGCCACCACCGCCATGGCCGCCCAGGGCGCAACCGCCTATTATTTCTCGCTGGACCGCCACGCGGCGGGAGCCATCTGCATTTCGGATGTGGTAAAGCCCGCCAGCAAGCCCGCCATTGCGGCGCTGGGGGCGCTGGGGCTACAGGTTGCGCTGGTTGCCCCCGCGGCGGCGCACGAAACCACCGCCCACATTGCCAACCTGGTTGGCCTGGGCGAGAACGGCACCGCCGATGCCGACCGGGCCGCCGCCCTGGCCAGTGCCGGAACCACCGCCCTGGCCGCGGCCCCGGCACACGGGTGGCTGCCGATGCCCGCCACACCGGCGCTGAAAATTGCGGTGGGCCTGCTGCCGGGGGATGCACTGCCCGGGGCAGAAGATGCGCTGCCCGGGGCGGAAGCTGCCCAGTTTGCACAGGAGGCCGGGCTGGTGCTGCCGCGCGGAGATTTGGCCGATTTGCCCTATGCCATCACCCTGGCGCGCCACACCCTGGCCGCGCTGCGGCATAGCTGGCGGGTGATTGCCGCCTGCCAGCTGCTGCTGCTTGTGGTGGCCGGGCTGGCTCTGACCCCGGTGGCCGCCGCCCTGCTGGGCTGGCTGGCCGGTCTGTGGGTATGCCACCGCCTGGTGAACACCCTGCGGAACTTTAAAACCAGCGACATGGCGCCGAATTCTCAAGATTCTCAAAATGGCCAACATGGCCAAAACGGGCCCGATACGAAAAGCGGCCCCGATACCACAAGCACCCCGGATGCTAAAAGCGGCCCGGATAGCCTAACCAGCCCCGATGGCCCCATCGGCCCCGGTTCTGCGGCCACGTTCGCCCTCTAAGCTTTTTAAAAGCCTTAAAATCTCTTAAAAAATCTCAAAAAGCCTCCAAATATCTCAAAAATCCTTAAAAAAGACAAAAAGCGCAACCGCTTTTCACCGCCCGTGGCCCGGCTGTGCGGCTGCCCAAAATTTTTAAAACGCAACTTACAACACACCCAAAGGGGGTATTTTATGTCCATCACGCTGCGGGGGGTTGCCCTGGGCACCCCAGCCGAAAAACTGCGCGCCAAGGTGATTGTACCCATTTTTGCCACCACCCAGGCCACCGCCGTGGCCACGGCGGCGGCGCTGGCGCGTAACCCCGCCGCCGAGCTGGTGGAGCTGCGGCTGGATGCCTTGGCCGCCACCAGCCCCACGGCCATGGCGGCCTGCCTGCTGGCCGTGCGGGCGGCCCTGCCCGCCACCCCGCTGCTGGCCACGGTGCGCACCCTGGCCCAGGGTGGGGGCCTGGCGCTGGATGCCGCCGGTTACGCCGACGTTTTTACCGCCCTTTGCGCCACCGGCGGGGCCGATTTGATGGATTTGGAATTTGACCCCGCCCACCCGGGTTTGGCCCTGCCCCTGGCGGCGGCGGCCAAAAACGCGGGGATGGTAACGGTATTTTCTCACCATGATTTTGCCGCCACCCCCCCGGTGGCCGAGATGCTGGCCCTGCTTACCGCCATGGCAGCCGCCGGGGCCGATGTTGCCAAGCTGGCCGTGATGCCCCACACCGCCGCCGATGCCGCCGCGCTGCTGCAAGCCACCGCCCAGGCCGGGGCCGCCCTGCCCGCCACCCCGCTAATTACCATGAGCATGGGGCCGCTGGGGGCCGTCACCCGGGTGTGCGGCGGGGCCTTTGGCTGCTGCGCCACCTTTGGCACCGCGGGGGTGGCCTCGGCCCCCGGCCAGCCCGATGCCGCTGCCCTGGCCGCCGCCCTAAAAAGCTTGGAAAATTGCCTGTAAACAGCCCTGTAAACCACCCTGTAAACGGCATTTTATAGCCCGCCCTTGCCCGTTTTTTGCAAGCCAACGGCAAAAACAGCAAGAGGAGCAAAAATAGCGAAAACAGCAAAAAGCCACCCCCCTGCCGCGCAAAAACAGCGCGGCAGGGGGGTGGCTTTGGTTTTATTTTTCGATAAATACTGGAGGTTGCCCGCCTTTCAGCCGGTGTTCGCCCGGTTTTCAGCCGGTGTTCACCTGCTTTTTAGGCCGTTTTTAAATCGCTTCCTCGCCCGCTTTGGGGGGCGGGGCGGGCGTACCCGCTTGGGTGATATCCACGCAAACAATCTCGGTGCGGCCCTCGGTGCGTATTTGGTAGCTCCAGGTGCCGGTGCCGCCCGATACAATGGCCGCGCAGCTGGGGGTAATTTGGCGCTTGCCGTAGTTTACCTCGTTAAAGCGGAACAGGCGGGATACCAAGCCCAGCGGCCAAATTTTCCCGCCGTGGGTGTGGCCGCACAAAATTAAATCGGCCCCGGCTGCGGCGGCTGCCTTTAGCTCCCGGGGTTCATGGTCTAACAGGATGGTATAGCGCCCATCCGGCCCATCCGGCAGCAGCTCGGCGGCTGAAAACCGCCGGTGCTCAGTGTACAGCCAATCTTTCCGGCCTACAATGCGCACCGGGTGGGGGGTATCGGTTTCGCCCGCCAGCACCGATACATCCTCCAAAATGCGGATGCCCGCCCCGGCAAAAGCGCGTTCCAAATCGGCACGGTCGTACTGGGGTTCCCGCCAATGGTGGCCAAGGTCGTGGTTGCCGTACACAAACCACTTGCCATAGGGGGCTTGCAGTTCCCCAAACAAGGCGTTGAAGGCATCAAAATCCTCCCGCACGGTGTTTTCATCGTAAATATCGCCGGTAAACACCAGGATATCGGGGGCAAGGGCCTCAATTTTTTGGCGCAGCTCGGGTATGCGCTGCCGCGTCATGGTGGAGCCGGGGTGTAAATCGCTAATTTGCACCAGCCGCAGCTTGCCGCCCGGCAGGGCCTTGGGGGTGGCAAGGCGGTAATGGGTGGTGTACAGCTTGTGCGCGTGTACCCACCCATACAGCACCAGCGCGCAGGTAAGCCCCCACACCAGCAGGCCGCCGCCATACACCGCCTGCCATACCTGCCAGGGGGTGCCGCCCACCCGCCAAAGGGCAAAGCTTACCACATCCCCCACCACATACAGGCCGGTTAAAAAGGCCATCCAAATCATCCCAACGCCAAGTGGGTCGCGGCTAAGGTAGCTGGCAAGGGCCATTAAGGCAAGGGGCAGGCAATAGTAGAGCAGCGGATTATCGGGCTGGAACATGGCAATAAACGGCAGCTGCAAAAAATTGGCATACAAAACTAAGGCCACCAAAAGCTGGCCGATGCTGGGGATGGTAAACTGTACAAAACGGTTGTACATGGGGCAGGGTACCTCCTCCCCAAAGGCAAAGCCCGGGCCTACGACCTGCAATGGTTTGCCTTTGCAATCATCTGCCTGGGCTTTGCTGGGTTTTATTGTTTTGCCTGGATGGCCGCGTCAATGGCCTTGGCGGCCTCCTTGCCGGCACCCATGGCCAAAATGACGGTGGCCGCGCCGGTAACGGCATCGCCGCCGGCATACACAAAGGGGCGGCTGGTCAGCCCATCGGGGCCGTTGGTGATGATGCAGCCGTGCTTATCGGCATCAAGGCCGGGCGTGGTGGAGCGAATCAGCGGGTTGGGGCTGGTACCCAGGGACATAATCATGGTGTCCACCTCCAGGGTAAACTCGCTGCCCTGTTTGACGATGGGGCGGCGGCGGCCCGAGGCATCGGGCTCACCCAGCTCCATCTCCACGCAGGTCATCCCCTTGACGCAGCCGTTCTCATCGCCCAAAACCTCCACCGGGTTGCAGAGGGTTTTGAAAATGATGCCCTCCTCCTCGGCGTGCTCCACTTCCTCGCGGCGGGCAGGCAGTTCTGCCATGCCGCGGCGGTATACAATATACACGGTTTCGGCACCCAGCCGCTTGGCGCAGCGGGCGGCATCCATGGCAACGTTGCCGCCGCCCACCACCGCCACCGCGTGGCTTTTTTGGATGGGGGTGCGGCTGCCGGGCTGGTAGGCCTTCATCAAATTGACACGGGTCAGGTATTCGTTGGCCGAGTATACCCCTTTCAGGCTCTCGCCGGGGATATCCATAAACCGGGGCAGCCCCGCGCCTGAGGCTACGTACACGGCCTCGCAGCCGTACTCGCCCATCAGCTCGTCAATGGTCAGCACCTTGCCGATCACCATGTTCGTTTCAATATCCACGCCCAAATCCTTCAGGCCGTTTACCTCTTTTTGCACAATGGCCTTGGGCAGCCGGAACTCGGGGATGCCGTACATCAGCACACCGCCCGCAACGTGCAAGGCCTCGTAGATGGTTACCTGGTAGCCCAGCTTGGCAAGGTCGCCCGCGCAGGTAAGGCCCGAAGGCCCGGCACCCACCACGGCAACCTTGTGGCCGTTGGGGGTGGGCTTGGCGGGGGTGGTATCGGTATTTTCGCGGTGCCAATCGGCCACAAAACGCTCCAGCCGCCCAATGGCAACCGGCTCGCCCTTGATGCCGCGCACACATTTGCCCTCGCACTGGCTCTCCTGCGGGCAGACGCGGCCACACACGGCGGGCAGCGCGCTGGATGCCGCCAGCACCTGGTAGGCGGCCTCAAACGAACCCTCGGCCACCTGGGCAATAAAGCCCGGGATATCAATATCCACCGGGCAGCCGCTGCGGCAGGGGTGGTTTTTGCATTGCAGGCAGCGCTTGGCCTCGTTAACGGCCATCTCGGGGGTGTAGCCCAGGGCTACCTCCTTAAAGTTTTTGTTGCGCACGTTTGGCTCCTGGCTGGGCATGGGGCATTTTTTCAAATCCATATTCGGCATCTTATTGTACCTCCGCTTTCAGCAGGTTGCACGCGGCCTCGCGGGCGTGGGTTTCAAATTCGCGGTACATCGAGCCGCGCTGCATGGCCTCGGCAAAATCGACCTCAAAGCCGTCGAAATCGGGGCCATCCACACAGGCAAACTTGGTTTTGCCGCCCACCGTCAACCGGCAGCCGCCGCACATCCCGGTGCCATCCACCATGATGGGGTTCATCGAAACAACGGTTTTCACGTTGTATTTTTTGGTAACCCCCACCACAAATTTCATCATAATCAGTGGCCCAATGGTAATTACCTCATCAAAATTTGCGCCCTGCTGTATTTTTTCTTCCAGCGGCAGGGTCACCACGCCCTTGCGGCCATGGCTGCCATCATCGGTCATGATAATCAGCTCATCGCAGCAGGCGGCAAATTCTTCCTCCAAAATTACCAGGTTTTTATCGCGGAAGCCCACGATGCCGGTAACCTTGGCCCCGGCCTCGTGCAAGGCACGGGCAACCGGCAGCGCAATGGCGCAGCCCACGCCGCCGCCCACCACGCAAACGTTTTTCAGGCCCTCAATCTCGGTGGCCTTGCCCAGCGGGCCTACAAAATCTTGCACCGATTCCCCCTCGGCCAGGCTGTCAAGCTGCATGGTGCTGCCGCCCACAATCTGGTAGATGATGGCAACGGTGCCTGCCGCACGGTCGTACCCGGCAATCGTCAGCGGGATACGCTCGGAATCCGCTTTGGCACGCACGATGATAAACTGCCCCGGCTGCGCCTTTTTGGCGATCAGCGGCGCTTCGATGACCATTTCGGACACCGTGGGGTTAAGCGCACGTTTTTTGACAATTTTGAACACAGTTTTTCCCCTTCTTTACATAGTTCCTATATCCGCACGGCGGGCATCTACACTGCTTTTATTGTACGGTATTTTGGCGCGGTTGTAAAGCCTTGCGGGGGATAAAACACGCCCCACAAAACAAAAAGCCGCCCACCCCGGGCGGGGTGGGCGGCGGCACCGGGGCTTAACCCGGCAGGTTTAACAGCTTGGCGCGGCGCAGGGCCAAAATCAGCGCGGGTAAAATTACCAGCTGGATGGCAATGCCCGGCAGGCTGGTAACAAAGGCGCTCGTCAGCCAGATGGGCAGCGAATACTGCCCCGCCCGGAAGATAACGGCGTTGAGCACCCCGTACGCCACCCGGCCTGCCAGCATGGCACCCAGCAGGGAAATATAAAGGTTGAGTACCGGCTTGCCGGTTTTGATAACCCGCAGCAATAGCCCCGAAACTAGGCCGTACACGGCCAGCTCGCACAGCATGGCGGGCAGGTAGGCGGCCCCGGGCATACCCGTTAGCAGGCTGGAAAGTACCGGCCCCACTAAGCCGCAGGCAAGGCCGTACACCGGGCCGCAGGCAAGCCCGCACAGCAGCACCGGGATGTGCATGGGCAGCATAACGCTGCCCGCGTTGGGGATGGTGTGGAACGCGATGGGCAGCACCACGCAAAGTGCCGCGCAAACTGCCGTAAATACCAGGTTTTTGGTTTTTGTGGTGGTAAACATGATAAAATCCTCCCTATTTTCACGGAAACAAAACAAAAAGCAGCTGCCCCTTGCCCCTGCCGGGGCAAAAGACACCTGCTTGGTGTCGGTTTTATAAAATATGCCAAATGGCCCAAATGGCCTAAACAGCCTAAACGGCCAAATCACAAGCGTTCGGATGTAGCGGGGAAGGGGGTTTTGCGCGGGGCAGCTTCTGCCGCCATCCCGGCTAAGGCCGGGTGCCTGCGGCTGCTTGCCGCGGCTTTTTTATTATACACCGCTGCCCCTACTTGTCAAGATAAACCGCGTAGCTGCCGGGATATACCGCGCATTTGGCCCCGCCGGGCCAAACCGGGCCGCCTAAGTGCCGGGCGTTTGGTGGGCGTTTGGCGGGTGTTTGGCGGGTGTTTAAACGCTTGGGGGCTTTTATTTGGCGGCTTCGGCGGCTTCGCCAGCTTGGGCAGTTTCGGCGGCTTTGGCGGCTTTGGCCGTTTCGGTGATTGGGGCGGTTTCGGCAATGCCCAGGTAGGCCCACAGCGCGGGCAGGGCGTTTTGGGTATCCTCCCGCCCGGCGTTGATTAAGCCCAGCAGCTTTTGGGTATTGCCCTCAAACCGGTCAACCTCCACCGGCTTTTGGGGGCGCAAAACAAACACCTTGCCCGCATCCTCCAGCCCTTCCAGCTCCTCCATCATGGCGTTGTAGCGCCAGTTCATGGTGAGAAGGTCGGCGTAAAATTCGGTGTGGTGGGCGTAAAAATCCCCGTACAAATCAATCATTCGCTGGCTGGGCATCGGCTTGCGGTAGCCACGCTCGCGGGTTGCCACCACCACAATTTTATCGTAGCCTTCGGCCCGGGCCCAATCCAGCGGGATGGCGCAGGCGCACCCGCCATCCAAGTACCGCTTGCCCCCCACCTTGACGGGCATCGAGCATACCGGCATACTCGCCGAGGCCGTGAGCGCCTTGGTAAAATCGGCACAGGTGGCCTTCTCAAACATTTCGGAGGCACCGGTATCGATGTTGGTGGCGCACACAAAAAGGCGCTGGGGGCTTTCGTCGTAGGTTTTTTGGTCAAAATATTCTTTTTCCATCAGCTGGTTGAACATAAAATCAAACCCAAACACCCCCCGGCTTTTCAGCAGGGCAATGGGGCCAACATAGCGTGGGTCGTGCCGGTATTGCAGCACAATCCGCCCGCCCCGCCCAGGCTGGCGGGCCAGGTAGTTGACGGCATTCAGCCCCCCGGCCGATACCGCCGCCACGGTGGGGAAGTAGCAATCGTTCTCCATCAAAACATCCAATACGCCGCAGGTATAGCAGCCGCGCAGCGCGCCACCCTCCAGCAAAATGGCGGAATTTTGGGGCAATTGAGGCATAAAACGCCCTCCTTTCGGTAAAAACAAAACAAGAAAACGGCGGTTGGACAAAAAATAGCCACCGTTTATTGTAGCGTACCCCCGCCCCTCGCCGCCATGCGGCAAGGGGGAAATGGGGCGGTTGGCTAAAAATAGCCGCCGGCTATTTTTTCATTGTACCACACCCGCCGGGGTGGAAACATAGGCAATTTGCCAAAAGTGTGGGGCGGGGGGCGCGTTGCCACCACCGGGGGGGGCAAAAACCGCCACCAAAGCCACCCCGCCCTAAAGCCGCCCTTGGCCAAAAACCGCCGCCAAAGCCACCACTGGCCCAGAACCGCACCCGGCCCCCAGCCGCCCCGGCTCAGAACCGCCCCCGGCCCGGTTTTTTTGCATTTTCATCAAAGGTATGGTATAATAAACAATTACTGCCCGCTTGTGGACGGCGGGCGGGTTTTTACCCGGTTTTACCCCGGGTATTGTAACCATGTTTACCAACCCAAGATACAACGCTTGTTGGTGTAAAACACCGGTAAGCAGGGGCGGCGGTGGCCAAAACGGCGCACGGCGGCCCGGAAAAGGACAATTTTTTATGACATTTCAGGAACTTAATCTGATTACCCCCATCCTTGACGCAGTTGCCAAGCTGGGGTACGTTACCCCCTCCCCCATACAGGAGCAAGCCATACCCCCGGTGCTGGCCGGGCGAGATATGATTGGCTGCGCCCAAACCGGCACCGGCAAAACGGCGGCCTTTGCCATCCCCATTTTGCAAAACCTGGCCGCCGCCCCGGCGCGGGGGCACCGCCCCATCCGGGCGCTGGTGCTTACCCCCACGCGGGAGCTGGCGCTGCAAATTAAGCAGAGCTTTGACGAATACGGCTGCTACCTAAAAATTAAAAACACCGTTGTGTTTGGCGGCGTGGGCCAGGGGCCCCAGGTTACCGCGTTGCAAAACGGGGTGGATGTGCTGGTGGCCACCCCCGGGCGGCTGAACGACCTTTCAAACCAGGGGCACATTGACCTTTCGCAGGTGGAATATTTTGTGCTGGATGAAGCCGACCGTATGCTGGATATGGGCTTTATCCACGATGTGCGCAAGGTGCTGGCCCGGTTGCCCGCCAAGCGGCAAACGCTGCTGTTTTCGGCCACCATGCCGGGCGAAATTGCCGCTTTGGCTCAGCAAATTTTGCACGACCCCGTGCGGGTTGCGGTTACCCCGGTATCCAGCACGGTGGATAGCATTGTGCAAAGCCTATATAAGGTAGACAAAAACAACAAGCGCTTTTTGCTGGATAGCCTGCTGAAGGAGCACCCCGAGTATGATTCGGTGCTGGTGTTTACCCGCACCAAGCACGGGGCCGACCGTGTGGTGAAGGATTTGGCGCGCGATGGCACCGAGGCGCTGGCCATCCACGGCAACAAAAGCCAAACGGCCCGCCAAACCGCCCTGGCCCGCTTTAAAAGTGGGGATATCCGGGTGTTGGTGGCCACCGATATCGCCGCGCGCGGCATTGATATCAACGACCTTGCCTGCGTTGTGAACTTTGATTTGCCCAACATCCCTGAAACCTATGTACACCGCATTGGCCGCACCGGCCGCGCCGGGCGGGATGGGGTATCCATCAGCTTTTGCAATTTTGACGAGCTGCCCTATTTGAAGGACATCCAAAAATTGATTGGCAAAAAAATACCCGAGGTGACGGGCCACCGTTGGCCGATGGTGATTTTGGAGGCCACCCCCAAGGCCGAGCGCCAACCCCGCCCGCCCCGCACCGCCCCCCAGCGGCGGGATGCCCGCCCTGCCCCGCGTGATAACGCGGGTCGCAGCGGTGGTGGCGGTAGCCAAGGGCAGGGCCGTGGTGCCAGTGGCAGCCAAGGGCAGGGCCAGGGCCGCGGCATCAGCGGCGGCGGCAGCCAGGGGCAGGGCCGCAACGGCAATGCCCAGGGCCAAAACCGCAGCGCGAACGGCGGCCAAAGCCGTGGCAACAGCCAGGGCCAGAGCCGCAGCACCGGCGGCAGCCAAAACCGCAGCGCCAGCAGCGGCCAGGGCCGCAGCAGCGCGGGCCGCAATTACCGTGGCGGCCACGGCGGGCGGCAGCAGGGGTAAATTTTTACCCCTGTATGTTACCCTGGCAACCGGTGGGTGATTGGCCGTTTATTATTTTATGATAATGGTATCGCCGTACCGCATTTTTGTTTTTTATTTATATTTATATTGTAAGGGCTGTTGCAGGTTGCATTTTACGTCACAACGTAAAATGGAAACCGCAACAGCCCTATTTTTGTAACCACGATGCCGGGTTGGTTTGGGTGGCGGCGGGCATCCCCGGCCGCAACCCCCGTAGGGCCACCATACATGGTGGCCGCCCCCAGGGCGCGGCGGGCATTGCGGGGGTGCCGTGGGGTGGCGGGTGGCATGGTTTGGGGGGTGCCAGGACGGGCGGGGGGCATCCCCGGCCACAACCTCCGTAGGGCCACCATACATGGTGGCCGCCCCCAGGGCGCGACGGGCATTGCGGGGTGCCCCGGCGCGGCGGGCGGCATGGTTCGGGGGGGTGCCCCACGCGGCGGGTGGACGGTGCGGGGGTCGGTGGGTCGGGGTGCGGCGGGTCGTTTTTGCCAAGGCCCGGTGCCCCCGTTTGGCGGCCACCATGTATGGTGGCCCTACAGAACCCACCCTATGCCACAGACCACAGATTGGGGCACATTCCCGCCCCGTGCCACAGACCACGGATTGGGGGGCATCCCTGGCCTATGCCGCAAACCCGGGCGGGGGGCATCCCCGGCCACAACCTCCGTAGGGCCACCATACATGGTGGCCGCCCCCAGGGCGCGGCGCGCATTGCGGGGTACCCCGGCGCGGCGGGTTGCATGGTTTGGGGGGTGCCCCGGCGCGGCGGGCGGACGGTGCGGGGGTCGGGGCGGTGGCGGGTTGCATGGTTTGGGGGTCACCCAACGCGGCGGGTGGACGGTGCGGGGGTCGGTGGGTCGGGGTGCGGCGGGTCGTTTTTGCCAAGGCCCGGTGCCCCCGTTTGGCGGCCACCATGTATGGTGGCCCTACAGAACCCCCCCTATGCCACAGACCACAGATTGGGGCACAA
>JAQUSS010000116.1 GCA_028710135.1 Gemmiger sp. | reverse complement strand
GCAAAATTTTGCGGCTGCGCCAGCAATACTTCTTCTCGGCGGCCTCGGTTGCCGATATCCTGCAAAACCACCTCAACCAATATGGCACGCTCGATAACCTGCCCGATAAGGTAGCCATCCAGCTGAACGATACCCACCCCACCCTTGCCATCCCCGAGATGATGCGGGTGCTGCTGGATGATTGCAGCTACGATTGGGATGCCGCCTTCTCCATCTGCCGCCGCACCTTTGCCTACACCAACCACACGGTGATGAGCGAGGCGCTGGAAAAGTGGAATGTGGATATTTTCCGCGCCACGTTGCCCCGCATCTGGCAGATTGTGTGCGAGATGGATAACCGTTGCCGTGCAGACCTGGAAAAGGCCTTCCCCGGGGACGAGGGCAAAATTGATTATATGGCCATTTTGGGTGGCGACCAGGTGCGCATGGCCAACATCTGCACCTACACCTGCCACTCCATCAACGGGGTATCCAAGCTCCACAGCGAGATTATCAAGGATAGTGTTTTCCACGATTATTTCCTGTATAAGCCCAACGCCTTCAAAAATGTTACCAACGGCATTGCCTACCGCCGCTGGCTGCTGGGCAGCAACCCTGGGCTAACCAACCTTTTGAGCGAGAGCATTGGCGATGGCTTCAAGCAGGATGCCGCCCAGCTGAAAAAGCTGGAAAAATTTGCCGATGATGCCGCCATGCTGGAGGCTTTGGGCAAGGTGAAGCGGGAAAACAAGGTCATCTTTGCCAATTACCTGAAAAAGGCCACCGGCCAAATTATTGACCCGGATTCGGTTTTTGATTGCCAGGTTAAGCGGATGCACGAGTACAAGCGCCAGCACCTGAACGCGCTGAACATTGCCGCCGAATACCTGTATTTGAAGGCCAACCCCAATGCCGATTTTACCCCCAAAACCTATATTTTTGGCGCAAAGGCGGCCCCGGGCTACTATATGGCCAAGCAGATGATCCGGATGATTTGCAAGCTGGGCAAGCTGATTGATGCCGACCCGGCGGTGCGCACCAAGCTGCGCATTGTTTACCTGGAGGATTACTGCGTCAGCCTTTCCGAGCGGCTGATGCCCGCCAGCGAGGTTTCGGAGCAGATTAGCCTGGCAGGCACCGAGGCCTCGGGCACCGGCAACATGAAATTTATGCTGAACGGGGCCATTACCCTGGGCACCCTGGATGGCGCAAACGTTGAAATTGTGGATGCCGCCGGGCAGGAAAACGAGATTGTGTTCGGTATGCTTACCCCCGAGGTGAACGCCCTGAAAGGGATGGGGTACCACCCCCAGGCATTTTTGGCAAACAACAACGTGGCCATGGCCGTGTTGGACATGCTGGAAAAGGGCTGGGATGGCGAGAATTTCAGCGAGGTAACCTCCAACCTGCGCAACTCTGACCCCTATATGGTGATGGCGGATTTCAACGATTACCGCCGCGCCCAGGCCGATTTGCAGCGGCTGTATAAAGACCGCCAGGGCTGGAACCGTATGAGCCTGATGAACATTGCCAACGCGGGGATTTTCTCGGCTGACCGCTCGGTGATGGATTATGCGCGGGATATCTGGGGCATTGCGCCGGTAAAATAATTCGCATATAACCCATTTTTGTGAGGGCGGCTTGGCTGCGCACTGGCGCGGGCGGGCTGCCCTTACTTTTTTGGAGCTGCCCACCGCCCCCGCCGCGCACCGCAAGGCGGCAAAAAACCATGCTAAAAAAACGCAAAGGTGAACCGATTTATGGAGCATATGTTTTTTAACAGTACCGACCCTACCTGCAAGCGCCCGTTTGGGGCGGTGCGGGCCGGGGCCGAAGTGACCCTGCAACTGAATGTGCCCGATAGCTATGGCTATGTGGACCCGCACTTGATACTGACCAAGGACCGTGAAAGCCCGGTGCCCTACCGGATGGAATACCGGGGCAAGGCGGGGCAAAACCACACCTTCTCGGTGCTGGTTCGGCCTACCACGCCGGGGCTTTACTTCTATTATTTCGATTTATATACGGATTATCGAAAAATATTTAAGGGCGCGCAGAGCGAGGGCTACCTGAGCTGGACAACCGGCGATAGCTGGCAGCTAACCGTGTACGAGGCCGATTTTGATACCCCCCACGCCATACGCGGCGGCACAATGTACCAAATTTTCCCCGACCGTTTTTGCGAGGGTACCCCCCACACCAGCCTGCCCTTTGCCGACCGCATCTACCGGGCGGATAAGGACGGCGAGCCCTATTTTTGGCCCAACGAACAGCCCGAGGGGTACCTCAATAAAGATTACTATGGCGGAGATTTTGCGGGCATACGCCAAAAACTGCCCTACCTGGCCGAGCTGGGGGTAAGCTACATCTACCTGAACCCGATTTTTGAGGCCCACGCCAACCACCGCTACAACACGGCCGATTACCTGCACGCCGACCCGTTGCTGGGCACCAACCAGGAGTTTGCCGAGCTTTGCACCGCCGCCGCCGCGCTGGGGATACGCATTATTTTGGATGGCGTGTTCAGCCATACCGGCTCCGATTCGGTCTATTTTAACCGAGAGGGGCGCTATGGCCCCGGCGGGGCCTACCGCGACAGGCAATCTCCCTACCGAAGCTGGTACGATTTTGACTCGGGCTATAGCTGCGGCTACCGCACCTGGTGGGGCTTTGAAACCCTGCCCGAGGTGGAGGAGAGCGACCCCTCCTACCTGGAATTTGTGTGCGGGCGGCACGGGGTGATTGATACCTGGCTGGGGCTGGGGGCAAGCGGCTTCCGGCTGGATGTGGCCGATGAACTGCCCGATGCCTTTATTGAAAAAATTCGCACCGCCATCAAAGCCCACGGCCCCGATAAGCTGCTGCTGGGCGAGGTGTGGGAGGATGCCACCACCAAGGAGGCCTTTGGCCACCGCCGCACCTACCTGCGGGGCCACGGGCTGGATGCCACCATGAACTACCCCTTCCGCACGGCGGCCCTCAACTTTTTGCAGGGGGCAGATGCGGCGGCGGTGGCGCAAAGCCTGCTTACCATCTGCGAAAATTACCCCGCTCCCGCCCTTTGCTGCGAGATGAACTTTTTATCCACCCACGATACCCCCCGCGCCATGACGGCCCTGGCCGACCTGCCCGCGGGCGGGCGGGACCGTTACTGGCAAAGCGGCCGCCGGGTACCCCCCGCCCAGTACGAGGAGGGCATCCAAAAGCTGCTGCTGGCCTACGCCATGATTTTTACCCTGCCCGGGGTGCCCTGCATCTATTATGGCGATGAAATTGCCATGCAGGGCTATACCGACCCCTTCAACCGCGCCTACTACGATTGGAACAGCACCGAAACCCGGCTGCGCGGCCCCCTAAAAAACCTGGCCGAGCTGCGCAAAAGCTGCGATGCCTTTGCCGGGGCCGATTTTGCCGTGGTCAAGGCGGAGGGGGACATTTTGCACTACCGCCGGGTGGGCGAAACCCAAACCGCCGAAATTATTTTGAACCGCGGGCCGCATCTTATCAGCGAAACGGCCTTTGGCAAGGAAACCGAGGTAAACCCCGGCGGCTTTACCATTTTGGTGGAAGAAAACACCCGGGCCCGCGTGGGGTATTACAGCATTTATTAATGGGCACCAGCCCAAGCGGGGGCACCGGCGTGGTTGGGGGCGGCTTTTTCTACCACTCGTGTTATAGGGAAAATTGCGAACCACTATATGTAGTGGCTGATGGCTGCAAAAGTGGAATATCTTGACATCCCGCCCTGGTTATGTTAAAATATTGACAACCAAGAACGGAACCGTAAGCCCCGCGAAAAACGTGCGGCAGCGTACGATGCCCCAGCACACATGGCGGGCTCCGCCTTGGCATATCTTCCCATATAGGAGGTGTTTCTTATGGGCCCGGATACAATTTTTTGGATTGTTGCGGTGGTGCTGTTCGGCGTGGCCGAGGCAGCTACCACAGCCTTGGTTTCGGTATGGTTTATGGCAGGCGCCGCTGTGGCGCTGATCATAAGCTTGTTTACCCAGTCCTTCTCCGTCCAGTTTGTGGTGTTTGCGGGGGTATCGGCAGCGGCGCTGGCCATTATGCTGCCCATCTTAGCAAAACGGCGCAAGGCGGGCAAGGTGCCCGTTACCAACGGCGTACCCCTTACCATGGGCAAGCGGGGCATTGTGCTAAAAGCCATTGCGCCCGGCATGGTGGGCCGTGTGCGGGTAGAGGGGCTGGATTGGCAAGCAACCGCCCCCACCCCCCTGCCCGAGGGGAGCCACTGCACCGTGACCGGTGCAAACGGCGGAATTTTGGAAGTTGCCGCGGTGGAAACTGCCTCCACCGCCGGTTGACCCCCGGCAAAACCGATTTTTGTTTTATGATTTTAAGAATTAGGAAAGAGGAGAAATTATGCTGATGCTGGTACTTGCTATTTTGCTGGTAATCGCGTTGATTGCCATAGCCCGCTGCATTGTGATTGTGCCCCAATCCAACGGCTACGTTACCGAGTGGCTGGGCGTTTATAAGGATACCTGGGAGGCCGGGCTACACATCCGCACCCCCTTTGTGGAGCGGGTGGCCCGCCGCGTATCCCTCAAGGAGGAAGTGGCCGATTTCCCCCCTCAGCCGGTGATTACCCGCGATAATGTTACCATGATGATTGATACCGTGGTATTTTTCCAGGTGTTTGACCCCAAAGCCTATGCCTACGGCGTAAGCCGCCCGGTGCAGGCCATTGAAAACCTTTCGGCCACCACCTTGCGTGATGTGATCGGCAGTATGTCCCTTGATGAAACGCTGACCAGCCGGGATGCCATCAACACCAAAATCACCGCCACCCTGGACGATGCAACCGACCGTTGGGGCATCAAGGTGAACCGCGTAGAGCTGAAAAACATCGAGCCGCCGACGGAAATTCGCACCGCGATGGAAAAGCAGATGAAGGCCGAGCGTGAAAAACGCTCGAACATCCTGTTGGCCGAGGGCGAAAAGCAGGCCGCCATCACCCGTGCCGAGGGCGAAAAAGAATCTGCCATTCTGCGTGCAGAGGCCGTTAAGGAGCAGCGCATCCGCGAGGCCGAGGGCGAAGCCCAGGCCCTGCTGATGGTGCAAAAGGCCAAGGCCGAAACCGTGCGCCTGCTGAACGAGGCCGCCCCCACCCAAAATATGCTGGCACTGCGCAGCATGGAGGCGATGGAGCGGGTGGCCGATGGCAAAGCCACCAAGATTATTGTTCCCTCCGAGATGCAAAACCTGGCCGCCACCGTGGCATCCATCCAGGGCATTGCCGGGGGCAACACAACCCCTGCCGCAACCAAATAATTACCCAGCGGGCCGCAAAAAAGCGGCCCGCTTTTTTTGTGGATTGGTGCGCGCCCCTTTGGGGCTTTGGAATGCGATTTTTTAGGCGGTTTGAGAAACGGGTAGGGGGGCGCACCGCGTTTTTCTGCCCGGCGGGCAGCAATTTTATGGCAGCGGGTTTGCGGCAGCAAATTTTCTTGTAAAATGGTGGGACGTATGCTATGGTTATGGTAAGCAATTGTCGTTCTACCGATTAAAACATGACGAACTTTCTGCTAGGAGGTGCTAACGTGAAAAAGCGATTTTACCTGCCCCTATTCCTATCGGCTGCCCTGCTGCTTTCGGGCTGTGGGCCGGCATCCTCTGCTACCGTGGCGGCCGGCACGGCCACGCCTGCCCCGGCGCAAACCGCAACCCCGGCCCCGGCGGCAACTGCCACCCCGGCGCCGGCTGCCGCCCCCCTCTACCGCTGGGTGGTGGAGCCGACGCTTGAGGCGGAAAGCCTAACCCCGGCCCTGCAAATGCGGGGCGGCACGGACCGCGAGGATTTCAACGCCATCGGTTACCCCACCAACGATGGGTGTATGGTTGTGGTGCAGGGTGGGAAATACGGTTTGATAGATAGTACCGGCAGCTTTGCCGCGCCCTGCCAATATGATGGGCTTGTGGTAGGGTACGATGCGCGCTACCTGCTATGGCAGGGGTCGGAAAGCGACCCGGATACCGTTTACTTCACCATCGATGAAGCGGGCCAGATTCAGCCGGCGGACGAGCGGATGGAGTACGATATACGCGGCACCGCCCCCAACGTGGCGCTGGTTTGGGTGCCCGAGCTGGAAGGCATCTACAAAAACAGCGGGGCCGATTCCTACTTAAACGGCCAATACACCGGCGGTGTGCCGGTGGTGGCTTCCTATGTGACGGAGCTGGTTACAGAAGCCGGCGGCAGTGCCTACTACACGGCAACCGATGGATGGGTACTGACCGATGGCGTGAAGCCGGTGAATGATACCCGCTACGAGGATGCCGGAAACTATAGCTGCGGCGTAGTGCCCGTTAAACAGGATGGCCAGTGGGGGTATTTGGATGCCGCCGGCAATACCGTAATACCTTTTGGGTGCGAGCCTTGCATCGCAACCGGCATCGAAGGGGCAAAAAACCGCCCCTTCGATGCCACCTATGGCAGCGTGGTGGTTTGCCAAAACGGCCAGTATGCCTTGTACGATACCACGGGCGCGGTGGTGATCCCGTTTGGCGATTTAGAAGCGCTTTTGCCCGCCTACCAGGATACCCTTTGGGCAAAAAAGGATGGCAAGTGGGGGGTTATCCAGTTGGCAACCCCCCTGGGGGATACCCAAGCGGGGCGTTAACGCCGCCCGGCAAGCAGGCTTGCCCCGGCGCTAGCCACCGAAACGTTAAAAAAGTATCAATAAATCTCTTGCGAAAACAGCGCCAAGTGCGTATAATAGAAACAGGCTATGGGGCACTGTGCAAAAACCGAAGCCCCCACCGCAAAATTACCTGGACATGGAAAACACCGAGAGGAGATTTTTACTATGGGTTTAGGCAAAAAAACAGTTGACGACGAAAATTACGCAGGCAAGCGGGTGCTTGTTCGCTGCGACTTCAACGTCCCCATGAAGGACGGCGTTATCACCAACGATAACCGCATTGTTGCCGCGCTGCCCACCATCAAAAAATTGATTGCAGACGGGGGCAAGGTCATCCTTTGCAGCCACCTGGGCAAGCCCAAAAATGGCCCCGAGGCCAAGTTCAGCCTGGCACCCGTAGCGGTGGCCCTGGCCGAAAAGCTGGGCCAGCCGGTGGTTTTTGCCGATGACGATACCGTTGTGGGCGAAAATGCCAAGGCGGCCGTTGCTGCCATGCAAAACGGCGATGTGGTGCTGCTGCAAAACACCCGCTTCCGCGCCGAGGAAACCAAGAATGTGGATACCTTCAGCAAGGATTTGGCATCCCTGGCCGATGCCTATGTGGACGATGCCTTTGGCTCCTGCCACCGCGCCCACTGCTCCACCGCCGGTGTTACCGAATACATCCAGGATACCGCCGTGGGCTATTTGATGGAAAAAGAAATCAAATACCTGGGCAACGCCGTGAACGACCCCGTTCGCCCCTTCACCGCCATTTTGGGCGGCGCCAAGGTTGCCGATAAGCTGAACGTTATCTCCAACCTGCTGGAAAAGGTGGATACCTTGATCATCGGTGGCGGCATGGCCTACACCTTCCTCAAGGCACAGGGCGCTGAGATTGGCAAATCGCTGTGCGATGAATCCAAGCTCGATTACTGCCGTGAAATGCTTGCCAAGGCCAAGGAGAAGGGCGTTGCGCTGCTGCTGCCGGTAGATACCGCCTGCGTTGCCAGCTTCCCTGACCCGATTGATGCCCCCTGCGATATTAAGGTTGTGCCCTGCAACGCCATCCCGGCGGATATGGCAGGCTTTGATATCGGCCCAGAATCCATGAAGCTGTTTGCCGATGCCGTTAAGGCCAGCAAAACCGTGGTATGGAACGGCCCCATGGGCGTGTTTGAAAACCCGACCCTGGCCGCGGGCACCCTGGCGGTAGCCAAGGCCATGGCCGAGAGCGATGCCACCACCGTAATTGGCGGCGGCGATAGCGCGGCTGCCGTTATGCAGATGGGCCTGGGCGATAAAATGACCCATATCTCCACCGGCGGCGGTGCTTCCCTTGAATATTTGGAGGGCAAAGAGCTGCCCGGCATTGCCTGCATCGCAAAAGCGTAAGCGGGTATAGTACCCACCGTAACGGCGCGGCGGCACAGCCGCTGCGCCGTTTTTGCTTGTGGATGCCGCGGGCAGGGGTACCGCCCCGCCCCCC
>JAQUSS010000115.1:5118-8211 GCA_028710135.1 Gemmiger sp. | reverse complement strand
CGGGAACTCTTCGCCCTGCTTCTCCAGGTAGATGCCCTTGAACTGCTTTACCAGCTCCTTCAGGTCATCGGCGGTCAAATCAACGTCAAGCGTCACGCCCTTGGCGGTCTTCATGGCATCGATGCGCTCCTCAAAAAAGCTCTTGCCCAGCTCCATAACAACGTCGGAGTACATCTGGATAAACCGACGGTAGCAGTCGTAGGCAAAGCGGGGGTTGTTGGTCTTTTTGGCAAGGCCCTCCACCGCCTGGTCGTTTAGGCCCAGGTTGAGGATGGTATCCATCATGCCGGGCATGGACATACGCGCGCCCGAACGAACAGAAACCAGCAGCGGGTTTTCGATATCGCCAAACTTTTTGCCGGTTTGCTCCTCAAGAATACCCATGTATTTGAAGATGTCGGCTTTGATATCCTCGTTGATTTCCCGGCCATCGTCATAGTACTGGGTGCAGGCCTCGGTGGTGATGGTAAAGCCCTGCGGGACAGGCATCCCGGCGTGGGTCATTTCCGACAGGCCGGAGCCTTTGCCGCCCAGGGTGTTTTTCATGGCGGTTTGGTCGCCCCCGAAGGCATCGTGGCCCTCTTTGAACAGATACAGGAATTTCTTGCTCATTATTTACCTCCAACATTTACGGTTTCTTCCCGGCACACCGCGTGCGCCCGCAGGGCATAGAAGTGTATGCCCTTGCACAGTCCATTATAACAGACCACGGGGGGAATTTCTATAGGATTGTTAAAAATATAGTCAAGTATTTCCATAAATAGCGCCGAAGTTTTTTGCCTTTTCTGTTGCAATTTGCATAAAATTTGTTAGAATTATAATGGGCAGAAATTTGAAAGTATTTTATCTGCACGTACCGCTTACCCAAACGGGTGGGGCGGCAACAAAACTCAAAAAAATGATAAGATAGGGGCGTGGCGTTTGTATGACGGCAAAAGAAAAATTGGAGATGGCCGAGCGGCAGTATGGCGAGGTGCTGGAAAAGCACCTGGAAAACGGTGTGGAATTTACCAGCCGGGCCGTGTACATTGACCCGGAGGTGGAAATTGCACCCGGTGCGGTTATTTTGCCAAACTGCATTTTGCGCGGGGCAACCAAAATTGGCCCGCGTTGTGTGATTGGCCCCAACACCCTGTTGGAAAATACCGTGGTGGGGGCGGGCAGCACCGTGAACGCCAGCCAGTGCTACGATAGCACCCTGGGCGAAAATAATAAGATTGGCCCCTTCACCCATGTGCGGGTGGGCACCGTGACGGCCGAGGGCACCCACCTGGGCGCCTATGTGGAAACCAAAAACGCTCATTTTGCCGAGGGCAACACCGTGAGCCACCTGACCTATATCGGGGATGCCGAGGTGGGCAAATACTGCAATTTTGGCTGCGGCACCGTAACCTGCAACTACGATGGCGAGGGCAAATACCACACCGTGATTGGGGATTATGCCTTTATCGGCTGCAACACCAACCTGGTGGCCCCCGTTACGGTGGGCGACCATGCCTTTACGGCGGCAGGCTCCACCATTGGGGCGGATGTACCGGCGGGGGCGCTGGGCATTGAGCGTGCCCGCCAGGCCAACGTGCCCGGCTGGGGCGCCAAAAAGCTGGAAAAATATGTGGCCAAAAAGGTTGGGCTGGAAGCACAAAAGCAAAAAAAGTGAAGGGTAGGGAAGTAGCAGCATGGCGTTATTTCAAAACGGGGCCGATTGGCTGATTGCCGGTTTGGGCAACCCGGAACCTAAATACGATGGCACCCGCCACAATGCGGGGTTTGCCGCGCTGGATTTTTTGGCGCAGGCGTGGGCCTGCCCCCTTGCCAAAGCAAAATGGCAGGGGCTGTATGGCGTGGCCGAGGTGGGCGGGCACAAGGCGGTGCTGCTGAAGCCGCTTACCTACATGAACCTTTCGGGCCAAAGCATTGCCCCCGCCGCCATGTTTTATAAAATACCCGCCAACCACATTATTGTGCTGTGTGACGATGTTGCCCAGCCCACCGCCCACCTGCGCATCCGGCCTTCCGGCTCGGCCGGGGGGCACAACGGCCTAAAAAGCATTATGGCCAGCCTTGGCACCGATACCTTTTACCGGGTGCGCATCGGGGTGGGCGAGAAGCCCGACCCCCGGTACGACCTGGCCGATTGGGTGCTGGGCAAGTTCCCCGCGGCGGATGCCAAGGCCATTGCGGGGCGCTACCCGGATATTGCCGCCGCCTGCCGCCTGCTGATGGATGGCGATTTGCAGATGGCCCAAAGCCGGTATAACCACTAAACCGCACCACACCGCCACCAAGGGCTGCCAAGCCGAGGTTTACCATGTTCAACACCCAGTTTTTTAAAACATCCGAATACCGCAAGCTGGCCGACGCACTGGCTACCCCCGGTGCGCTGGCCTTATTTGGCTTGCCCGGCGCAGGGCGGGCAGCGGTGTATGCCGCGCTTTGCCGGGGGCTGGGCAGGCCCCTGTGCATTGTTACCCCCGGCGAGGCCGAAGCCACCCGTTTTGCCGCCGATTTGAACACCCTGGGGGTGCCGGCGGCGGTGTTCCCCGCGCGGGATTATGTGCTGCGCCCCATAGAGGGGGCCGGGCGGGAGTATGAGTACCGCCGCCTGGGCGTATTGGGCGATGTGGTGGGCGGGCGGCTTGCCGCCGTTTGCGTGCCGGCCGAGGGGCTGACCCAATTTACCACCCCCAAGGCAGATTTTTGCGAGAATACGTTGACCCTTCGCCCTGGCGATACCATCCCCCGCGCGGCCCTTACTGCCCGCCTGTATGCCGCCGGGTATGCCCGGCGGGAGCGGGTGGATGGCCCCGGCCAGTTTTCCATCCGGGGGGAGATTGTAGATATCTACACCCCCGACCGCAAAACCCCGGTGCGGATGGAATTTTGGGGGGATGAGATTGATACCCTGCACGCGTTTGACCTGGCCACCCAGCGCCGGGAGGATGCCCTTGAAAAATTTTACCTGAGCCCCGCGCGGGAGGTGCTGTTTGGCTCCCCCGCCGATACCGCCGCCGCTTTGCGCGGGGCGCTGGCGGGGCAGCGGGGCAAAAAAAAGGCCGCCCTGGCCGATTGCATGGCGGCGGATTTGGCCCTGCT
>JAQUSS010000115.1:0-5108 GCA_028710135.1 Gemmiger sp. | reverse complement strand
GGTGTGTTGCCGGTGGCGCTGGATAAATACCTGGCCCTGCGCTACCCAAAGCCCGCCACCTTGCTGGATTATTTTGACGACCCCCTGCTGGTGCTGGAGGAACCGGCCTCCCTGCGGGAGGCAGCGCGCGCCACCGATTACCGCCGTGGCGAGGAGTTATCGTCTTTACTGGAGGATGGCGTGCTTTGCGGCAGCCTGGCGGGGCTGTATGCCGATGCCGGGTGGCTGCCCGCCCAAACCGGGCATTGCCGGACCATTTGTGCCGAAAATTTTGCCCGCAGTATGCCGGATATCCCCCTGAAAACCATTGTGAACGCCCCCGCCCACACCCTGCCCGCCTGGGGTGGGGAGGTAGCGACTTTGGTGGACGATGCCCTGGCCGGGTTTATTAAAAACGGCTATGCCGTCACCGTGCTGGCCGGTACCGAGCGGGCCGCCAAGGGCCTTGCGCGGGATTTGCGGGAGCGGGGCTTTATGACCACAACCACTGCGGTGGAGGATGCCCCTGGCGCGGATGCCACCGGGGCGGAGGCCGCCGGGCCCGGGCGGGTGCAGGTGCTGCCGGGGCATCTTTCGGCCGGGTGCGAGTTCCCCTTTGCCCACTATGCCCTCATTACCGGGCGGGCCTTTGGCGGGGGGCAGGGCAGCGCCCAGGCGGCCAAAACCGCCAAGCGGAAAAATAAGGATGCCCTTGCCAGCCTGACCGATATCACCCCCGGGGATTTGGTGGTACACCAAAACCACGGCATTGGCCGCTACGCCGGCATACAGCGGATGGAGGTGCAGGGGGCAACCAAGGATTACCTGCGCATTGAGTACGATAAAAAAGATGTGCTGTATGTGCCGGTTACCCAGTTAGACCTTCTCAGCCGGTACACGGCCCCCGGCGATGCCGATAATGTGCGCTTAAGCCGGTTGGGCGGGGGTGAATGGGTAAAAACCCGCCGCAGGGTGAAGGCCGCCACCGAGCAGATGGCCCAGGAGCTGATTGCCCTGTATGCCCGGCGCAAGCAGGCGCACGGCTACCCCTTCCCCCGGGACGATACCTGGCAGGGGGATTTTGAGGAGCGGTTTGCCTACGACGAAACCCCCGACCAGCTTACCAGCGCCGCTGAAATTAAGGCGGATATGGAGCAGCCCTGGCCGATGGACCGCCTGCTTTGCGGTGATGTGGGGGTTGGCAAAACGGAGGTTGCCCTGCGGGCGGCCTTTAAATGTGTGATGGGGGGCAAGCAGTGTGCCATTTTGGCCCCCACCACCATTTTGGCATGGCAGCACTTTAACACCGCCCTAGCCCGGATGGAGGCCTACCCCATCCGCATTGGGCTGTTAAGCCGGTACCGCAGCGCCAAAGAGCAGAAGGAAACCATACGCGGGCTGAAGGCCGGCACGGTGGATGTGGTGGTGGGTACCCACCGCCTACTTTCGGGCGATGTAAAGTTTAAAGAGCTGGGCCTTGTGATTATTGACGAGGAACAGCGGTTTGGCGTTAAGCATAAAGAGCGGCTGAAAGAAAATTTTATTGGGGTGGATATGCTTACCCTATCGGCCACGCCCATCCCCCGCACCCTCAACATGGCACTTTCGGGGATACGGGATATGTCCACCATCGAGATGCCCCCCTTTGAGCGGCAGCCGGTGGAAACCTATGTGCTGGAGTATGACCCCGGCATTGTGGGGGAGGCCATCAAAAAAGAGCTGGCCCGGGGCGGGCAGGTGTACTACCTGTACAACCGGGTGGAAACCATCCACGAATGTGCGGCGCGGGTAGGCAAAATGGTGCCCGGCGCGCGGGTGGGGGTGGCCCACGGCAAAATGACCGAGGAGGAAATATCCTCGGTTTGGCAAAAGCTGCTGGATAACGAAATTGATGTGCTGGTTTGCACCACCCTGATTGAAACCGGGGTGGATGTGCGGAACTGCAATACCCTGATTATTGAAAATGCCGATAGAATGGGCCTTTCGCAGCTTTACCAGATACGCGGGCGGGTGGGGCGTTCCAGCCGCAAGGCCTACGCCTACTTTACCTTCCAGCGGGATAAGGTGCTGACGGATATTGCGGCCAAGCGGCTTTCCGCCATACGGGAGTTTACCAGCTTTGGCTCAGGGTTCCGCATTGCCATGCGGGATTTGCAGATACGCGGCGCGGGCAATATGCTGGGCCACAGCCAGCACGGGCATATGGAGGCCGTGGGGTACGACCTGTATGTAAAAATGCTGGGCCAGGCCATTGCGGCAGCCCGGGGCGAGGCCCCGCCCCCCGATAAAAGCGAGTGCCTGGTGGATATCAACGCCGATGCCTTCCTGCCGGAGGATTACATCCCCGGCGCGGCAGGGCGGATTGAAGCCTACAAAAAAATTGCCGCCATTGAGAATGCCGAGGATGCCACCGATGTGCTGGACGAGCTGATTGACCGCTATGGCGACCCACCCAAGGCCGTGCAGGGGCTGGTGGATGTATCCCTGGTGCGGGTGACGGCGGCCCGGGCCGGCGTGGTGGAAATTGCCCAGAAGGGCGATACCCTGATGCTATATTCGGATGTGATTGGCCCCAAGCAGCTGGGCGAGCTGATGGACAAAATGCCCCACCGCGTTACCATGAATTTGATGGGGCGGCCCTACATTGCCCTGCGCGTACACCAGGGCGAAAGCCCGCTGGTAATTTTGCGGGATGCCGTGGCCCTGCTGCCGCAGGGGCGCTAGGGCCCGCCGCGCGCTCCGGCAAAGCCAAGCGGGCCTTCCTGATTCGGGTTTGTGTTGGGGTGTGCATCCTTGGCAAGCCATTGCACAAAAAGAGGCGTGCCTGCTGCGGCACGCCCTTAAAAAGCGGGAGCGAATTATCTACTTCCGAATGTATTTTTCGTCCTGCGCGGAAGATGAAACATCATCGGAGCGGTACCGTTCCACGCTCATGTGCAAGTCGTACTTTTCTCGAAGTTGCGCAATCTGTGCCATAAGCGGCAAAGCATGATGGATATCCAGCGATTGCTGGTCTTTCCACCGGTCAATCAACAGGACGGTTTCTGCGTTATCGATAGGGAAAAAGTAGTCGTATCGCTCATTCCCGCTTTCCTTTCGGATGCGCTCAACAATGCCGGAAGCAATCATTTCCTCCGCAAACTTTTTTGCATTTCCGTCTTTGCCCGTATAATAGATGTTTATTGTAATCGACATATAATTTCCTCCATAATCTTCTGTTTACTTTTGTTTATTATTTTCTTTGATTTTTATTGTACCACAAACCGATTTCTCATTCCATCGCGCCATCGCGCCATCGCAACGGTGCAGTTGGCCAAATGGATGGCTTACCCGCCTGTATTTTCTATTGGGGCAACTGCATGGGGGCCACCGCGCCTTCCCCTTGCAAAAAAATGTGAAGGCGCGTATAATAGCTCCATATCATGCAAGAGTATGCCCATGGGGGCGGCCCTGCGGGGCAAACGTATATAAAGGAGAGAACCCTTACTTATGAAAAGTATGAAACAAAAGTTCCTTAGCCTGGGCCTGGCCGCTTTGCTACTGTTTAGCGTGGCCGGTTGTTCCTTCAAAACGCCTGCTACGGTGGGCAGCATCGGCGGGGTAGATATCCCGGCGGGCGTGTACCTGCTGGCGCAGTATAACGCCTACAACACCGCGGCCTCGGGGGCAGAGCTTGCCACCGGCGAAACCGCCAACGATGTAAAAAAGGTGCTGAACGCCAGCGTTACCGGCACCATTGGCGATGAGGAAGTTACCGAAAACGGCAAACAATTTGTGGCCGATTTGACCCAGCGCTCGATTGAATACTATGCGGCGGTTGAAGCAAAGTTTGACGCGCTGGGCGGAACCCTGGAAGATGCCGCCACCGCCGAGGCTGCCGCCAACGCCGATTCCACATGGGAGAGCAACGGGGATTTGTACACCGCCAACGGCATCAGCAAGGCAAGCGTACAAAACTACCAGCTCAACGCCCAAAAGGCCAAGGCCATTTTGAACCTGACCTATGGTGCCGAGGGTACCGACCCGGTTACCGAGAGCGAGTACACCGATTACATTGAGAACGAGTGCCTGTACCTGGATACCGTTGTGATGCCCCTGTACGACCAATCGACCTACGCCTTTGCCGATGACGAGCAGACCGCCGCCATCGAAAAGCTGGCCCAGGATTGCGTTGCCAGCTTGAGCGAGCAGGCTTCGCCCGAAACTGCCTCGGACGAGGTGTACACCTACCTGTACCTGGCCGCGGCCGAGTACCTGCCCCAGGTGTATACCGCCATGGGCGTTACCACCTTCGATGCCTCGCAGGCATACTACTACGCCGGTAGCCAGCTGTTTACCCCGAACGATATTGCCAGCTACGATGGTGCCGATGGCACCAATACCCTGGCCGATGCCGCCGCGGCCCTTGCGCCGGGCGAGTGGGGCTACGCCAATTTGGGGATGAACATTGTGGTGTTCCGCCATGTAGACCCACTCCTCAACGGGACGGTGGACGAGCTGGCCGAGCAGTATAGCCTGCTGGCAGCCCTAAAGGGCGACACCCTGCAAAGCGACCTTTACGCCGAGGGTGCGGCCATGGAGCACAACCTTTCGGATAGCGCGCGCAACACCTACAAACCCGGCAACATTAAAAAGACAGTATAACCTGTGCAGGCCGGAGCGGTATACCATCGCCCCGGCCTTTTTGGAAAATGGGGCCCACGATATAACCAACCCCAACGCCCCAAAACCGAAATAAAAAGACGGACGAAAAAAAGCAACCGGGAGGGAACTGCTGTGAAAAACAAAACCTACCACTATCGTTCTGCCGCTTTGGCAATCTGCCTGGCAGTAAGCGTTTGCGCGGCCCCTGCCCCGGCTGCGGGGCTGGCTGGCCCGGCCACCACCGCCGCAGGGGGCGCTGTGGTCGAATCTCTTTTGGAGGTGCCCATTTTAGGGGGGATACTCCGGCTGTTTATGGGGGATGCTACCGCTGAGAGCGCGGCCACCGCCGAAACGGCCAACCCCGCCACCCCGGCCACCCCCGAAACCGCAACCGGCGAAACCGCCCAGATAGAGGGGGCAACCCCTGCTACCCCCCCCCCGGCCCCCCCCCAAACGCCGGAGCCTGCGCCCGAAGCCCCCGCCAC
>JAQUSS010000114.1 GCA_028710135.1 Gemmiger sp. | reverse complement strand
CAGGGTTAAAGATCGAGTCCCTTGCGGGAAAACGCCTGGTGGTGGCTGGGCGGATACAGCGCATTGAATTCGCACAAAAATGGGGGATGCAGGATGGCTAGGGCGCAGTTTTGGCAGGCCGACCGTTTTTGCTTTGCGGTATCGGGCCGCCGGGCCGCCGGGTTCCTCTCCGGGGCAGCGGCGGGGGGCATCCGCCTTTACCATATCCGCTGCGCGCCAAACGGCTACCGTGCCCACGCTGCCGGGCGAGATTATGCGGCCCTGGCAGCCCTTGCCGCCCGGGGCGGGTGGCATTTTACCGTGCTGCGCCGCCGTGGCATGGGTGCGCTGCTGGAATGGGGTGCCCGCCGCTGCGGTATCCCGGTGGGGGCCGTGGTGTTTTTGCTGCTGCTGCGCTTTTTTTCTTCCTTTGTATGGTCGCTTGATCTTGCGGTGCTCGATGCCAGCGCCCAACCGGCGGCCCGGGCGTTGCTTGCCCGGTACCAGCTTTGGGAGGGCGCGCAGGTGAGTGAAAGCAAGCTGCGCGGGGTGCAGCAGGCGCTTTTGCAGCAAGCCGATCAATTCGGTTGGGTCAGCCTAAACTTTACCGGCGGCTGCCTGTACCTGGAGGCGACCGAGGCCCAAAAGCAGCCCATTGCCGCCGCGGCTGAAGCCACCGCCCTTTACGCCACCGATAACGCGATGGTGTTATCGGTGGATGTAAAAAGCGGGTTTGCCGCCATTGCTCCGGGGCAGGTGGTTGCAAAAGGGCAGCTGCTGGCCTGGGCCGAAAAATGGAACCGAAGCGGCAAAGTGGTTACCCAGGCGGCTTCCGGGCAGGTGCGGGGGCGGGTAGTAAAAACCTATACCGCCACCGTGCCCCTAAACATTACAGCGCCACGGCTGACGGGCGCGCGCGTTACCACCGATACCCTCTACCTGCTTGGCCGGGTGTTTGCCCCCGATGCAGCCGGGGCAGAGCACCCGTACCCCGATGCCGCCTGCCAAACCGAGTGGCTGCCCCTGCGCTTGGGGCGCCTTGCGCTGCCCCTAAGCCTTTGCCGGCGCACCTACTGGGAACGTGCCGAGGAAACCCAAGCCATAACCCGTGCTGCCGCCAACCAACTAGCCATACGAGCCTGCCGCTTGCAGCTCCTGGCCGAATACCCGGATGCGGTGATAGAAAGCCAGGAAAATACACTGGCAGAAGAGCCCACCGCCAGCCTTTGCACGGCAACCATCACCTTTTGCGCCAACATTGCACGCCAGGAGCCAAACCACACACCGCTGCCCCCTTACGTGGAGCAGTAATGGTGAGCTTTTTAAGAATGACTACATCCGTCCACAAAAATTTGTGCAATATATACAGTTTCTTTTGATTCGATTTGTGCTATAATTCAAGAAGAAATAGCATATCGAAGATGATGGAGGGTTTGTATTTGGCAGAAAAATCGGTAGAATTGGATAGCATTGAACTGGCGGCCGCTATTTTTGGCAACCACGATAGCAATGTGCGCTTGATGGAAAGTGCGTTCCAAGTCACGGCGGTGTGCCGCGGCTCCGGGCTGAAATTCAGCGGTGAGCCGGAGGATGTGGATGCTGCCACCCACGCGGTTGAAGGGATGATGACCCTTCTGCAAAACCATACCCCCCTGGAGGAACAGACCGTGCGCTATTGCATCAGCCTGGCACGGGAAGGCAAAGAAAAACGCCTGCTGGAGCTGAACGATGAATTTGTAGCGGTAACGGCCAAGGGCCGCCCCATCCACCCAAAAACCCTGGGCCAAAAAGAATACCTTGCGGCCATTCGCGCCAACGCCATCACCTTTGGGGTGGGCCCTGCCGGTACCGGCAAAACCTACCTGGCCGTGGCAATGGCGGTAAAGGCGTTTAAAAGCAAGGATGTTACCCGCATCATCTTAACCCGGCCCGCCGTGGAGGCAGGGGAGAAGCTTGGCTTTTTGCCCGGCGATTTGCAAACCAAGGTAGACCCCTACCTGCGCCCCCTTTACGATGGGTTGTTTGATATGCTTGGGGCCGAAACCTTCCAGCGCTTGGTAGAAAAACAGGCCATTGAGGTCGCCCCCCTTGCCTATATGCGGGGGCGCACGCTGGATAGCGCCTTTATCATTTTGGATGAAGCACAGAACACCACCCCCGAGCAGATGAAAATGTTTTTGACCCGGATGGGGGTTGGCAGCCATATGGTGGTGACGGGCGATATCACCCAGATTGACCTGCCGGATAAACAGCGCAGCGGCTTGGTAGATGCCTTGGAGGTGCTGAAAGAGGTGGAGGGGATTGCCCAAATACGCCTTACCGAAAAGGATATTGTTCGCCACCGTTTGGTACAGCAGATTGTAAAAGCCTACGAAAACGCAGCGGCTTCCACCACCCGCTGAGCAAATAGATTTGGCAAAAGCAGAGCGGCAAAGGCGCCGCCGTTTTTGCTGCATCCGGTTCACAAAATTGTATGACAACAAACGGCCTAAAAACAGCGCGGTTGCCAAAGCAAAACGGCAAAAATGCCGCCGCAGCCTTTGCTGAACGCGATTTTTTAGGCAGTTTGACAAGTAAGAAGGAGGACTCCGCCATGTCCAACAAGGTACTCATCACCAATTCACAAACCTCTGTCAAGGTGCCGTCCGGCTTGCGCATCTTGATTCGCCGTAGCTGCAACGCCGTGCTGGAATTTGAGGGGTTTGAAGGCCCTGCCGAAATCAGCGTGACCTTTGTGGATGACGACCGTATCCATGAGCTAAACCGCCAGTACCGTGGCAAGGATGCCCCCACCGATGTACTCAGCTTCCCGATGGGGCAGGAGGGCAGCTACGATATCGACGAGGACAACGGCTGCAAGATACTGGGCGATATCGTTATCTCGATGGAGCGCGCGATGGAGCAGGCGGAGCTATATGGCCACCCCCTCCAGCGGGAGGTTGCCTACCTAACGGTACATTCCATGCTGCATCTTTTGGGCTACGACCATGAGGTGAGTGGCCTAGAGGCTGTGCGTATGCGGGAGAAGGAGGAGGCCGTGCTGATGCAGCTTGGCCTGCCCCGCACCGTATCCTACACAAGCGATGAAGGCTGATCTGGCGCGCTTTGGGCGCGGCTTTGTCTACGCATGGCACGGGATACTGGGCGCCATACGGGAGGAACGGAATTTCCGCTTCCACCTATGCGCCAGCATCTACGTGTATGCGGCGGCAATTTTGGCCGGGTTTGACGCAGTGCGCTTTGCGCTGCTTACCCTTTGCATCTGTGGTGTGATGGGGATGGAGCTGATGAACTCCGCGGTGGAGCGGGCGGTTCATCTGCCCGATAGCACCCACTGGTGGAGCGCCGGTGCCGCCAAGGATATGGCGGCCGGTGCCGTGCTGGTGCTGGCGCTGGGGGCTTTGGCGGTGGGCGGCTGCCTGTTTGCCAGTGGCGAACCATCGGGCTTTGTGCGGGTGTGGCAGGGGGTAACCTCCTCCCCACTTGTGGTGGGGCTGGTGTTGGCATCGCTGGTGGCGGCGTATCTTTTTATATTCCATTTTGGCACAAAACAAATCAAAAATGAAACGGTTGGTAACGATAGTGCAAAAAATAACGACGAACAACACCGGCGCAACGAGCCCTGAGGGGACAAGCAGTGTATTTGTGGCGCTGGTGGGCCGCCCCAACGTGGGCAAATCTAGCCTGACCAACCTGTTGGTGGGCGAAAAGGTGGCCATTGTAACCCAAAAGCCCCAAACCACCCGCAGCCGCATCACCGGCATCATCACCCGTGGCCCGGTGCAATATGTGCTGATGGATACCCCCGGCATCCACAAGCCGCGCAACAAGCTGGATGCGCGGATGAGCCAAACCGCCACGGCCAGCTTGGCGGATGTGGATGTTACCATGATGCTGTTTGAGCCGGTGGGCGAATTTTCGGAGGCGGAGCTGAAGATGGTGCAGACCATCAAAAACCGCGGCCCGGCCATCGCTATCATCAATAAGGTAGACCTTCTCTCTGACCTTGCCGCGCTGGAAGCCCGCAAGGCCGAGGTGGAAGCGTTGGGCGCGTTTGATTTTGTGCAGGCGGTATCCGCCAAGGAGGGCACCGGCTGCGAGGATTTGTTTGCGCTGCTGCTGCCCTATGCCAGCGAAGGCCCCCACTATTTTGATGATGATGCCTTTACCGATATGCCCGAAAAAGAACTGGTGGCCGAGCTTGTGCGCGAAAAGGCACTGCTGTATATGCGGGAGGAAATCCCCCATGGCATTGCGGTAACGGTGGAAAGCTTTAAAGAGCGCCCCGAAAAAGATTTGATTGATATCACTGTAGACATCTACTGCGAGCGCAAAAGCCACAAAGGGATGATTATTGGCAAGGGCGGGCTGATGCTTAAAAAAATTGGCACCGCCGCCCGGATGGATTGTGAGGAGCTGTTGGGCGTAAAGGTCAACCTGCAATGCTGGGTTAAGGTGCGGGAAGATTGGCGCGATAACGAGCAGCAGCTGAATAACCTTGGCTTTGCCAAGCCATAACGGCAAGGCCCTGGCAAACCGCACAAAAATGTTTTCCTGCCGCTGACTGCATTGGACAACTTTTCCATGTATATTTCCTTAAACTATAAGGTAAAGTAAACAGGGAAAGAGGTGCAGAGCCATGGAGGACCACGGCAATTCCGAAGCGTGTTGGCGGCTTTTTGCCGCAACCGGCGATATCTACCATTATCTTGATTATAAGTCGCAGCAGGTCTGCGGCAAGTTATCCGAAAGTGAGAAGGATGGAAACAGCGACAACGGGCCTTGTGCTGCGCCAGATCAAAGTGGGCGAGGCGGACCAGATATTAACGATCCTTTCGCCTGATTTGGGGGTAATATCCGCCTCCGCAAGGGGGAGCCTGCGGCTGAAAAACAAGCTGTTCAGCGCCTGCGGGCTTTTTTGCTATTCCGAATTTACGGTAACCACCGGGCGCAGCACCTATTTTATCGAGAGTGCGCAGGTAAAAACCATCTTCCACGGGCTGGCCCGCTCGGTGGAGGGAATGTCGCTTGCCATGTATATGGCCGAGCTGGCCGCCACCCTTTCGCCCGCCCCGCCTGAGGCCGCTGCCCAGCTACGGCTGCTGCTCAACAGCCTTTACATGATTAGCGAGGGCAAGCGCCCTCTTTTGCAGCTTAAAGCCATCTACGAGCTTCGGGCAATGTCCCTAGCTGGGTATATGCCGGATGTGCTGGCCTGCAAGGCTTGCGGCCAATACGATGGGGAGGCATTTTATTTTGATGCCGCGGGCGGCAACCTGCTTTGCGCGGCCTGCGCCGGCAAAATAAACCGTGCCCCCAACCTAGATGCCGGGGGGCTATATGCCCTGCGCCATATCTGCCTGGTGGAGGATAAGCAGCTTTTTGCCTTTTCGCTCTCGGCGCAAAGCGCCGGCAGGCTGGGCAAGGTAAGCGAGCAATACACCCTTTCGCACCTGGAACATGGGCTGAAAAGCCTGGATTTTTTGCGCACGGTGTTAAGCTGAGGCAAGGGCGGTGCCCGGCCTGCTGGTTGCCGCACCCTACCAAGGATAAACCATAATAGAAAGGTTTTTGAAATTACCATGGATACAAGCTATCGCTCCACCTTGGAGCTTGATAAAATTATTGCCCGCGCGGCGCAGCTTTGCGCTTGCCGGGAAGCCAAAGAACAAATGCTGGCGCTAACGCCCTTCCCCAATGCGGAGGAGGAACGCTTTGCCCTGGCACAAACCGATGCCATCAACAGCCTGCTGATTAAAAACGGCAGCCCCCGCTTTGGTGGGGTAAGCGATGTGCGCCGGGTATCGGCCCACGCGGCCAAGGGCGGCATCCTCTCGATGGGGGAGCTTTTGGAGATTGGGGCAACGCTACGCAATTTTTCGGGGCTGCACCAGTGGTATGGCATGACCGACCACGAAATGCTGCCCACCGATGATTTGTTTTTTGCCCTAAGCCCCCAACCGGTGCTGGAAAAACAGATTGGCGATGCCATTTTATCGCCCGAGATGATGGCCGATACCGCCAGCGTTACCCTGCACGATTTGCGCCGTAAAATACGTGCCACCGAGGATTCTATCCGCACCAAGCTGGATGGCATCCTTAAAAATTCCACCAGCAACAAGTTTTTGCAGGATGCCGTGGTTACCCTGCGCAACGGGCGGTACGTGGTACCCGTCAAGGCCGAATACCGCGGCGAGGTCGGTGGGGTCATCCACGATGTATCCTCCTCGGGCGCTACCATTTTTGTGGAGCCTACTGCCGTGGTGGAGGCAAATGCCCGCATCATGCAGCTGCACGCACAAGAGCAGGAGGAAGTTACCCGCATCCTCACAGCGTTTTCGGGCCAGGTGGCCTCGCTGGAGCCGCAATTTTCCTGCAGCTACGATGCCATGCTTCAAATTGACCTGCTTTTGGCAAAGGCCCGCCTAGCGGTAGAGCAAAACGCGTTTATGCCCCAAGTGTCGGAATCGGCGGGTGCCGCCGGGTTTAAGCTGGTAAAGGCCCGCCACCCGCTGATTGACCGCAAAAAGGTGGTGCCCATCGATGTAGCCCTGGGGGCAGACTATCACACCCTAGTGATCACCGGGCCAAACACCGGCGGCAAAACCGTCACCCTAAAAACGGCGGGGCTGCTCAACGCCATGGCCCAGCACGGCTTTTTGATTCCCGCGCACGAGAGCAGTGTTGTTTGCCATTTTGAAGAATACCTGGTGGATATTGGGGATGAGCAAAGCATTGAGCAAAGCCTTTCCACCTTCTCAGGACATATGAAGCGGATATCCGGCATCCTTGCCCTGGCAGCGCCCGAAACCCTGACCTTGCTTGACGAGCTGGGGGCCGGAACCGACCCTGCCGAGGGTGCGGCGCTGGCCGTTAGCATTTTAGAGCAGCTGCGCCGCCAAGGCTCCCTGGTTATGGCCACCACCCACTATGCGGAGTTAAAGGTGTACGCGCTTGAAACGCCCGATGTAATTAACGCAAGCTGCGAGTTTGATGTGGATAGCCTGATGCCCACCTACCGGTTGAGCGTGGGGGTACCGGGCAAATCCAACGCGTTCTTAATCAGCGAAAAGCTGGGCATCCCGGCCGAAATCATCACCGCGGCCCGGGCACATATGTCCAACGACGATAAGCGGCTGGACAGTGTGCTATCCCAGCTTGATGATTTGAAGCTGGAGCTGAAAGCCTCCCAACGGGAGGCAGAAAACGCCCGCTACCAAGCCGAACACGCCCTGGAAAGTGCGGAGAAGAAGCGGGATGAGCTGATACGCCGTGGGGAGCAGGAGCTGGAGGAAGCCCGCCGCAAAGCCCACGATATGACCCAGGCCGTGCAGAACGAAGCTTACGCCCTGACGGACGAACTGCGCCGCCTACAGCGGGACGAGAAGGCGAATGCCGCACAGCGCGCCCTGCGCGCCCGGGAAATTGCCCGCAAGGACACCGAAAAGCTACTTTCCCGCACCGAGGTAGTGCATAACCCGGTAAAAGAATTTGTACCTTTAAAGGATGTGCAGGTAGGCCAGGAAGTGGTGATTGCCGAGCTGGAGCAGCCCGCCATTGTAACCGGCCGCCCCGGCAAGGATGGCATGGTGGAGGTGCGGGCCGGCATCATGAAAACCAAGGTGCCGCTAAGTGGGCTGAAGGCCCCCGATAAACAGCGCCAGGCGGCACCGCCCAAAAAGCAGCCGCCCCGCGCCACCACCCGCTTGCAGCGAACGGGGGAGCGCACCACCAATATGGAGCTGAACCTGCTGGGGTATACGGTGGAGGAAGCCTTGGCCGAAACCGATAAATTTTTGGATAACGCCATGCTCTCCGGCCAGCAAACCGTTTACATCATCCATGGCAACGGCACCGGGGCGCTGCGCACCGCCATCCAAAAGCACCTGCGCACCCACCGGGCGGTCAACACCTTCCGCGCGGGGCGCTATGGCGAGGGTGAAAATGGCGTGACGGTCGTTGAGTTAAAATAAGTGAAAACGTATAAAGTTCGCACAAAACAAGGCATCTGTATATAGCCCTACAGCCAATTGTGCGTTAGACTGTAAAAAACAGATGAAAAGGGGATGCCGAACGTGGCAATGGATTATAACAGCTCACGGCTGTTTGCTTTAACGCTGGCCCACCGTGCGATTGATGATATTAGACGGGATGGCTTCCGCCAGCTCCGCAACTATGTGGATATGTGTGCGGTGTTGGCAAAAAGCCCCATGCAATGCGCTTTTTTTGACCGTGC
>JAQUSS010000113.1 GCA_028710135.1 Gemmiger sp. | reverse complement strand
CACCTCCACCCCGCCCAAATTTACCGTGCCGTATATCTCGCTGCTGCTTTTTACCTCGGGTAAAATGGCGCGCGGGATATTTAGTGCGGCGCAAATTTCGGCATCCCAAGAGAGGGTGTGGATATTGTACAACATGGTGCGGGCCGCGTTGGTGGCATCGGTAACGTGTACCTTGCCGCCGGTCAGCTTATAAATCAGCCACGAATCCACCGTGCCAAAGCACAGCGCCCCGGCCTCGGCTTTTTCCTGTGCGCCCGGCACGGTATCGAGTAGCCAGCGCAGCTTGGTGGCGGAATAGTAAGCATCGGGCAGCAAGCCGGTTTTGGCCCGTATGGTTTCGGCAGGCATGGTTTTTACCAGCTCTTCCACCAGGGGGGCGGTGCGGCGGCACTGCCAAACGATTGCATTGTAGATGGGCCGCCCGGTGGCTTTATCCCACACAATCGTAGTTTCGCGCTGGTTGGTGATGCCAATGCCCGCAATCTCCGCCGGTGCAATGCCGGTGCGGGCCAGCAGCTCGGTCATCACGCCATACTGGCAGCTATAAATCTCCATGGGGTCGTGTTCCACCCAGCCGGGCTGGGGGTAATGCTGGGTAAATTCCCGCTGGGTAAGCCCCACAATATTTTGCTGTGCATCAAACAAAATGGCCCGGCAAGAGGTTGTTCCCTCGTCCAGGGCAATCAAGTACCGTTTCATTCAAGCGCCTCCCCCGGCCAGCGGTCTTTCAGCCACGCCAGTGTAAAATCAAAAACTTCCGCCTTGTTCAACTCGTTATGCAGCTCATGGCGGCCACCCTCGTAGATTTGGCAGGTCAAATCCTCCATGCCGGCATCCCCTAAAAGGGCGTAAACATCCCGCACACCCTGGCCGTAGTTGCCTACCGGGTCGCCATCGCCGGCAATCAGCAGCACCGGCAGGGCCTTGGGCAGCGCGGCCGCCCATTTTTTGCCGCTTACGTGTACCAGCACCCACAGCATTTCGTGGTAGGTGCCCACGCTAAAGCGGAAGGTACATTTTGGGTCGGCATCATAGGCTTTTACCACCGCCTCGTCCCGGCTCAACCAGGCGTTGGGCGAGGCCGGGCTTTCAATCCGATTGCAGTAGGAGCCAAAGTTCAGCTTGACCATCAGCGGCGAAATATAGCGCGGCCCACGCAGCTTGGCAATGGCCCCGCTAAGGGCCAGCCCTACATTATTTAAAGCGCTTGGGCCACCCGTGCCGCTTAACACCAGCCCATCAATGCTTTGCGGGTAGCGCTCGGCGTACCAGCGCGCAAAAAAGCTGCCCATGCTGTGCCCGTATAACACCACCGGCAAGGCGGGGTAGCGGCTGTGCAGTTGCTCGTTCATGGCCTTCAAATCTTCAAGCACCGCGGTGCGGCCATTGGCATCGGCAAAATGGCCATACTCGGCCGGGGTGGCGCTATCGCCGTGGCCAAGATGGTCGTTGCCTGCCAGGGCATAGCCGTTTGCGGCAAAAAACTCGGCCATATGGCGGTAGCGGGCCACATACTCGCACATACCATGGCTGAGTTGCAGCACCCCACACAGCGCCACCCCCGGCATGGTATACAGCCGCGCCGCTACGGTGTGGCGGCCATCGGCCGAGGGGTAGTGGATCTCCTCGCATACAAGTTGCGTTTTTGCCATTCGTTTCTCCTTTTTCATCCAAAATCGACCGTTTTTTCAAGTGGTGCATCCTGCTGTACAGTATACCATATTCCTAGTTTTTTCTCAATCCTGAGAAACAGTTTTGGATATTTTTTTGTGTTTCATCCACCGCAGGCCCACTGTTTTTCGAAGGAGATTTGCTGCTTTTCTGCCTTTGCTTTTTCCGCCTAACGCTTGTTGCCAACAAAATAGCCACCGCACCAACCCGTAAGATTGGTGCGGCGGCCCAAGGGCGTTATTCGCTTTTTGTAACGGGGATCCAAACCTCGTAGGTGGCATTTTGGGGGTCCGGGTTTAGGTAAACTTCGATATCCGGGGCATTGGCGTACTCGTACCCCGAGGATGGCAGCCACTCGGTCACAATGCGTTTTTCCAACTCTTGAATGGATTGCCCGCTGCCGCTGCCGGGGAAAATTGCCCAGGTGGCGGCGGGCACCAGATACGCTTCAAACGTATCAGCAAGGGGCTGGTTGCTGGCAACCGCAATATAGTATCGCCATTTTTCGGCCTCGTTGCAGGCGCTTACCCCCAGCATCCCTTTGGGTTCGCCGTCCATCATGGCGGCAAGCGCCGCAAGGGTGCCATCCATTGCCGCTTTTTGCCACATATTGGGCACTACCGCAAAGTTTTTTTCAATTTCCTGCTGTAGTGCCTCGCTCCGGCCCACAATGCGGAAGGCATTTTTCTTTTCAATTCTGTATTCCATTTCTACCGCTCCTTGTATTGTGATTGTGAAGCTGATTGGTGGAAATGCTTTTAAAGGTACCCCGCCTGTTCTGGCAAGCGAGGGCGCAACCCCATGCACACTTTGGAAGGCACGGTTAAAGGCCGTGGGTGAAGCATACCCATACTTTAGCGCGATATCCACAATTTTTTCCGTGCCGCTTTGCAGGTCTACTGCGGCCAGCGTCATCCGCCTGCGGCGGATATATTCCGCCAGCGGCACCCCCGCCATATAGGTGAACATCCGTTGAAAGTGGTAGGTTGAGCAGCAGGCCAGTGTGGATAATGCCTTATAATCCACATCCTCCGCAAGATGCTCCTCCAGGTAGTGCATGGCACTGTTTAGGCGTGTAATCCATTCCATACTATCAGCTCCTTATCACCAAGCATACAGGATAACGCGGTAAATTTCCTCTCTTTCCTTGCACAAATTAGAGAGATGGTTACGCCCCGGCGCAGCGGGAACAAGGCTTTGGGCAGGGCACTACGCGTAAAGTGCGGGCCACAAGGGGGGCAAAATAGCAAAAAACCGTAGGAAACACAAGGTGTATCCTACGGCAAAATGCCAGCGCGCCGGAATAGAAGCCTTATCCCACAAAAGGGGAGTCCGTTTTGGCATTTTTAATCGTTTGTCACATCGCCATCTTGTTCTTTTTTGGCACAGTCCGCGCAAAAGCCAAAAACCGTCAGCATATAGTCCTCCACCTGAAAGCCCGGGCAGCTATCAATAAGCTCGCGCAAGGCTCCATCCGCAATGGGCAGAGCCGTAACCTTGCCGCACCGATTGCAGAAAAAGTGCTGATGTACCAAAATTTTGCTATCAAAGCGGTCGGCTTCACCAGGGATGCTGACGCGGCGAATTTTGCCTACCTCTACCAGGGTGTTTAGGTCACGATAGACCGTACCAAGGCTTAGGCGGGGGCATTCTGCCCGCAGTGAGGTGCAAATTTGTTCGGCGGTAGGATAATCCTTACGTCGTTGTACTTCCTTTAAAATCAGTTCTCTTTGGTGTGAATAACGCATGGGGTCGGCTCCTTTACCTGTTGTATTGTTCGTCTGTACCCTTTTGTTACAGTGCGCAGCCACGCAGCTGCAAAACCTACTTCTAATATTTAGTTTTACCAGCATTTTAATAACCCAACCAAAATGCTATGGTAACAAACAGACTATCATCATTCTAACGAGAGTACAAGTTGTTGTCAACATGGATTTGCGTGATAATTATGTGATAAAAAATAATACTTCCAGGTTTCCATAATGTAGCCATCTGTTACTTGTTGTAACAGTTCTGCTTGATTTTTGCAAAAACAAACGGCATTTGCTGCATCCGGTTTTTTGTTTTACTTTTTCGCCTCCCCCTTCACCCTTTGCCAGTAGGCTTGGGCCAATTGTTCCGTTTTGTTGGGACCGAATTGATAATACTTCGCATCTTTTAAAACATCCGGTAAATATTGCTGTTCTACCCAGTGGTTCGGGTAGTTGTGGGCATACTTGTAATTTTGGCCTTTGACCACGGCATCCTCGCCATCAAAATGTTTGTTTTGAAGCTGGCGTGGGATGGGGCCGCTTTTGCCCGCCCGCAAATCGGCCAGGGCCGCATCAATCGCGGCCTCGCCCGCGTTGGATTTGGGGCTGGTTGCCACCAGTATCACCGCATCCGCCAAGGGGATTCGTGCCTCGGGCAGGCCCAGCATATTCGCGGCATCCACAGCCGCCTTCACAATCGGGATAATTTGGGGGTAGGCAAGGCCCACATCCTCGCAGGCGCAAACCATCAGCCGCCGGCAGGCCGATACCAAATCCCCCGCCTCCAACAGCCTGGCCAAGTAGTGTAAAGCTGCGTCCGGGTCGGAGCCGCGCATGGATTTTTGGTAGGCAGAAACAATATCGTAATGGTCGTCGCCCAGCTTATCGTACCGCATGGCCGTGTGGCGGGCAACCTGCTCCACCATGGCCAGGGTAATGGTGCGTACCCCGTTTTCCTCGGGGGCCGCCGTAACGGCAAACTCCAGGCTGCCAAGCGCCTTGCGCATATCGCCCCCGGCGCTTTGGGCCAGGTAGGCGGCAGCTTCCGCATCAATGGCAAGTGGGGTATCGTTTTCCGCCTGCAAGCGGGCCAGGGCATTTTGTAGCCCCTGCTCAATATCCTCGGTGGTAAGCGGTTTAAATTCAAACACCGTGCAGCGGGAGAGCAGCGCGTTGTAGATGTAAAAATACGGGTTTTCGGTGGTCGAAGCAATCAGGGTCACGGTTCCCTGCTCAATACATTCCAGCAGGCTTTGCTGCTGCCGCTTGTTAAAGTACTGTATCTCATCCAGATACAGCAGAATCCCCCCTGCCCCGGCCAGGGTGCCAATATCGGCCAACACGCTTTTGATATCGGCCGTGGAGGCCGTGGTGCCGTTCAGCTTGTGCAGGTGCATTCCACTATTTTTGGCAATGATGCCCGCCACGGTGGTTTTGCCCACCCCGGAAGGGCCATAAAAAATCATATTGGGTATCTTGCCGCTTTCCACGGTGCGGCGGAACACCCGCCCGGCCCCCAGCAAATGCTGTTGCCCGCATACCTCGCCCAAGGTGGCGGGGCGCAGGCGTTGTGCCAACGGTTCCATTGTCGTTCCTCCTTATATAAAGAGCAGGGCCTGCAACCGCCCCAGTAAAGGGGCCGCCAAACGGTGGTTGCCATGTTTGCTCTAACGTCCTATACTTGCATTATAATGTATAAACATGGTAGAATCAAGAAAATCTCGCCGTATGGCTTCACAATAAAGGAAGGAACTTCATGAAAAAGAAAGAACTTGCCGCCCTTTGCATCGCCCGCCTGAAGGAGGCCTACCCCGATGCCGCCTGCACGCTGGATTATGCCCACGCATGGCAGCTGCTGGTGGAGGTGCGCCTTGCCGCCCAGTGTACCGATGCCCGGGTGAATGTGGTGGTGCAGGAGCTGTTTGCCAAATACCCGAATGTGGAAGCCCTGGCCAGCGCCACCCCCGAGGAGATTGAGCAGATTGTAAAGCCCTGCGGGCTGGGCCACAGCAAGGCGCGGGATATTTCGGCCTGTATGCGCGTGTTGCGAGATCAATACGGTTGCCTTGTGCCCAAAACCTTTGATGAACTGCTGGCACTGCCGGGTGTTGGCCGCAAAAGTGCCAATTTGATTATGGGCGATGTATTTGGCCAGCCCGCCATAGTAACCGATACCCACTGCATCCGGCTATGCAACCGCATTGGCTTGGTGGACGATTGTAAAGACCCTAAAAAAGTGGAGATGGCCCTTTGGAAAATTATCCCCCCGGCGGAAGGAAGCGATTTTTGCCACCGCTTAGTCTACCACGGGCGCGCCGTTTGCACCGCCCGCACCCAACCCTATTGCGACCAATGCACCCTGAACGATATCTGCCGTTTTGCGGGGCAACGCAAAGCGCCCTGAAAGGGCCTTTTGCCGGATGAGCATATCCTATAACCTACACAACGGCTTTGATAAAATCCCCTCTACTTATAAAGCAGAGGGGATTTTGTGGCTATTTTACCGGTTCATTTCACTGACGGGGCCGGTTGCACTGTGCTGGGCAATAATGCGGCTAATCTCCTCAAAATCGGAGGAGGGCAAGTCGCCAGGGATGGTGTTTTTCACCGCGCTGGTTGCATTGCCGAATGCCACGGCTTTTTGGGTATCGTCATATTTCAGCAGACCAAACAGCACACCCGAAACATAGGCATCGCCCGAGCCGATGCGGTCCACCACATCAATGCTGCGGTAGGGCTGCTCGGTGTAGTAGGTATCGGTGCGGGCATCGTAGATGATGGAGCCAAAATCGTGGCTTTTGGGGCTGTTTACCTTGCGCTGGGTGGTGCAAACCAGGGCGCAACCATACTCGGTGGCAAACTGTTTTTGCATATCCCGCATATCCCCTGTTTTTTGGAACATCCGGCGGCTGGTTTCCTCCGATACAAACAGCACATCCACATAGGGCAGGATGGCGGTAATGGCCTTGCGGGCGTGTTCCTCGTCCCAAAGGTTGGCACGGTAGTTGATATCGAAGCTGATTTTTGCCCCGCCTTTTTTGAAGGCGCGAATCAACGTGGCGGTGATTGCCTCCATGCTGGGGGAAAGCCCGAGCGATATCCCACTGGTGTGGAACATCCTGGTGTTTGTAAACACCTCCGCCGGTATTTCATCCATCCGCACCTTGTTGATGGAAGCGCCCTTACGGTCGTAAACGATGCCGGGCTTGCGGGGGGCGGCGCCGTTTTCGTAGTAGTACACGCCAAGGCGGGCATCGGTATCATCATCGTAAATCAAATAGTCGTCCGATACGCCCATAAAGCGGGTGCGGTTTTTAATGAAGGTGCCCATAGCATTGTCAGGCAGCTTGGAGATAATGCCCGTGCGCAGCCCCAGCAGCGCCACGCCGGAGGCCACGTTTAACTCGCTGCCGCCTGCCCGCTTATCAAAGCTCTCGCCACGGGTCAACCGCTCGTTGTTCGGGGGGGAGAGCCGAAGCATGATCTCGCCAAAAGTAACAAGGTCAAATTTCTCGTTCATGGGTTTCTCCTTTATTGTTTGCTTTCCGTTTATACTGTTATACCTATAGTATCGTTTTGGGCAGAATATTTCAACTGTAAATTTGCGCAGAATATGCTATAATACCCTAGAGAAAAAATTCCGGGCGGTTCTATCGCTCGGAACGGGTAGAGGAGGAAACACTTTGAGCCAACGACATACCATCCCCCCGGCTGCCCGGCTGGGTGGGGAGCTGATTTCCGCCCAGGTGGTGGAGCAGCTGGCGCGGGAGCTTAAAACGGGTAGCTATGCGGCTTGCACCCGCCTGCCCGCGGAGGTGGAGCTTGCCGAAACGTTGGGCGTAAGCCGCACGGTGGTGCGGGATGCCCTGAGCGAGCTGGAACGGGAGGGGTATATTGAGCGGGTGCGGGGCATTGGCACGGTGCTGAACCGCGATGTGATTGCCCTGGAAAACCGGCTGGACCAAAAGCTGGAATTTTATAATATGATCAAAGCCCGCGGGCTTGCCCCCCGAAGCGACCATTTGCAGCTTACCCGCCAAAAAGCCGATGATGCCCTTGCCAAAAGCTTGGATATTGCCCCCGGTGAAACCGTGCTGTGGGTATGCAAGCGGGTGCTGGCGGGCGATACCCCGGTCATATATTCCACCGATGTGATGCCACTTTCCCTCTTTGAGGGCAAACGGCCCGAAGACCTTGATTTTTCGGCCCCGGTGTTTGAGGTATTGCACGCGGCAACCGGCCTGCAAACCACCAGCACCGTGGCCCACCTGCAAGCCGTTGTGGGGGATGGCGCAATCCGCCGCTTGCTGGGGCTAAACCAGGAGAAGGCGCTGTTGCGGCTGGAGGAAATTTGTTACTCCCGCCTTTGCCGCCCGGTGCTGCACTGCTTTACCTATTATACAGATTTTTTTGATTTTTCCATTGTGCGCAAGCTGTTATACTAAAGGCAGACGAGGCGCGCGATTTTGGCATAGGACGTTTTTGGTTTTTGGTACAGGAAGGATGGATGTATATGAGGCATTTGATCGACCCCTTGGATTTTACCGTGGCAGAAACACAAAGCCTGCTGGATTTGGCAGACCGTATTTTGGCAGACCCGGCCGCCTACCAAAACGTAGCCACCCGCAAAAAGCTGGCAACCCTGTTTTATGAGCCCAGCACCCGAACCCGCCTCTCGTTTGAGGCCGCCATGCTCAATTTGGGCGGGCAGGTGCTCGGCTTCCCCGATGCCGGGGTATCGAGCGCGTCGAAGGGGGAAACGGTGGCCGATACCATCCGCATCATCTCCTGCTACGCCGACATTGCCGCCATGCGCCCCCCC
>JAQUSS010000112.1 GCA_028710135.1 Gemmiger sp. | reverse complement strand
GCTTGCCGGTGGAATGGCTGCTTTGCGGCAACGGCGCGGCGGATATCATCTACCGCGCCGTGCTGGCCGTGAAACCGGCCCGTGCGCTAGTAACGGCCCCCACCTTTGCCGAGTACGAGGCCGCCCTTGCGGGGGTTGGCTGCCAGGTGGAGCGGTACACCCTGGCAAGCGAAAATGGATTCCGGGTGGAGGCGGGCATTTTGCAGGCCATCCGCCCGGGGGTGGGGATGGTTTTCCTCTGCGAGCCAAACAACCCCACCGGCCTGGTAACCCCCCGCTCGCTGCTGGATGCCATTTTGGCGCGCTGCCGGGCGGTGGGGGCCGTGCTGGTGCTGGACGAATGCTTTGGGGATTTTTTGCCCGAGCCTGCCGCACATACCCTTAAACAAAAGGCCCTGCTGGCGGCAAACCCCAACCTGATTATTTTATCGGCCTTCACCAAGCTGTACGCCATGGCGGGGGTGCGGCTGGGCTATGGCATCTGCGCGGGTGCCGCGCAGATGGAGGCCATGCGGGGGGCGGGGCAGCCCTGGGCAGTTTCAACCCTGGCGCAGGCGGCGGGCCTTGCCGCATTGCGGGAAAAAGACTATGTGGAAAACGTGCGGCGCTTGATTGCCACCGAGCGCCCCTGGCTGGCCACAGCACTTACCGCGCTGGGGCTGCGGGTGGTGCCCGGGCAGGCCAATTACCTGCTGTTTGAAGCCCCCTGCCCTCTGTGCGCGCCGCTGCGCCAAAAGGGGATTTTGCTGCGTAGCTGTGCCGATTATGCGGGCCTTGGCGCGGCGTGGTACCGCACCGCGGTGCGCACCCACCCCGAAAATGCGCGGCTGGTTGCGGCCATACAGGAGGTGCTGGCGTGAAAACGGAAAAAGAAAACCGGGCAAAATGTATTATGGTGCAGGGGACAATGTCGGGCGCGGGCAAAAGCCTGCTATGCACGGCACTTTGCCGCATTTTTGCGCAGGATGGCTGGCGGGTGGCACCCTTTAAAAGCCAAAACATGGCCCTAAACAGCTATGTGACCGCCGATGGGCTGGAGATGGGCCGCGCCCAGGTGGTGCAGGCCCAGGCCGCCGGGCGCGAACCCGATGTGCGGATGAACCCCATTTTGTTAAAGCCCTGCAGCGATACCGGCAGCCAGGTGATTGTGAACGGGGAGGTGCGGGGCAACCAGGCGGCTGCCGAATATTTCCGCCATAAAAAAGAATTGATACCCGAAATTATGGCCGCCTACAACAGCCTTGCCGCCGAGAATGACATTGTGGTGATTGAGGGGGCGGGCAGCCCGGCGGAGATCAATTTAAAGGCCGATGATATTGTGAATATGGGGCTGGCTGCCCTGGTGGATGCCCCGGTTTTGCTGGCGGGCGATATTGACCGCGGCGGGGTGTTTGCCCAGCTTTATGGCACGGTGGCCCTGCTAACCCCCGAGGAGCGGGGGCGCATTAAGGGGTTACTCATCAACAAGTTCCGGGGCGACCCCGAAATTTTGCGCCCCGGCCTTGCCATGCTGGAGGAAAAAACGGGCTGCCCGGTGCTCGGGGTGATCCCGTATCTGGCGGTGGCGGTGGACGATGAAGATTCCCTTGCGCCCTGCCTGGGGGCGACCGATTGCAAAAAGCCGGTGGATATTGCGGTGGTGCGCCTGCCCCGCATCTCCAATTTTACCGATTTTGCCCCCCTTGATGCCCACCCGGCGCTGGGAGTGCGGTATGTGGGGGAGGCCCGGGCCTTGGGGAACCCCGATTTGATCATTTTGCCCGGCACCAAAAGCACGATGGCCGACCTTTTGTGGCTGCGGCAAAGCGGGCTGGAAGCTGCCCTGCAAAAGCTGGCCGCCGCCGGGGTGCCGGTGCTGGGTGTGTGCGGGGGCTACCAGATGCTGGGCACGGCCCTGTGCGACCCTACCGGGGCCGAGGGGGGCGGCAGCCTGCGGGGGCTGGGGCTGTTGCCGGTGCAAACACAGTTTAGCGCCCACAAAACACGCGCCCAGGTGCAGGCCACCGTGCAGGCAAAGCCGCTGGCCGGGGCGGCGGTTGCCGGGTATGAAATCCACACTGGCATCACCACCCGGCAGGGGGGCACACCCTTTGCCACCGTGCAACAAGGGGGCGAGGATGGCTGCGTGGTGGGCAACGTTTGCGGCACCTACCTGCACGGCCTGTTTGATACCGGCGCGCTTACCGCCAAGCTGGCCGCCTGGCTTTGTGCCCGCAAGGGGATTGCCTGCCAAACGGCGGCCCCGATATCCCACGCGGCCTACCAGCAGCAACAGTTTGATACGCTGGCCGATGGCGTGCGGGCCGCGCTTAATATACCGCAGCTTTACGAGATGATGGGGGTGAAACAGCAAGATGTGCAGCACACAGCAAGCAAATAAAACCGGCGAAGCGAAAAAATTAGCAGAACTAAAAAAATTAGAAAAGCCGGAAATGGGCCTGGTACACCTCTATTGGGGGGAGGGTAAGGGCAAAACCACCGCCGCCATGGGCCTAGCCCTGCGCGCCTTGGGCGGGGGCAAGCGGGTGGTTATCGTCCAATTTTTAAAAGGGGCCCCCAGCGGCGAGATACCGCTGCTTGCGGGGCTGGGGGCAACCGTTTACCGCGGCAAGGCCGGGCAAAAGTTTGTGTTCCAGATGAACGAGGAGGAGAAGGCGGAAACCAAAAAAATACAAACCGCCAACCTGCAAGCGGCACTGGCCACCCCCTGCGATTTACTGGTTTTGGATGAAGCCTGCGCCGCCTGGCAGCTTGGCATGGTGGATGGGCCGCTGTTGCAGGCCGCCGTAACCCAAAAGCCCGCCGAGCGGGAGGTGGTGCTTACCGGGCGGGAGCCCGCCGGTTGGATGCGCGCCGCCGCCGATTATTGCACCGAGATGCACTGCTGCGCCCACCCCTATGCGAAGGGGATACCGGCCAGAAAAGGGGTGGAGTTTTGAAGCTGGAACACACGCTGCCCGCCGATATTGAGCGCACCAGCATGAAGATGATTACCGCCGAGCTGGCAGAGCAGGGCATTACCCTAGCCCCCGGCACCGAGGCGGTTGTGCGGCGGGTGATCCACACCACGGCGGATTTTAGCTATGCGCAAACCCTTTGCTTTACCCCCGGGGCCGTGGGCCTTGGCGCGGCGGCCTTGGCGGGGGGCGCGGCCATTATTACCGATACCAACATGGCGCTGGCGGGCATCAGCAAGGCGGCGCTGCAAAAGCTGGGTGGGCAGGCGGCCTGCTTTATGGCCGAGCCATCGGTTGCCGATGCCGCCAAAGCGCAGGGCACAACCCGCGCCGTGGCCGCCATGAAAAAGGCCGCAGCCGAATACCCCGGCGCGGTGCTGGCGGTGGGCAATGCCCCCACCGCCCTGCTGGAAATTTGTGCGCAGATGGAACAGGGCCTGCGCCCCGCCTTGGTGGTGGGGGTGCCGGTTGGCTTTGTGAACGTGGTGGAGGGCAAGGAAACACTTTTTGCCGCCTGCCAGCGCTATGGGGTGCCCGCCATTGTGGCAATGGGCCGCAAGGGGGGCAGCAATGTGGCCGCCGCTATCTGCAATGCCTTGCTGTACACCGCCGCCGGCCTGCTGGACCCTGCCGCCCGTGGCTGGCAGGGATGAACCTATACGATACAACCATAAAAAATTAAGGAGCATTCTGTGAAAAAACAAACCGGAACCCTGCGCGCGCTGGTTAGCGCCGCCCTTGCTTTGGCACTGTTGGGGGGCTGCGCCGGCGCGCCGATTGCCACGCCCACGGCAGAAACGGCCACCCAAACCGCCACCACCGCGCCCGAACCGGCCACCCAAAGCACCCCCCAAACCGCCGCCACACCGGGGGCCACCCAAAATTTTACCGATGCCATGGGCTACACGGTAACGGTGGAAAGCTGGGCGCGGGTGGTTTCCCTCTACGGCAGCTTTGCCGAAACCTGGAGCCTTGCGGGCGGCACACTGGTGGGCACCACCGAGGATGCCGTTACCGAGCGTGGCTTGGCCCTGGGCGAGGATGTGGCCGTGATCGGCTCCACCCAACAGCCCAATTTGGAAGAAATTTTGGCGCTGAACCCCGATTTTGTGATACTTTCAGCCGATATTTCGGAGCAGACCGATTTGCATGAGGCCCTGGCCCAGGCCGGCATCCCCCATGCCTACTACCGGGTGGATACCTTTACCGATTATCTTGCCATGCTGCGCCAATTTTGCGATATGACCGGGCAGGAGGCCCTCTACCAGCAAAACGGCGTGGCGGTAGAAAAACAGGTTGACTTTGTGAAGGATACCGTGCAGGCGGCGGGCGAGCCAGCGCCCACGGTGCTGCTGCTGCGGGCGTACTCGACCGGCTGCAAGGCCAAGGGGGCCGACAATTTGGCGGGGGCCATGCTTGCCGAGCTGGGGGCCGACAATTTGGTGGAGCAATACCAAAGCCTGCTGGAGGATGTTAGCATGGAAGAAATTATTGCCGCCGACCCGGAATATATCCTGGTGGTGACAATGGGCTCCAGCCAGCAGAAGGCGCTGGATTGGCTGGCCCAAAACCTGGAAGCAAACCCGGCCTGGGCAGGGCTGAAGGCCGTGCAGAACGGCAACTATAAAGTGCTGCCCAAGGATTTATTCCACTACAAACCGAATGCGCGTTGGGGGGAAAGCTATGCGTATCTTGCCACCATCCTGTACCCGAGCCTTGCCGAAAAACTCGGCTAAAAGCAGCGCCCCGGTGCTTGGCTGCCTTGTGGTTACCCTGGTGGTGGCCCTGCTGCTTAGCCTGCGGTGCGGCAGCCAAAATTATACGGTGGCCCAGCTATGGGGCGCGCTGGATAACGGGGATGCCACCAGCCCCATTTGGCGGGTGCTTTTGTATGTGCGCCTGCCCCGCACGCTGGCCGCCTTGCTGGCGGGCAGCGGGCTGGCGGTGGCTGGGGTGTTGCTGCAAGCCGTGCTGAATAACGCCATGGCCAGCCCCAATGTCATTGGTGTAAACGCCGGGGCGGGCTTTGCGGGGCTGGCGGCAGCGGCGCTGCTGCCCGGGGTTGCGGGGGCGGTGCCCATGGCCTCCTTTTTGGGGGCGCTGGCGGCGGCAATCCTTGTGTACCTGCTGGCCTTGCGGGCCGGGCTTTCGCGCACAACGCTTATCTTGGCGGGCCTTGCCGTCAGCGGTATGCTCAGTGCCGGTATGAACACCATCAAGCTGCTTTACCCCGATATTTTGCCGGGTGCCAGCGGCTTTTTGATGGGCGGGCTTTCGGGCGTTACGTTGGCGGGGCTGGGTGGGGCGCTGCCCTACCTGCTGGCCGGGGGGGTGCTGGCCCTTTTCCTCTCGCCGGATCTCAACGTTCTTGCCCTGGGGGAGCAAAGCGCCAAAAGCCTGGGGATGAACGTGGGGCTGGTTCGGTTCCTTTCGATATTGGCGGCGGCGCTGCTGGCCGGGGCAGCCGTAAGCTTTGCGGGGCTACTTAGCTTTGTGGGGCTGCTGGTGCCCCACATTGCACGGCGGCTGGTGGGCAGCGAACACCGGCGGCTGGTGGCGGCCTGCGCCCTGCTGGGGGCAAGCTTTGTGTTGCTGTGCGATGTGCTGGCCCGCGTGCTGTTTGCCCCGTTTGAGCTGCCGGTGGGCATTTTGCTTTCGCTGTTGGGCGGCCCCTTCTTTTTAAGCCTGCTGCTGCACCATAAAAGGAGCCGCATTTATGATTGAATATTGCAACGTTACGGTGGGCTACGGCGCAAGCCCGGTGCTTGAAAACATCTCCTTCACCGCGCCGCGCGGCAAAATTACCACCCTGCTGGGGCTGAACGGGTGCGGCAAAACCACCCTTTTGCGGGCTGCCGCAAGGCAGCTGCCGATTGGCGGGGGGGATATTTTGCTGGCGGGCAGCAGCATAACCGGCTATGGCCGGAAGGAATTTGCCCGCACAGCGGCATTTTTGCCACAGGTGCGCACAATACCCGAAACAACCGTGCAGCGCTTGGCCGAGCATGGGCGGTTCCCGTATCTTGGGTTTTCGCGCCAGATGACGGCGGCTGACCGCGATGCCGTTTGCCGGGCCATGGACGCGGCGGGGGTTACCGCCTGGCGTGCGCGGGATTTGCGAACTTTATCCGGCGGGGAGCGCCAAAAAGCCTACTTTGCCATGGCGCTGGCCCAGGGCAGCCAGGTGTTGTTTTTGGATGAACCCACCACCTACCTGGATATTGCCAAGCAGTATGCCCTATTGGGGGAGGTGCAAGCCTTTGCCGCCGCGGGCAAAACCATCCTGATGGTTCTGCATGATTTAACCCAGGCCTTCCGCTACAGCGACTATTTGGTGGTGCTGGATGGCGGGCGTTTGGCCGCTGCCGGCACGCCGGCGCAGCTTCTTGCAAGCGGCGTGGTGGAGCGCGTGTTTGGGGTGCAGCTCTGCCGCACCCCCGAGCACGATTTTTATATCCGCAGTGCCAAAGGGTGAAATTTTTGCCGCGCTGTGGGGCTGCAAGGGCAGCCGGTGGAATTTGTTGCCGGTTTATGGTACAATACTCTAAAAAGTAGGGGAGGGTGAAGCTATGGCACAAACCACCAAGCGGGCGTTGCAGGCATCCCTTAAAGAGCTGTTGCAGCAAAAGCCCCTTGATAAAATTACCATTGCCGATATTACTGAGCACTGCGGCGTAAACCGCATGACCTTCTACTACCATTTTAAAGATATTTATGATTTGGTAGATTGGTCTTGCGAGGAGGAAGCCATGCGGGTGCTGGCGGGCAACAAAACCTACGATACCTGGCAGCAGGGCTTTTTGCGGATATTTGAGGGGGCGTTGGCAAACAAGCCCTTTATTTTAAACGTCTACCACTCCATCAGCCGGGAACAGGTGGAAAGCTACCTTTACCAGGTTACCTACAGCCTGCTGATTGATGTGGTGGAGGAAAAGGCCGCCGGGATGACCATCCGGCAGGAGGATAAAGAGTTTATCGCCCATTTTTACAAGTACGCCTTTGTGGGCGTGATGCTGGATTGGATTAACCGCGGTATGCGGGACGACCCCCGGCAGGTGGTGGAGCGGATATCCACCCTGATCCACGGCGATATCTCGAAGGCACTGAACCGCTACCGCATTGACCAGGCGGAGTAACCCACAAAATAAAAATTAGACAAAATGCCCGCTTTGATAAGTTTTTTATCACAGCGGGCATTTTGTTGGTTGCTTCTAACCGGCGGGGGGCTTATACTAAAACCATTCCAAAACACACAACATACAGGAGGTTACAGTTATGTATTATTCCAGTGGTAACTACGAAGCCTTTGCCCGCCCCAAAAAGCCCGCCGGGGTAGACCATAAATCCGCTTATATTGTTGGCAGCGGCCTGGCAGCGCTGGCGGCAGCCTGCTACCTGGTGCGCGATGGCCAGATGAAGGGCGAACACGTTCATGTTCTTGAGAAAGACCCCATCCCGGGCGGCGCCTGCGATGGCTACAAATACCAGGATGTTGGCTATGTGATGCGGGGCGGCCGCGAGATGGATAACCACTTTGAGTGTATGTGGGATTTGTTCCGCTCGGTTCCTTCCATTGAAACCGAGGGCGTCAGCGTGCTGGACGAATACTATTGGCTCAATAAGGCAGACCCCAACTATTCGCTCTGCCGTGCCACCGTTGCCCAAGGCCAGGATGCCCACACCGATGGCAAGTTTGCCCTTTCGGACAAGGGTGCCATGGAAATTATGAAGCTGTTTTTCACCCCGAACGACCAGCTGGCCGATAAGCGCATCACCGATGTGTTTGACGATGAGGTGTTAAACTCCAACTTCTGGCTGTATTGGCGCACGATGTTTGCCTTTGAAAACTGGCACAGTGCCCTGGAGATGAAGCTTTACATCCAGCGCTACATCCACCACATTGGCGGCCTGCCGGACTTTAAAGCCCTTCGCTTTACCCGCTACAACCAGTACGAGAGCATGATTTTGCCGATGGTAAAATACCTGGAAAGCTTTGGCGTACAGTTCCACTATGGCGTTAAGGTGACAAACATTGCGTTTGATTGCGCCAACGGCAAAAAGCAGGCAACCCGCATTGATACCCTGCGCGACGGCCAGGAGGAAGCCATTGATTTGACCGAGAACGACCTGGTATTTATCACCAATGGCGGCTGTGTTGAAAATTCGGCCATTGGCAGCCAGGATGCCCCGGCAGCCTTCAACCCCGCGCTCAAGGAGGGCGGCGGCTGGGATTTGTGGCGTAAAATTGCCGCGCAGGACCCTGCCTTTGGCCACCCCGAAAAGTTCTGCTCGAACCCCGAGCAATCCAACTGGATGAGCGCAGGGTATC
>JAQUSS010000011.1 GCA_028710135.1 Gemmiger sp. | reverse complement strand
CTTTGCCACTGGACGATGGCCAACATGGCACACCGCCCGCTGGTGCGCGCACCGCGCCCGACCCCGAAGCAATTGCCATTGCTGGGGAGGAATATGCCGCCATCCTGTTACGGATGGAAACGGAGCTTTCCACACGGGAACGCCGCGCCCTGCTACTTTCGGTAGCAGGCAATACCACTGCCGAGATTGCCGCCTGTTTGGGCTGCGCTCCTAAAGCCGCTGAAAATGCCCTGGCACGGGCACGGCGGAAGCTAAAGGGAAGCTGAAACACCCTACCTTGACCGAATTTAAGCCACTTGGCTTAAATATATATCTGCCCCCAGTAGCTTAACATTAAGAGCGTTGGTCCTTTCACCAAAGGTGTCGGTTGAAATCCTTCCGCGGGCAAATACTAAATTAAGAGGAGATACCCAATTATGTTCGAAGACAAAACTTTAGTATGCAAAGACTGTGGCAAGGAGTTCATCTGGACTGCCGGCGAGCAGGAGTTCTATTCCAGCCGTGGATTTGAGAACGAGCCCCAGCGCTGCAAGCCCTGCCGCGATTCCCGCAAGAACAGCACCCGTGGCGAGCGTCAGATGTTTGACGCCGTCTGTGCTAGCTGCGGCAAGACCTGCAAGGTTCCCTTCCAGCCTCGTGAAGACCGTCCGGTCTACTGCAGCGAGTGCTTTGCGAAGATGAAGCAGAACTAATTGCAATTTGCACACAAAAAGGGGTGCGTCCTGTAAGGGGCGCACCCCTTTTTTGCATCCCTGCCGGGGCGCGGGTTGCTCTTTTGGTGGTATTGCGGTATAATACCTGGCAGAAAACACAATTTTTTGAACGGGGGCTTTATGCAAACAATCAAACGTTTTTGCGCCGCCCACCGCCCGCTGCTGATGCTGCTGGGGGTGGCGCTGGCTGCCGCCCTGGTGCTGGCCTGGGCCGGGTTTGACCTTGCCCAGCGGGTGGATAATACCCCCGTGTACGAGATTGTAAACGACGATTACAGCCAAATTGTCGCCCTGCCCGCCGTGGCGGGAGAGAGTGCACTCGCCACAGGGCTTACCCAAACCCTGCCCGTGGTGGCGGGGCAGCGGCTGTATGGCGTGCGGTTGGATATTGCCACCTACGACCATGCGTTTTCGGGCGGGGCGCTTTATGCCACGCTATACACGGCGGATGGCAGCGCGGTTGCCACCGGGCAGCGCCCCCTGCTGGAACTGAAGGACAATACCTTTGCGGAAGTTATTTTTGCGGCACCCTACACCGCCCCGGCTGCCGCCGAGCTGACCCTTGCTTTGCAGTACCAGGCCGACCCGGTGGATGCGGGCCACCCGCTTGGCCTTTGGGCCAGCGAGGGCGCGGTGGCCGGGCTGCCCCTGGTCGTGGCCGGGCAACCCCAAAATGCCACCGCCGCGCTACAGTATGTGGTGGATTATTCGGGCAATTGGGCGAGCACGCTATCGGCCGTGGTGGGGGTGCTGCTGTTTTTGGCCGTTACGCTGGGGTGCGGGCTGCTGTTTTGGCGGCGGGCCGGGCTGGTGGCGGTGTTTGCGGTGGAGGCGCTGCTGCTGGGCGGCGCGTTTGCCCTGGTTACCCCGCCACTGGTGGCCCCGGACGAATATACCCACCTTGCCGCCAGCTACCGCCAGGCAAGCACGTTGCTGGGGCAACAGACGGCGGTGGAAAAAGACGGTACTTTATATTTGCAGGCACGAGCCTGCGATGCCCCGTATTTCCGCAGTGATACCGGCGCGGTGGGCATTTTTGCCTACAAAACCATGCTGGAGCACCTGGGGGATACCGGCGCGGCCCCGGCCTGCGACACCGCCACCACCGTGGCAGTGGCGGAGAATGGTTACCGCCTTTACCCCGGCCAAACCCTGGGCATTGCCCTGGCACGGGTGTTGGGGCTGGGCTTTTATGGTATGCTGCTGCTGGGGCGGTTGGGCAGCCTGGCGGTGTACACCCTGTTGGCGGCGATGGCCGTGGCGCTGGCCCCGGTGGCCTGGCGCGGGCTGTTTGCCACCGTGGCGCTGCTGCCTATGGCCACCCAGCTGGGGGCCAGCCTTTCGGGCGATGGTGTGGTGCTGGGGCTTGCCTTTGGCTACACGGCCCTTTGCCTAAGCCTGCGCGGCCGCCCCGCCCACCGGGGCGAACGGCTGCTGCTGGTGGGGTATGCGCTGTTCATTGGCCCGCTCAAGGCCATTTACCTGCCGGTGGCCCTGCTTTGCCTGCTGGTGCCGGATGCCCACCTTGGCTGGGGCGGGCAGAATGCCCCGCAGCTTCGCCGCCGTGGCCGGTGGCTTAAGCTGGGGGTGCTGGCGGTGGCCGTGGCCGGGTGGCTGGCCACCAATTTATCGGCCCTGCTTTACGCCACGCGGGATGTGGATAACGTGGGCCTTACCCGTGCGGCCCTGGCCTTGGCGGTGGCGGCAGCCCTTTTGGGCGGCGCCTACGCGCTGGCCCGCCGCACGGCGCGGGGCAAAAAGCTGTTTTGGGGGGCGCTGGCCCTCTGCGCGGCGGTGGCCCTGCCGGTGGCGCTCTACAAGCTTACCCATATGTGGGGCGGCCTTACCCCCGAGGACCTGGTGGGCAGCATCCAGGAAAATGGCGATTCCATCTACACCTACTCGGTGGGGTATATCTGCCGCAACCTGCCGGGCACCGTCAAGCTGCTTCTGCGCAGTGCCGAAAGCCAGGGCGCGCTCTGGCTACAGGGGGTGCTGGGCACCGCCCTGGGCGAACCCATCGTCTACCCCATTTTGGTAAGCTGGGTGCTGGGGGTGGGGCTGGTTTTGGCGCTGGTGGCCGCCGCGCTGCCCCTAACCACCGCCGATGCCCGCCCTAAGCTGGGCAGGCGGGGCAGCTGGTGCGTGGGGCTGGTATTCTTCACGGTGGTGGGGCTATCGTTTTTGGCGGCCCTCACCTGGACGCCCATCAATTACCAAACCATCTTTGGGGTGCAGGGCCGGTACTGGTTGCCGGTGCTGCCCCTGGCCCTGCTGCTGGTAGGCCAAACCAAAACCTTTGCCGCCAAAAAAGACCCCGCCCGGGGGGCCATATTTGGCGTAACGGTGTTAAGCGCCTTCGTTTTGCTACAAGGGTATGGCCTTTATGCCACCTTTGGGATATAATAAGAACAATCTGCTTTGAATAGAAAGGAAATTACCATGACTGTTACGAAAAATACCATCATTGCCGAAATTTTGAACAACGACCCCAAGCAGGGCTGCGTGCCCATCTTCATGGCCACCGGTATGCACTGCCTGGGCTGCATGGCTGCCCATGGCGAAACGGTGGAGCAGGCCTGCGGTGTGCATGGCGTGGATGCCGATGCCCTTTGCGCCCAGCTGAACGAGTATTTTGCTACCCAGCAGTAACCCCCGCGCCCCCTTGCTGGATGCCCGCCTGGCCGCCGCTGCCGCCTATGTGCGCAGCGGAAGCCGGGTGGCGGACATCGGGTGCGACCATGGCAAATTGAGCGCCTATCTCGCGGGCAGCGGACGCTGCCCGCGTATTCTTGCTTGCGACCTTCGGCCCGGCCCCCTTGCCAAAGCCCGCGCCACCTGTGCCCCCTGGGGCGAGAAGGTGGTGCTGCGGCTGGGGGACGGGCTTTCGGTGGTTGCCCCCGGCGAGGTGGATGATATTGTAATTGCCGGGATGGGGGCCGAAACCATCTGCCAAATTTTGGCCGCCGCGCCCTGGCTACGGGCGGAGCCCGGGCGGTACAACCTGGTGCTGGTGCCTGCCACCAAGCACAGTGCCCTGCGCCAGTGGCTGGCCCGCAACGGCTTTGCCCTGCAGGCCGAAACCCTTTGCCAGGCGGCGGGCCGGTACTATGCGGTGATGCAGGCGGCCTACACGGGCCACCCCACCGAGCCGGATGGGCTTTCCTGCCTTTGCGGCAAGGTGGCGGGGCAACCCGGTGCGGCGGAGTACCGGGCCGCGCAGGCCGCCAAGCTGCAAAAATACCGCCGTGGCCTGCCCCCCGGCCCCGAGGCTGCGGGGGTGGACGCGCTGCTGAATGAATTGGAGGGAACGCGATGGCCGTGATAAAAACCGTGACAGCGGGGGAGGTTTTGCAGCAGCTGCAAGCCCTGGCCCCGCCCGAGCTGGCCGAAAGCTGGGATAATATCGGTTTGCTGGTGGATGCCGGTGCGCCGATAAGCCGGATACTGACCACCCTCGATATCACCCCCGCCGTGGTGGCCGAGGCCGCCGGCAAGGGCTGCGGGCTGATTGTTGCCCACCACCCGGTTATCTTTGCCCCCCTCAAAGCCCTCTCGGCAGGGTCGGTACCCGGGCTGCTGCTGAAAAACGGCATTTCCGCCATCTGTATGCACACCAATTTGGATGCTGCGCCGGGCGGGGTGAACGATACCCTGGCGGCCCTGCTGGGGATGACGGATACCACCGTGTTTGCCGGGGGCTGTGGCCGGGTAGGGGCGCTTGCCGCCCCCACCACCGCCGCCGCGCTGGCGGCCCTGTGCGAAAACGTGCTGGGTGCGCGGGTAAAATATGCGGATGCCGGCAAGCCGGTGCGCCGCTTGGCCGAGGTGAGTGGCTCGGGCGGCAGCTTTTGGGAGGAGGCACTGGCCCAGGGGGCCGATTGCCTGGTTACCGGCGAAGCTAGCCATCACCATGCCTGCGATGCCCTGCAAGCGGGGTTGAGCGTGGTGGTGGCGGGCCACTGGGCCACCGAGCGCCCAATTGCCGCCGTGCTGGCGGGCTACCTGCAAAAGGCCCTGCCCGGCATACCGGCTGAGGTATCGGCCCGAGATGCCGACCCCTATACCTATTTATAAAGGCATAGCCGCCGCGCTGCCCTGCAAACTGCTTGAAAAATTGCATCCGCAAAGGCTGCGGCGGTGTTCCGCCCCTGCCTTGCCGGTGCTTTGCTTTTGGGTGGCTTGCCTGTGGTGCGCGGCGGATTGCCGTTAAGGAGAAAATCATGGCTTTGGATGCCGCAACGCTGGCCCTGGTGGCCGCGGAACTGAAAACAAAATTGTTGGATGCAAAAATTGATAAAATTTTTGAGCCGACGCGGGACGAGGTGGTTATCACCCTGCGCTCCCGCACCGAAACACACAAGCTGCTGCTCTCGGCCCGCAGCGGCTCGGCCCGGGTTTGCCTAACGCGGGAGGGGTTTGAAAACCCCCAAACCCCACCGGGCTTTTGTATGCTGCTGCGCAAATACCTGGCGGGTGGGCGGCTGATTGATTTGCATATGCTGCCGGGGGACCGCATCGTATTTTTTGATTTCCGCTGTACCAACGAGATGGGGGATTTGGTGGTGAACACCCTGGCGGCTGAACTGATGGGCCGCTACTCCAACCTGGTGCTGATTCAGCAGGAAAAAATTATGGATGCCCTCAAGCGGGTGGATTTTGAAGCCAGCGAGATTCGCCAGCTTTTGCCCGGCCTGCCCTACACCCTGCCCCCCCAGCCCGGCAAGCCGGATTTTTTGGCCACCACCCCCGAGGAGATGGTGGCGGCTGCCTGCCAAAAAGAGCTGCCGGTGGCCGAAGCCCTCAACAAAACCGTGGGGGGCGTTGGCCCGGTCGTCATGCGGGAGGCCGCGTACCGCGCCTTCGGCGGGGAAACGCCCCTGCTTGCCAGTGAGCTGAACGCCGAACAGCGGGCGGCCCTGGTGGCGGCGCTGGCGGGCCTGCGGGGCGAACATTCGGCGGGCGGTACCCCCACCGCCGTCCGGCTGGAAAGCGGCAAGCCGGTGGAGTACAGCTTTTTTGCCCCTCAGCAATACGGCCCCACCGCACAGTTGACCCCCTACCCCAGCTACAGCGCCCTGCTGGAGGATTATTATTCCACCAAGGACCGTGCCGAGCGGCTGCGCCAAAAAAGCAAAGAGCTGTACAAGGCGGTACACAATATGCACGAGCGCGCCGTGCGCAAGCAGGCCGCCCGGTGGGAGGAGCTGGCCCAAAGCCATAAATCCGATACCCTGCGCCTGTATGGCGAGCTGCTGCAAGCAAACCTTTGGGCCGCCCAAAAGGGCGACCGCAAGGTGACGGTGCAAAACTACTATACCGGGCAGGATGTAACCATCCCGCTTGACCCCCGCCTTGGCCCCAACGAGAACGCCCAAAAGTATTTTAAGGATTATAAAAAGCGGCAGACCGCCGCTGTGATGCTGGAAAAGCTGCTGGCTGAGGGCGCGGGGGAGATTGAGTACCTTGCCACCGTGCTGTACGAGGTGGAGAGCGCCCCCGGCGAACAGGCCCTGGGCGAGATACGGGCCGAGCTGAAAAGCCAGGGGTACCTAAAATATTATAAGCAGCGGGATAAAAAGCAAAAACCGGCCGATTTCCTGCGCTATACCTCCAGCGATGGCTTTGAGATATTGGTGGGCCGCAACAACCTGCAAAACGATAAGCTGACCCTGCACACCGCCCGCGGGCGGGATGTGTGGTTCCATGTACAAAAAGCGCCGGGCAGCCATGCGGTAGTGCTTTGCCGGGGCGAGGCCGTGCCTGATGCCACCCGGCAGGAAGCCGCCGAGCTGGCGGTGATACATTCCAGCGCCTACACCAAAAACGGCGCGGTAAAGGTGCCGGTGGATACCACCGAGGTGAAAAACATCTGGAAGGCGAACGGCGCAAAGCCCGGCATGGTGCTATATGAGGTATACACCACCGTCTACGTGACCCCACGGGACGGGCTGGAGGAAACCTTAAAAGCAAAGAAGTGAGCGGGGGAGGCCCCGCCCCCAAAAAAAGCGAGGCCCTGCCGTGTGGCGCGGCCTGCCGCTGCCCCCGGCTGCGCGCGGCTACTTCCGGCCGCCTATGGCCGGCCTTGGCCGCAGCAAAAAGCGCGGCGGGCCTGGCTTTTGTGCGCGCTTGCGCTAAAAAAATGTGGAAACCTGCGCGCCGGGCTTACTGGTAGCCCGGCGGGCAGGTTTTGTGGTATGATGGGGAAAAGGGGGCGAAACGATGAAAAAATATAGCGTTATGGCCCTGCTGGCGGCGGTGCTGCTGGCGGGGTGCCAGGCCGGGCCTGCGGCGGGCACTGCCGCGCCCACCCCTGCGCCCACGGTGGCAACTACGCCTACCGCCGCGCCTACCGCCGCGCCCATTGCCACGGCAACCCCAGTGCCCACCGCCACCCCGGGCCTGCCTTACGATGCGCTGCGCCCGGTGGCGGTGCATGGCATCCGCCCGGCCACCATTGCCACCGGCTACTTTACGGTCAGCCAGGGCGGCAAGTGGGGGCTGATACGGGCTGATGGCACCGAGCTGCTGCCCTGCCGGGCGGATAGGCCGGTGGCCGAATGTGGCAACCACCACTGGGTATGGCCGGTGGCCGGGATGGACTGGGCAGAGCTTGACCAATACACCGCCACGCTGGAAGGCGCGGGGGAAAATGGGGTCTGCCCCGGCCACGGCGGGGCCTACGGCTACTTTTTTTACGACCTGGATTGGCCGGGGCGGGATATCTATGCGCTGGATGGCAACGCGCTCTGCGCCTGCCGGGGGATGGATGGCCCCGGCACGATCGCGCAGGTGACCGAGCAAGACTGGGATACCTATGGTGACCTATTGCCGGTGTTCAGCGCCCACGAGGTGGAAAACAATGGCACGGTGGAGCCGGGCAAGCCGGAGGATGGCTACTGGTACATCAGCCGGAACGGCTCCGGCATGGGGCCGGAAGCCCAAAATGCCAACTGGTTTTTTGACCAGCCGCTGGCCCCGGTGGAGCAGAACGGCAAGTGGCGCTATATCGACCGGAACGGCGGCGCTGCCACCGAGGCCGTGTACGATGCCACCTACAGCGTAAAGGATTCCTACGGCGAAAATGCCTCCACCGCCCCCGACTTGGCCGCTTACCTGCAAAACGGCTATGCTGCGGTCTGCCGGGATGGCGGTTGGGGGCTGCTGAACGGCGAGGGCACCGAAACCCTGCCCGCCCACTACGCGGGGGCCGCCTGGGAGGGGACTACCCTATGGCTCAAGGAGGCGGACGGCTGGCACCAAAGCGCCCTGCCGTCGGAGCAACTTTCCACCCCCGCCCAGCCCGACCCCCAGGCACGCTACACCCAACATCCCGCCACCGCCGCTCTGTGGCGGGATGGCGCTGCCTGCGGCGAGATATCGCAAAACTGCACGGTGGAGCTGCGCTACGGCGGCGGAACGGGGCCGGGCAACTGGCAGCCGGAGGACTTGGCCGGGGTGGCGCTGTATACCGGTGTGGAGGAGGAAACCCTGCGGGCGCTGAACCCGGGCGCGCGGGATGGTGGCGAGATGCAAGGGCTATTGCTGCAACAAAGCTACACCCTGCCGCAAATTGCGGTGCGGGCGGTCACCATCCGCTACCAGGAGGATGGCGCCCCCTGCACGCGCAGCTACCCGGTGCCGGATGCCCTGGATGCCCAGGCCGGGGTGGCGCTGGCCGAAGCACTCGATTTCTCGGCGCATTATGAAGGGGCGCTGGGCTACCGCCCCGCAAAGCAGCTTGCCGAAAGCAGCACCAAGGGGGAGGCAGCACTCTATCAGGCGCTGCCCGGGGCGCGGTTCAGCCAGTTTAGCAAGCTGCGGGCCTATTTAAACCAGGTGTTCGGCGGTTCTATCACGGAGGAGCTAACCCACGGCGAGTGGGACGGCAAATGGCAACAGGCGGGCTTTCTGCGCGGCCCCGAGGATGCTTTAGAATTTGGACAATTTGGGCAGTTTGGCTACGGGGCGCGGCGCGCTGACCCCACCTACCTGGGGATGCTTTACACCGAGCCGGAGATACGGCCCCAGGGGGACATTTGGCTCAAAATTTTGTCCATCCATCAAAACGCCGGTGCGGCGGCAGGCGGGCAGGCGGGCACCCCATCCTACATCGCCTACATGAGCCGTGTGCAGCTTTGCTGGACGGGGGATGGCTACCGGGTGGCCCAGCTGGGCGCGCCGGGCTAAGGCGGAACGGCGGAACAGCGGAACAGCGGAACAGGGCTGCCGGGGCGCAGCGGGCCGGGCTTTGGCGCGGGTTTGCCCGCGCCAGGCAGGGCAGGGGCAAGCCCGCAAACGGGGGATTTGGCAAAAGGGAGAAAATTTTTAAAAAAATTCATCGAATTGCAAAAAAAACACTTGCAACGCCCGGCAAGGTGTGTTACTATAATATACGGCTGCGAACGGCTTGTGTGGAACAGGCGTTCTATTACAAGCCACGATATGCGTTGATGCGGGAGGTTGCCGCGCCGCCGATAGGTGGTACGGGTTTTTCCGCGGAGTATGTCCGATCTTAGAACCGGGCGAAAGAATTACGGATGCAAAGGGATACGTACGGTACTGCTGTCTGCGGGCCGGACCAATTTCCGCCAGCTTTGTAATGATTCTCTCCGGCTGAACTGCGGGTGCGCGGTTCACCGGATTTTCTCGTACAAAATGGTTGAACACCCGGAAGCGTGTGTGATTTATCGGCTCGCCTAAGGCAACAAATTTATATTAGGAGGCGAAAGCAATGGCAGTCAAAGAAAAAATCAGAATCCGGTTAAAGAGCTACGACGCATCGATGATCGATGCAGCGGCAGAGAAGATCGTGGAGACCGCAAAGCGCACGGGCGCTCGCGTGTCCGGCCCCATCCCCCTGCCCACCGACAAGGAGATCATCACGGTTCTGCGCGCTGTCCATAAGTATAAGGATAGCCGCGAGCAGTTCGAGATGCGTACCCACAAGCGCCTGATCGACATTCTGAAGCCGTCCAACAAGACGGTTGAGGCTCTTATGAGCCTGCAGCTCCCCGCCGGCGTTGATATTGAGATTAAGCTTTGATTTTGTGAAGGCGCTTGCACAAAGCGCCGGTCCGAGCGGCCGTGTTCCGCTGACCACCGGCATTGTGTTAAGCAAAAACGAAGTCGAAACTTGACCCCGCATCAACCGAATGAGCGGAGAGGTCATGTTGGTGGGTAACCATCAACCAATAACCTTTACAGGAGGATTTTAACATGGTAAAAGGTATCATCGGCAAGAAGCTGGGCATGACCCAGTTGTTCGACGAGAACGGCAAGGTCGTTCCCGTTACCGTCATTGAGGCCGGCCCCTGCACCGTTGTGCAGAAAAAGACCGCCGAGAGCGATGGCTACCAGGCTGTGCAGCTCGGCTATGGCGAAATTTCCGCCAAAAAGGTCAATAAGGCTGCCAAGGGCCACTTTGACAAGGCAGACGCTGCCCCGAAACGCACCCTTCGGGAGTTCCGTCTGGCCGACATCGCCGCCGTTAACGTGGGCGATGTACTGAAGGCAGACACCTTCGCTGCAGGCGACCACGTCGATGTGGTTGGCATCAGCAAGGGCAAGGGCTACCAGGGCGTTATCAAACGCTATGGCCAGCACCGCCTGCGTGAGAGCCACGGCACCGGCCCTGTGGCCCGCCACGCCGGTTCCAACGGTTCCACCTCCAGCCCGTCCCGTGTGTTCCCCGGCAAAAAGCTGCCCGGCCACATGGGCGCTGTGCGGGTTACCGTGCAGAACCTGATCATCGTAAAAGTCGATGCTGAAAACAATCTGATCGCCATCAAGGGTGCTATCCCCGGTGCCAAGGGCGCTGTGGTCACCATCCACGACAGCGTGAAAGCGTAAAGGAGGAAAACACAATGGCTAATTTTGATGTCGTTGATATGAGCGGCAAGAAGGTTTCCACCGTTGAGCTTTCCGACGCCGTGTTCGGTATCACCCCGAACGAAAAGGCTGTCCACGAGGCAGTGGTTAACTTCCTGGCAAACCAGCGCCAGGGCACCCAGAACACCAAAATCCGTATGGAAGTTTCGGGCGGCGGCAAAAAGCCCTGGCGCCAAAAGGGCACCGGCCACGCACGCCAAGGTTCCACCCGCGCTCCTCAGTGGACGCACGGCGGTGTTGCTCTGGGCCCCAAGCCGCGTGACTACAGCTACACCATCAATAAAAAGGTAAAGCGCCTGGCTGTGTTAAGCGCTCTGTCTGACAAAGCTGCCACCGGCAACATTGTTATTGTTGACAAGCTCGCTGCAGATGCCTACAAGACCAAAACGGTCGTCGCTATGCTCACCGCTGTGGGCGCCGCCAAAAAGAACCTGGTTGTGAACGATAACGTTGACAATATGTTCGTAAAAAGCGCCGCCAACATCCCGGGTGTGAAAACCACCACCGCTACCAGCGTGAACACTTACGACGTTGTAAACGCCGATAAGCTGATCATCAGCCTGGAAGCCGTAAAGAAACTTGAGGAGGTACTGGGCTGATGAAATTCGCACAGGATATCGTTCTCGCTCCCATTATCACCGAAAAGTCCATGGCCGGTATCACCGACAAGAAGTACACCTTCAAGGTCGCTACCGATGCCACCAAAATCGATATCGCCAAGGCGGTCGAGGAACTGTTCGGTGTTAAGGTCGAAAAGGTCAACACCATGAATGTTCGTGGTCGTTACCGCCGCCAGGGGGCGCACGCGGGCTACACCGCCGCCACCAAAAAGGCGATTGTCACGCTGAAGGCCGACTCCAAGGAGATCGAGTTCTTTACCAGCATGACCTAAGAGCCTGCCGAAGGCTCGCGTATGGGGATATGACCCCGATAACATCATAAGATAAACAAAAGGAGAAACAAATGGCTATCAAAAAGTACAAGCCGACTACCCCGGGCCGCCGTGGCATGACTGTTACCGATTACAGCGTGCTGTCCAAGGTTGAGCCCGAGCGCAGCCTGCTGGAGCCTATGAAGCACCATGCCGGGCGCAACAACACCGGCAAAATCACCGTTCGCCATCACGGCGGCGGCAACCGCACCAAGTACCGCGTCATCGATTTCAAGCGCAACAAGTTCGATGTGCCCGCCACCGTGAAAACGCTGGAGTACGACCCGAACCGTTCCGCCTTTATCGCTTTGGTGGAGTACGAGGACGGCGTGAAAAGCTACATCCTTGCACCCGACGGCCTCAAGGTTGGCGATGCTGTTATGGCTGGCCCCTCCGCGGATATCAAGCCGGGCAATGCCCTTCCGTTTGAGAACATCCCCGTTGGTACCATGATCCATAACATTGAGCTTTACCCCGGCAAGGGCGGCCAGATGGTTCGCTCGGCTGGCGTTATGGCCCAGCTGATGGCAAAGGAGAACGGCTACGCGCTGGTTCGCCTGCCTTCCGGCGAGATGCGCAAGGTGCCCCTCAACTGCATCGCCAGCATTGGCGTTGTGTCGAACATTGACCACGAGAATGTCAACCTGGGCAAGGCCGGCCGCAACCGCCATCGCGGCGTTCGCCCCGGCAGCCGTGGCTCTGTCATGAACCCGTGTGATCACCCGCATGGCGGCGGCGAGGGCCGCGCCCCGGTTGGCCACAGTGGCCCAATGACCCCGTGGGGCAAGCCTGCAATGGGCCTCAAGACCCGCAAACATCATGCCCGCTCCAACAAATTCATTGTGAAGCGCGCCAACGGCTAAGGGAGGATTTGAACTATGTCTAGAAGCACGAAAAAGGGCCCTTACGTTCTGCCTTCGCTTTTGAAAAAGGTTGAGGTCATGAATGATAGTGGCAAGAAGAGCGTCGTCAAAACCTGGAGCCGTTCTTCCACCATCTTCCCGGATTTCGTCGGCCACACCTTCGCAGTGCACGACGGCCGCAAGCATGTCCCCGTGTATGTAACCGAGGATATGGTTGGCCACAAGCTGGGCGAATTTGCACCAACCCGCAAATTCACCGGCCACGGCGGCGGCAAAACCACCGGGAAATAAGTAAGAGGAGGAACAAACAAATGGAAGCTCGGGCAATTCTTCGTTACGCCCGCATTAGTCCCCGCAAGGTTTCTGTTGTGATGGATCTCATCCGCAGCAAACCCCTGGACGAAGCGCTGGCGATCCTGCAGTACACCCCGAAGGCCGCTTGTGAGCCCCTTCTCAAGCTGGTGAACTCTGCAGCCGCGAATGCTGAAAACAATTTCAGCATGGACCGCGGAAATCTTTATGTCGCAGAATGTTATGTCTGCCCCGGCCCCACGCTGAAGCGTATTATGCCCCGCGCACAGGGCCGCGCATTCCGTATTCTCAAAAGAACCAGCCACATGACTGTCGTTCTTAAAGAGAAAGAGTAAGGAGGTAAACATATGGGCCAGAAAGTCAATCCCCACGGCATGCGCGTGGGTGTCATCAAAGATTGGGATAGCCGCTGGTTTACCTCTAAGCAGGAATTTGGCGACACCCTCGTTGAGGACTATAAAATTCGCAAACTGCTGAAAAAGCAGCTCTACGCCGCTGGCGTACCCAAAATCGAGATCGAGCGCACGGTGGATAGCCAGTCCGGCGCACCCCGCGTCAAGGTCAACATCTACTGCGCCAAGCCGGGCATTGTCATCGGCAAGGGCGGTGCTGAAAGCGCCAAGATTGAGGCACAGCTTGCCAAGTTGACCGGCAAAAATGTAAACCTGAACATTGTTGAGGTTCGCAACGTTTCCACCAATGCCCAGCTGGTTGCCGAGGATATCGCTTCCCAGCTCGAGCGCCGCATCGCGTTCCGCCGCGCCATGAAAATGGCCATCCGCAACGCCATGCAGCCCCGCGGCGGCATTCCTGCCAAGGGCATCAAGTGCATGTTGGCCGGCCGCTTGGCCGGTGCCGATATCGCCCGCACCGAAAGCTACCACGAGGGTACCATCCCCCTGCAGACGCTGCGTGCTGACATCGACTATGGCTTCACGGAGGCCAACACCACCTATGGCAAGGTCGGCGTTAAGGTTTGGATCTACAAGGGCGAAATCCTTAAGGGAGCCAAAGCCGCCGCTAAGCCTGCTCCCAAAAAGGAAGGAGGCACACTGTAATGTTACTGCCGAAACGTGTTAAATATCGCCGCGTACAGCGTGGCCGTATGACCGGCAAGGCCATGCGTGGCAACAAGGTAAACCAGGGCGATTACGGCCTGGTAGCCCTGGAGCCTTCGTGGATTACTTCCAACCAAATCGAGGCAGCTCGTATTGCCATGACCCGCTACATCAAGCGTGGCGGTAAGGTTTGGATTAAAATTTTCCCCGATAAGCCCGTTACCGAAAAGCCGGCCGGTACCCGTATGGGCTCCGGTAAAGGCAGCCCGGAATACTGGGTGGCCGTGGTTAAGCCCGGCCGTGTGCTGTTTGAGCTGGCCGATGTGGATGAGGAAACCGCGCGTGAATCTCTCCGCCTGGCCTCCCACAAGCTGCCGATCCGCTGCAAATTTGTCAAGCGTGAAACCCTTGACGCTGTAAAGGAGGATGACGCTGAATGAAAGCCACAGAACTGCGCGATATGACCGAAGTTGAGTTGAGCAAAAAGCTCAAGGACCTGAAAGCCGAGCTGTTCAACCTGCGCTTTCAGCACGCCATCAACCAGTTGGATAACCCCATTCGCATTGAGGCCGTAAAAAAGGACATCGCCCGCGTGATGACCGTTATGGCGCAAAACAATGCGAAAAAATCTTAAGAGGGAGGTAAAACGATGGAACGCAATTTGAGAAAGACCCGTATCGGCACTGTCGTATCCGACAAGATGGATAAGACCATCGTCGTCGCTGTCAAGGATAGCGTACAGCACCCCCTCTACAAAAAGATTTTGAAGCGCACCGTAAAGTTTAAGGTTCATGATGAAAACAATGAAGCTGGCACCGGTGACCGCGTCGAGATTATGGAGACCCGCAAGATTTCCAGGGAAGTTCACTGGCGCCTGGTCAAAATTCTTGAAAAGGCGAAATAAGCCTGGTACTTTGAAAGGAGGACCTGAAAGATGGTTCAGATGCAAACTTATCTCAAAGTGGCCGACAATACCGGTGCCAAGGAGTTAATGTGCTTCCGTGTACTGGGCGGTACCCGCAAGAGATATGCAAATATTGGCGACATCGTGGTCTGCAGCGTCAAAAAGGCTGCCCTCGGTGGCACCGTTAAAAAGGGCGATGTGGTCAAGACCGTCATCGTTCGCAGCAAGCACGGCCTGCGCCGCGACGACGGTTCCTACATCCGTATTGATGAGAACGCCGCCGTGGTTGTAATGGCCGATAAGAGCCCCAAGGGCACTCGTATCTTTGGACCAGTGGCGCGCGAGCTTCGCGATGCCGGGTTCGCAAAGATCCTGTCCCTGGCGCCCGAATCGCTGTAAGGAGGTTTTAATTAAATGAACAATATTCATGTTAAAACCGGCGACAACGTTATGGTCATCTCCGGCAAAGACAAGGGCAAGACCGGTAAGGTTTTGCAGGTTGCGCCGAAAGAAGGCAAGGTCATCGTAGAGGGCCTGAACATGGTCACGAAGCACGTCAAACCTCGCCGTCAGGGCGAGCAGGGCGGCATCGTGAAGGCTGAGGGCGCCGTTTACGCCTGCAAGGTGCAGCTTGTCTGCCCCAAGTGCGGCAAAACGGTTCGTATCGGCCACTCTGTCAAGGACGGTAAAAACGTCCGTATTTGCCGCAAGTGCGGCGCAGAAGTGTAAGGGAGGAGCTTATATTATGGCACGTTTGAAAGAACAGTATGCTAGCGAGATCGCTCCGGCCCTGAACACCAAGTTCAATTACAAGAGCCCGATGCAGATCCCCAAGCTGGACAAGGTTATCATCAATGTTGCTGCCGGCGAGGCAAAAGAGAACGCCAAGGTTATCGACGCTATCGTGTCGGACCTGGGGCAGATTACCGGCCAGAAGGCCATTGTTTGCAAAGCCAAAAAGAGCGTTGCAAACTTTAAACTGCGCCAGGGTATGCCCATTGGCGCAAAGGTTACCCTGCGTGGCGAGCGTATGTACGAGTTTGTAGACCGCCTGTTCAACGTGGCGCTGCCCCGTGTCCGCGACTTCCGCGGTATCAGCGGCAACTCTTTTGACGGCCGCGGCAACTATGCCTTTGGCCTCAAAGAGCAGATTATCTTCCCCGAAATCGACTTTGATAAGGTTGATGCCATTCGCGGTATGGATATCTGTTTTGTAACCACGGCCAAAACCGACGAGGAAGCAAAAGAGCTGCTAAAGGCTCTGGGCGCTCCCTTTGCGAACTAAGGAGGAACAAACATGGCAAAAACTTCTATGAAGCTCAAGCAGCAGCGTCCTGCCAAGTTCTCCAGCCGTGCGTACAACCGCTGCAAAATTTGCGGCCGCCCCCATGCTTACCTGCGCAAGTACGGCGTTTGCCGTATCTGCTTCCGTGAGCTGGCCTACAAGGGCGAAATTCCCGGCGTGCGCAAAGCATCCTGGTAAACCAACGGACGTAACAACCTGAAATTACACAACCTAAGGAGGTTAGTGGCATGCAAATCACCGATCCAATCGCGGACCTGCTTACCCGCATCCGCAATGCCAGCACTGCCAAACACCCTTCCGTGGACGTTCCCGCTTCCAACCTGAAAAAGGCTGTTTGCCAGATTCTGATTGACGAGGGCTACATCAAGGGTATGCAAGTGACCGAGGACAATAAGCAGGGCAACATTCGCCTTGCTTTGAAGTACCAGGAAAACGGGATGCCGGTTATTGCCGGTATCAAGCGCGTTTCCAAGCCGGGGCTGCGCATCTACACCAACTGCGAGGATATGCCCAAGGTCATGAAGGGCCTTGGCATCGCAATTATTTCCACCTCTAAAGGCGTTATGACCGATAAAGCTGCCCGCGCAGCCCACATCGGTGGTGAAGTACTCGCCTTTGTGTGGTAAGAAAGGGGCATAGACAATGTCGAGAATTGGAAGAAAACCCATCGTCATTCCTGCGGGTGTGGATGTTAAGATCGACGAGGCCGGTCACACCATTACCGTGAAGGGCCCCAAGGGTACCCTGCATTCCAAGTATCATCCCCTGATGACCGTTAAGGTCGAGGGCAATGAGATTTTGGTTACCCGCCCCAATGACGAGAAGGAGGCACGCAGCCTCCACGGCCTGACCCGTACCCTGACCCATAACATGGTTGTCGGTGTGACGGAGGGCTTCAAGAAAGACCTAGAGATTCAGGGCGTTGGCTACCGCTGCGCCAAGCAGGGCAACACCCTGGTGTTGACGCTGGGCTTCTCTCACCCCGTAAACGTGGTGGAAACCGACAGCATCAAAATCGATGTGAAGGATGCTGTAAACTTCAGCATCAGCGGCATTGATAAGCAGGAAGTTGGCCAGTTTGCCGCTGAGGTCCGCGCAAAGCGTCCGCCGGAGCCTTATAAGGGCAAGGGCATTCGTTACAAGGGCGAATTTGTCATCCGTAAGGAAGGCAAAGCCGGTAAAGGTAAATAATAGGAGAGGAGAAACATTATGGTCAATAAGGCTGATAAGAACGAAGCTCGTTTGCGCCGTCACCGCCGCGTTCGCGGCAAGATCAGCGGCACTGCCGAGCGTCCTCGTCTGGATGTTTTCCGCTCTGCCAAACACATCTACGCCCAGGTTATCGATGATGTGACCGGTAAGACGCTGGTAAGCGCATCGAGCATGGAAAAAGATTTTGAGGGCTTTGGCGGCAACATTGAAGGCGCCAAGGCTGTTGGCAAAAAAGTGGCGGAAAAATGCCTTGCAAATGGCATTGCCGAAGTGGTTTATGACCGCGGCGGTTTCGTATATCACGGCCGTGTACAGGCCTTGGCTGAGGGTGCCCGCGAGGGCGGCCTGAAGCTGTAAGGAGGGAGAAGATAAAATGGCCATGCAGAGAAACAGAGATCAAGATGATGGCATGATCACCAAGGTCGTCTCCATCAACCGTGTATCCAAAACCGTGAAGGGCGGCCGCGTTATGAAATTCGCCGCGCTCATCGTTGTGGGCGACGGCAAGGGTAGCGTAGGCTTTGGCATCGGCAAATCCGGCGAGGTGCCGGAAGCAATCCGCAAGGGCGAGGGCGCAGCCAAAAAGAATATGCGCAAAATGGCCCTTAAGGGCACCAGCATCCCCCACGAGGTTGTGGGTGAGTCGGGTGCAGGCCGGGTGCTGATGCGCCCCGCCGCCCCCGGTACCGGCGTTATCGCCGGTGGCCCTGTCCGTGCCGTGCTGGAAGCCGTCGGCATCAAGGATATTCGTACCAAGAGCCTGCGCTCCAACAATCCGATCAACGTTACCGCCGCGACCATCAGTGGTCTGTGCAGCTTGACCAGCGCCGAGAGCGTTGCAGCCAAGCGCGGTAAAACCGTTGCGGAAATTCTGGGTTAAGGGGGTAGCAAACAATGGCTGAAAACAAAAATACCGTGGATGCTGCCGCAAACCTGAGCATTCGCTTGGCCAAAAGCCTGAATGGTTGTGGCAAAAAGCAGACCGCCGTTGCACTTAGCCTGGGCCTTCGCAAGCCCGGCCATGTCACCGTGCAGCCTGACAATGCCGCCACCAATGGCAAGATCGCCAAGATCTCTCATCTGGTCGTCGTGACCAAGCTGTAATGCAAGGAGGTGCAAGCATGAAGCTTCATGAATTGAAAGCGTCCAAGGGCGCAAACACTGCCCCCACCCGCAAGGGCCGCGGTGCAGGCTCCGGCAACGGCAAAACTGCCGGCTATGGCCACAAGGGCCAGAAAGCCCGTTCGGGCGTTAAAAAGGCCGGGTTTGAAGGCGGCCAGATGCCTTTGCAGCGTCGTTTGCCTAAGCGCGGTTTTAACAACATCTTCGCTACCAAATATGTAACCATCAAGGTTGCTGATTTGGAGCAATTTGAGGCTGGCGCTACGGTCGATGCCAAGGCTCTCCTTGAGAAGGGCATTATTTCCAAAACGCTGGATGGCATCAAGGTCCTCGGCAACGGGGAAGTGACCAAGGCTGTCAACGTACAGGTGGCCGCCTATACGGCCTCCGCAAAAGAGAAAATTGAGAAAGCAGGCGGGAAGGCTGAGGTGATCTAAGGTGTTCGAAACGTTTCGCAATGCCTGGAAAATCGATGATCTTCGGAAAAAGCTACTGTTTACTTTCTTGATTATCGTTCTTTTCCGGGTGGGCAGCGCCATTCCGGTACCTTATATTACCTCGGACGCTCTTTCCTCCATGTTCACTACAGGCAGTATGCTGACCTACCTGAACATGATGTCCGGCGGCGCGTTGAGCGAATGCACCCTGTTTGCGCTGGGTGTTCAGCCCTACATCAACGCTACCATCATCATTCAGTTGCTGACTGTGGCCATCCCCTATCTGGAGAATCTCTCTAAGGAAGGGGAGGAGGGCCGCCGCAAGCTGACCCGCATCTCCAACTATGTTGGCGGTGCCATCGGCCTCGCGCTTTCCATCGGCTACTATTTCATCATCCGCAACATGAGCGCGCTGAAATACACCACCGGTTTTGAGGGTGTGTTTGCCGCCGTCGTTATTGTGCTTTGCTTTACCGCTGGCGCACAGCTCCTCACCTGGCTTGGCAACGAGATTGACAAAAAGGGTATCGGCAACGGTATCTCGATGTTGATTTTTGCCGGCATCGTGGCGCGCTGGTCCAGCATTTACAGCTCTGTTCAAAACCTGTTGACCCAGGCCCAGAGTGGTAAACCTCAGTACTACATCTTCCTGCCCCTGATTGTTGTGCTGGCACTGGTTGCCGTGGTGTTCGTCGTGGTGCTAACCAACGCCGAGCGCCGCATCCCGGTACAGTATGCCAAGCGGGTGGTTGGCCGCAAGATGTACGGTGGCCAAAACAGCTACATCCCCATCAAGGTGAACATGACCGGCGTTATGCCCATCATCTTTGCATCCACTTTGTGCAGCATCCCGGGTATGATCGGCAGCTTTATCAACATTGACGCTGCCGCCCACCCCATCTGGTATAACTTCTTCCGCACCTTTAACTATACCAGCCCGCTGTACATCGTTATCTACGTGCTGCTGATTGTTGCCTTCAACTATTTCTACGTGGCAATTCAGTATAACCCGGTGGATATCTCCAACCAGCTCCGCAAAAACAACGGCACCGTGCCGGGCATCCGCCCGGGCAAGCCCACCAGCGATTTCATCACAAAAACGCTCAACAAGATTACCCTGGTGGGCGCAATTTTCCTGGCCATTGTGGCAGCTTTGCCCATTGTGCTTGGCAATGTGATGGGGGTATCCATCCAGTTGGGTGGTACCAGCCTGCTGATTGTGGTTGGTGTTGCACTGGATACCGGGCGCTCGCTGGAGGGGTATATGACCTCGCGCCACCACAAGGGCTTCCTGGATTAAGCCAGGCAAGCGGAAAGGGGAAACGGTATGAAATTGATACTGTTGGGCGCCCCGGGCGCCGGAAAGGGTACCCAGGCAGAGCTTTTGAGCGATAAACTGGGTATCCCCACCATCTCCACCGGCAACATCCTGCGTGCCGCCCTCAAGGAAGGCACCCCGATGGGCCTGAAAGCAAAAACCTTTATGGACGCGGGCGCGCTGGTTCCCGATGATGTCATTGTTGGCATTGTGAAGGAACGCCTGGCCGCCCCTGACTGTGAGGGTGGGTTTATTCTGGATGGTATGCCTCGCACCATTGCACAGGGCGAAGCGCTGGAAACGATGGGTGTTGCCATTGACAAGGTTTTGGACCTTGTGGTGGACGATGCCGCAATCGTAGGGCGTATGTCCGGCCGGCGGGTCTGTGCTAAGTGCGGCGCAAGCTATCACATCAAAAATAAACCCAGCGTTCAGGAGGGTGTTTGCGACCGCTGCGGCGGGGAGCTGGCCATCCGCAAGGATGACGAGCCCGCCACCGTGCAGGATCGCTTGAAAGCCTATCACGAGCAGACCGAACCGCTGGTAGCCTTCTACCGCAGCCGCGGCAAGTTGGTTGAAATCCCGGAGCAGGGTTCCATTCAGGCCACCAACGCTTATATCCTGAAGCAATTGGAGGCGTGAGCCCATGATCCAAATCAAAAATGCCGCAGAAATTGAGAAAATGCGCCGTGCCTGCGCAATCAGCGCGGCGGCACTCAAGGCGGGCGGCGAAGCAATCGAGGCGGGGATTTCCACCGCAGAGATTGATAAAATCATCTACGACTTTATCGTGCGGCATGGGGCCAGGCCAAACTTTTTGCACCTGTACGGCTTCCCGGCTACCGCCTGCATCAGCGTAAACGATACTGTGATTCACGGCATCCCCTCCCGCAAGGTCAAAATTCGCCCCGGTGATATCGTTTCGATTGATACCGGCTGTGTGATTGATGGCTATAACGGCGATAACGCCTGCACCTACGCCTGTGGCAAGGTGGATAGCGAAGCCCAGCGGTTGATGGATGTTACCAAGGAGAGCTTGCACCGCGGCATTGCCGCCGCCCTTGCGGGAAACCGCACCGGGGATGTTGGCCATGCGGTGCAGCAGTATGTGGAGGAGAACGGTTTCTCGGTGGTGCGAACCTTTGTTGGCCACGGTGTTGGCAAGGAACTGCATGAGGAGCCCGAGGTGCCAAACTACGGCAACCCGGGCCGCGGCCCCCGCCTTGTGCCGGGGATGTGCATTGCCATTGAACCGATGGTAAACCAAAAGGCTTGCGCGGTAAAGACACTTTCCGATGGATGGACGGTCAAAACCTGTGACGGCGGCCTGGCTGCTCATTTTGAGCATACCTTGGCCATCACACCGGCGGGGCCTGAAATCCTGACCCACGGCTGGGAGGAACCCGGATGGACTTTGTAGAAGGCCGTTTGGTACGCTCCAAAGCAGGGCGGGATAAAACCCGTACCTACGCCGTTATGGCCGTGGACGGCCAGATGCTTCTTCTCGCAGACGGAAGCCTGCGCGGTATTGCGCACCCCAAGCGCAAAAAGAGGAGGCATGTAGCCACTACAGCCATCGTTCTGGGAAACGCGCTCCTGCAAAGTGATCAACAACTCAGCGGGGCGATAGCCGCCTACAATGCGGCCCACCCTGTATGATACACGCTCAAGGAGGGAAACCAGCTTGTCTAAAGAAGATGTCATCGAAGTAGAAGGCATCGTGCGCGAGGCCATGCCCAACACGGTATTCAGCGTTGAACTGATGAACGCCGAGGGCAAACCCAACGGGCATACGGTGCTAGCACACATCTCCGGCAAACTGCGGACGAATTTCATCCGCATCCTGCCCGGCGATAAGGTCACCATGGAGATGTCGCCCTACGACCTGACAAAGGCCCGTATCACCTGGCGCTCCAAGTAAGTGCCGCGTGTTTGTTAAAGGAGGTTAACATCATGAAGGTAAAACCTTCCGTGAAACCCATTTGCGAAAAGTGCAAAGTCATCAAGCGCAAAGGCCGCGTGATGATTATTTGCCCCAACCCCAAGCATAAGCAGCGCCAGGGCTAAAGGTCTGCGGTAAGTAACCGCAGAAACCATACCCAACGCGTTAGGGGGCCAAGTGCGTAGATTCCCGGCGCAGGCCCCGACCAGGACATGGGATGTAATTATGGAGGTGCTTTTATGGCACGTATTGCTGGTGTTGATCTGCCTCGTGAGAAGCGGATTGAAGTTGGTCTGACCTACGTTTATGGTATTGGTCAGAGCACTGCCGACGACATTCTCGCCGGTACCGGAATTAACCCTGATACCCGCGTCAAAGATCTTTCTACCGATGAGGAAGCCAAGATCCGCGATTATATCGACAAAAATAACATTTTGGTGGAAGGCGACCTTCGCCGTAACGTGGCGCTGGACATCAAACGCTTGACGGAAATCCAGTGCTACCGTGGATTGCGCCATCGCAAGAGCCTGCCTTGCCGCGGCCAGCGCACCAAGACCAATGCCCGTACCTGCAAAGGTCCGAAGCGTACCGTCGCTAACAAGAAGAAGTAAGGAGGAACTGAAATGGCTGCTACGAAAGCTAGTGCGGCAAAAACCCGCACCAAGAAAAAGGAACGCAAGAACATCAATACTGGCGCTGCCCATATCCAGAGCACGTTCAACAACACGATCGTGACCATTACCGATACCCAGGGCAACACGATTTCGTGGGCCAGCACGGGCGCTCTGAACTTCCGCGGTTCCCGTAAAAGCACGCCTTATGCCGCGCAAAGCGCCGCTGAGGTTGCCGCCAAGGCTGCCATGGAGCATGGCATGAAAACCGTTGAGGTATTTGTGAAGGGCCCCGGTTCGGGGCGTGAAAGCGCTATCCGTGCGCTGCAGTCCACCGGGCTGGAAGTCACCATGATTCGCGACGTGACGCCCATTCCGCACAATGGCTGCCGCCCGCCCAAGCGTCGCCGCATTTAACGAAGGAGGAGTAACAAGATGGCAAGATATACAGGCGCAGAATGCCGCCAGTGCCGCCGTGAAGGCGCAAAACTTTTCCTGAAAGGCGAACGCTGCTATTCCGATAAGTGTGCTTTTGCCCGCCGCAGCACTGTTCCCGGCCAGCATGGGCCGAACCAGGCCCGCAAAAAGACTTCTGAATATGGCTTGCAGTTGCGCGCCAAGCAGAAGGCAAAGAAATACTACGGTGTGCTGGAGAGCCAGTTTGCTAAGTATTTTGATATGGGTAACCGCCAGGCTGGTATGTCGGGCGAGAACCTGCTCCGCATCCTGGAGAGCCGCCTTGATAACGTTGTTTATCGTGCCGGCTACGCCATGAGCCGCAAGGAAGCCCGCCAGTTGGTGCTGCACCGTCACTTCACCGTGAACGGCCAGATTGTCAACATCCCGAGCTACCTGCTGAAGGCTGGCGATGTTATCGCCGTGCGCGACACCGATAACGGCAAGCTGAAGGAGTGCGTTGAGAAGAACGCTTCCCGCCCCGTGCCCGTTTGGATGAGCAAAAATGCCGAGCATATGAGCGTTACCGTGGATCGTATGCCCGAGCGCAGTGAAATTGACCTTGAGGTCGAGGAACACCTGATCGTTGAGTTGTACTCCAAGTAATCCTCTGTTTTGTACACCGATACTATTCATGAAACCGGCATTTGCCGGCTGATCAAGGAGGGTTTTTATGATGGAGATTGAACGCCCCAAGATCGAAACGGCCAGCCTTTCCCCGGACGGTCGCTACGGTAAGTTCGTTGTGGAGCCGCTTGAGCGTGGTTTTGGTACCACCCTTGGCAACAGCCTGCGGCGGATCCTGCTTTCTTCATTGCCCGGTGTGGCCGTTACCAGCGTCAAGATTGACGGCGTGGTACACGAGTTTTCCACCATTACGGGTGTGAAAGAGGACGTTACCGAGATCGTTTTGAACCTGAAGGGCATTGCCGCCAAGATCTATGGCGACGGCCCCAAGACCGTCCGCGTGGAAGCAGTCGGCCCGTGCGAAGTCACGGCCGGCAGCATCAAGCAGGGCGATGACCTGGAGATCCTGAACCCCGAGTGGCACATTGCTTCTTTGGTGGAAGGCGGCAAGATCGTGATGGAAATTACGTTCGATAAAGGCCGCGGCTATGTTCCTGCCGACCGTAACAAGCAGGCGATGATTGAAAAAGCGGATATCAGCACCTTGCCGGTTGACAGCATCTATACCCCGGTACTCAAGGTCAACTATGCGGTGGAAAACACCCGTGTAGGCCAGATTACCGACTATGACAAGCTGACCATGGAAGTGTGGAGCGACGGTACCATCACCGCGCAGGAGGCTTTGAGCCTGGCTGCACGGGTTCTGATTGAACACCTGAACCTTTTCGTCAACCTGTGTGACGAGGCGGCTGAGGCAGAAATCATGGTGGAAAACGACGAAAAGGGCAAGGAAAAAGCGCTGGAAATGACGATTGAAGAGCTGGACCTTTCGGTTCGCTCCTTCAACTGCCTCAAGCGCGCAGGCATCAATACGGTGGGGGATCTCATCAACAAGAGCGAGGACGAAATGATGAAGGTCCGCAACCTTGGCCGCAAGAGCCTGGAAGAAGTCATGGCAAAGCTGGATAGCCTGGGCTTTACGCTTACCCACGACGATGAAAATTAACGATTACGATCAAAAGGAGTGAAACGGAATGCCCGGTACTAGAAAGCTTGGCCGTGCTGCCGATAGCCGCAACGCAATGCTGCGCGCCATGGTGACTTACCTGTTTGAGAACGGTAAGATTGAAACCACCGTTACCCGCGCCAAAGAAGTTCGCGCTATGGCCGAAAAAATGGTCACTCTTGGCAAGCGAGATGAACTGCACGCAAAGCGCCAGATCTTCTCCTACATCACCAAAGAGGATGTTGCCAAGAAGGTTATGGATGACTATGCCCCCAAGTATGCCGACCGCAATGGCGGCTACACCCGCATTATCAAAATCGGCGCCCGCCGTGGCGACGCTGCCGAGATGGCGATTATCGAGCTGGTTTAAACACCCGCTTGCCGCCTGATGCGCGGAGAACCCCTTAGCAAATATTTCAAACGCTTCTGCCGAAAGGCAGGGGCGTTTTTTGTTGCGCCCCCGCCATGCGGGGCTGGCCCAAAAGCATGAAATTTGTAAATAGACACAGAAATTTGTGTAAAGAGGGGAAACTGATGTGCAAGGTGGAAAAAATCAAAGAAAAGTAAAAAAACGCGCAGGAACTGCTGATTTTGCCGTGGCAGTGTGATAAAATAGTAGTGAACCTGTGGGTGTGCGTGGTACACCTACAAAATGAAGCATCACAGAGGAAGTAGGAGCAAAAAAATGGCTGAACAGAACTTAGGCCCGCGCGACTTTTTCGCCAAGGAGGATGCCGTTGCTGACTTGGGGCTGATTGCCTGCCCCGGTGCAGAGGAGCTTGCCAAGCTGGTGGATGGGCATTTGGTACGCTGGGCTAACGAGGTTGGCATCAAGGTAGATAGCTTTATTATTCCGTCGGATTGCCCGCGCTTTCAGTCGGGGGACGCAAAGGGCTTGGTCAAGCAATCCACCCGTGGCGACGATTTGTTTGTTTTTGTGGATCCGGGCAACTATAGCGTAACCTATAAGCTGTTTGGGTACGACAACCATCTTTCCCCCGATGACCATTTCCAAAACCTGATTCGGTTGATTCAGGCGGCCTCGGGCCGCGCACACCGCATCACCGTGATTATGCCCAGCCTGTACGGCGGGCGGCAGCACCGCCGCATCTCCCGCGAGAGCCTGGATTGTGCCTGTGCATTGCAGCAGCTGCGCGGCATGGGCGTTAAAAACATCATCACCTTTGATGCCCACGACCCCCGCGTGATGAACGCTGTGCCCCTGATGAGCTTTGACAACGTTATGCCCACCTACCAGGTGCTGAAATGCCTGCTCCATCATGTGCCGGATGTCTGCTTTGACAAGGACCATTTCATGGTGGTTTCCCCCGATGAGGGGGCCATGAGCCGGAATATGTACTATTCCAGCGTGTTGGGCTGCAACCTGGGGATGTTCTACAAGCGGCGGGATTATAGCCGGGTGGTAAACGGCCGCAACCCCATCGTTGCCCACGAATACCTGGGCGAGAGCGTGCAGGGCAAGGATGTTTTTATTGCCGATGACATTATTGCCTCGGGCGAAAGTATGCTGGATATTGCCTACGAACTGAAGATGCGGGGCGCAAAGCACATCTTTACCTGCGCCACCTTCCCGCTGTTCACAGCCGGGCTTGAAAAGTTTGATAAAATGTACAAGGATGGGGTGGTTAGCGCGGTGCTTGGCACCAACCTGACCTACCGCACCCCGGAGCTGCTGGGCCGGGAATGGTACTACGACGTGGATGTATCGAAGTATACCGCCTATTTTATCGCGGCCATCAACCACGATAAATCCGTCAGCAGCATCATTGACCCCATCACCAAAATCCGCACCCTGTTCAACAACCATGGCCTGGAACTGGGCGGCTAAAATCCCTTTTGCCTTTCCACCAAACGCCCCGCCTGTAGCGGGGCGTTTGGTGTGTAACGGGCCGCCCAAAGCCCGGGTACCCCGAGTACCCCACGTGCCCCGCGTACCCAGTGGCGGGGCCTTGCCCGGCTGCCACAAAGGGGGCGTGCGAATTTGCATATTCGCCCCCGAGCGTATATAATGGAAAAAGACAATTTTTTGCGAGGAGATGTTGTTATGCTGCCAGTGGAACGCTTGCAGGCCCTTGTGCAGGGCAAAAAGGTGGCCCTTATCGGCGCGGGGGTCAGCCACAAGCCCTGCATTGAGCAATTGGTGGGGCTGGGTGCCAAAGTAACCCTTTGCGACCAGAAGGAAACCCTTGCGGATTTTGGAGAGTACGCCGATACCCTTCGCCGCTTACAGGTCAACCTCTGCCTGGGCAAGGGCTACACCGAGGGCTTCCGCGGGCAGGATATCATCCTGCGCACCCCCGGCTACGAGTTTTACCAGCCCGCGCTACAGGCGGCGCTGGCGGCGGGCACCATGGTTACCAGCGAGGTGGAGCTATTTTTTGAGCTTTGCCCCTGCGAACTGGTAGCGGTAACCGGCTCGGACGGCAAAACCACCACCACCAGCCTGATTGCTGCCATGTACCGGGCAGCGGGCCGCCGGGTGTTTTTGGGGGGCAACATTGGGGCCGCCCTGCTGCCCCAGCTGCCCGAGGTAACGCCCGGGGATGTGGCCGTGGTGGAGCTATCGAGCTTTCAGCTCATCAGCATGAAAACCAGCCCCCGGGTGGCCGTGGTAACCAACGTTACCCCCAACCACCTGGACCACCATAAGGATATGCAGGAATATATCGATGCCAAGCGGAATATTTTGCGCTGGCAAACCCCGCCCTGCCGCGCCGTGCTGGGCTTTGAGAACGAGATTAGCCGGGGGATGCAGGCCGATTGCAAGGGCCAGCAGGTGTGGTTTACCCGGCTGCACGATACCGATAACGGTGCCTTTTTGCGGGCATCCGACGATACCCTGTGCTACGCCGAGCCGGGGGCCGATGGGGTAAAGGTTACCCCCGTGCTGCCCCGGGCCGAGGTAAAGCTGCGGGGGCTGCACAATGTTGAAAACCTGCTGGCCGCCATTGCCGCCGTGTGGGGCCAGGTGCCCCTGGCCGTGATGCGCCAGGTGGGGGCCAGCTTTACCGGGGTGGAGCACCGCATTGAGCCGGTGCGCACCCTGGATGGCGTGCAATACTATAACGATTCCATCGCCTCCAGCCCCACCCGCGTGATTGCGGGCCTGCGCAGCTTTGACCAAAAAATTATCCTGATTGCGGGCGGGTACGATAAAAAAATCCCCTACGAACCACTGGCCCCCGAAATTTTGCAGCACGTAAAGGTGCTGGTTTTGATGGGTGCAACCGGGCCGCGGATTGAGAAGGCCGTGCGCGAACACCCCGATTTTGCGGCCGCTGCCCCGGGGCTGAAAATTTTGCACGCTGCCGGCATGGCCGAGGCCGTTGCGCTGGCCCGGGCAAACGCCGTGGCCGGGGATATCGTCAGCCTTTCGCCAGCCTCCGCCTCCTTTGACCTGTACCCCAACTTTGAGGTGCGTGGCCGGGATTATAAGCGGATTGTAAACGAGCTGGTATGATTGAGGCGGTTACCACCCCCACCCAGCAGGCGGCCTTTGGGGCGGCCATCCAGGGTGTGGGCTATTTCCAGGCGGTGCAGGGCACGGCCCTTGCCCTGTGGGGCAACAACCCGGGGGCACCCATTAAGCTGTACCTGGCAGGCGGGGCGGCCCTCACCCTAAGCGGGCGGCGCGCGCAGCTTTGCGGCACCCCGCCCGATTGGGAGGAGCTGGCCGGCTTTTTGCGGTTTGCCGGGGTGGAGCGCCTGCTATCGGCCTGCCCGCCACCGGCAAATTGGGTGGAAAACCAGCGGTTTTACCGGTACACGCTGGGCCCCGGGCAGTCGCTGCCCCTGCCGCCACCCCCGCCCGCCCACCTAGTGCTGGACCAGCACCCTGCCATGGCCCCGGTGGCCGCCCTGATTTTTGCCACCGAGTCCGCCCAGCAGGAGTATTTTTATACGGTTGCCTGCACCGCCATCAACCACGGCATCGGCTGCTGCTGGGCGCTGCTACAGGATGGCCGCCCGGTTGCCACGGTGGGCTGCTACGAGCGGTGGAACGGCGAGGCCTACATGGCGGCGGGGGAAACCCTGCCTGCCCTGCGCGGGCAGGGGCTGGGTGGGTGGCTAATCCCCGCGCTGGCAAACCGGCTGGCCGGGGCGGGGGATAGGGTCAGCTTTTTGTGCGGTGCGGAGCGGCGCCACTTTTATGACCGCTGCGGTTTTATACAAAATGGATATTATATAGAATATAATACAAATATGGATGGGAGAACCCGCCAAAATGATTGAGCAATTTTATGATATACAGCCCAACGTGCTGGAGCTGGACCGCCAGGCCCTGGCCCTGTGCAGCGCACAGTTTGCCAAAACCGAGCAGATACGGGATTATAACCAGCTAAAAATGCTGCGCGCCTTTACCGATTGCGGCGTGGAGGCCCGCCACCTGGTTGGCTCAACCGGGTACGGCGTGTGGGACGATAGCCGCAATAAGCTGGAGCAGGTGTTTTGCAAGGCGGTAGGGGCCGAGGATGCCCTGGTGCGCCCCCAGTTTATGAGCGGCACCCACACCATTGCGGTGGCCCTGTTTGGGCTGCTGCGCCCCGGCAATACCCTGCTGGCCGCCACCGGCCGCCCCTACGATACCTTGGAAGGGGTGATTGGCCTGGGCGAAGCCGGCAAGGGCTGCGGCACCCTGCGGGAGTATGGCATCCAGTATGATGAAGCCCCCCTAACCGCCGATAGCCTGCCCGATTATCCGGCCATCCGCCAAAAGGCCGCCACGGCCACGGTGGTACACATCCAGCGCAGCCGGGGCTACACCCAGCGCAACGCATTCTCGCTGGAGGTGATCGGCCAGGTGGTGGCAGCGGTGCGGGAGGTAAACCCGGCAGCCGTCATCTTTGTGGATAACTGCTATGGCGAGTTTACCCAAACGGCCGAACCGCTGGCCGTGGGGGCGGATATTATTGCGGGCAGCTTTATCAAAAACCCGGGCGGCGGCATCACCCCCACCGGCGGGTACATTGCGGGCAAGGCCGGCCTGGTTGAAAAAATCAGCCACCGGTTTACCGCCCCCGGCATCGGCAAGGATTTGGGTTGCACCCAAGACAACCTGCGGGCCATGTTTTTGGGGCTGTACTACGCCCCCGGCGTGGTGTGCGAGGCGTTAAAAACCGCCATCTACGCCCAGTGCCTGCTGGCGCTGGCCGGGGTACACCCGGTACCGGCCTATACCGAGGAGCATAACGATATTGTAACCTGCTTTGATTCGGGCAGCGAAGCGGCCTTGCAGGGCTTTTGCAGCGGCATACAGCAGGGCAGCCCGGTGGATAGCCTGGCCACCCCCGAGCCTGCCGAGGAGCCGGGCTACACCGATAAGGTGATTATGGCCGCCGGGGCCTTTACCGAGGGCAGCACCATTGAACTGAGCTGCGATGGCCCCCTGCGCCCCCCCTACACCTGCTACTTGCAGGGTGGTGTCAACTTTACGGCGGGCCGCGCCGCGGTGCTGTGCGCCGTGCAAAACGCCTTTTTTGCAAAAAAATAAGGCCCAAAATCAGGCCACAAATCAGGCCCCAAAATAAAAACAACAGCATTTTCAGCGTTTTAAAGTATTTTTAGGCAAAATAAAAAGCACGCACCCGCCAAAAACTGTATCGCTTGGTACAGCTTGGCGGGTGCGTGTTTTGGTTTATCGGTATTTGGTGGGGCCACCGCATGGCAAACGTGCAGATGGTAAAAGTGCACAGCGCAATAAGGGGCCAGCCCAAGGGGGGCACCTTAGCGGAGGGTGGTTTTATTCGCGGACATAATCCCGCACAAGCGCCTGCAATAAATCGTCCCGGTCAATGCGGCGAATCAGGGCGCGGGCATTTTTGTAGGTGGTAATATAGGTAGGGTCTTCCGACAAAATATAACCAACCAGTTGGTTGATGGGGTTATACCCCTTTTCCTCCAACGCACCATAAACCTGGAGCATAACCTGCTTAATTTCCTGGTCTTTATCATCCCGGATAGAAAATACCGCAGTTGGTTCAGAGACAGCCATGGCAATAACCCCCTTTTGGAAAGTTGCGCGTAAATAATGTCGAATTGCGTGAAACACGGCTACTATATTCGCATTATATACGAAAATGACGATGTGCGCAAGGGCTATGCCGCAAGTTTTGTATATATTTTTGACAAAAGTTCAAAATTACACAAAAATAACCGGGTTTTACAGGCGTTCGCCCCGCCGAATCACTTGGCGAATGTTTAGCGCTTTGTCGGCCAAAATCAGGTTGCCATAGCGGCCGGGGGCAATGCTGCCATAATCGGCCTCCACCCCAATGCTGCGGGCGGGGTTTTCGCTGGCGGCGCGCACCGCGCTTTCCAGCGGCACGCCCATCTCCAGCACGGCGCGGCGCATACAGTCGTACAGGCTGGTGGCGCTGCCCGCAATGGTGCCGGGGTCGCTGGTCAGGGTGGCTTTCGGCCCTTGCACCGTCACGGCTTGGCCGCCCAGGCTGTACTGGCCGTCGGGCAGGCCGCAGGCCATCATGCTGTCAGCAATCAGCACCACACGGTCGTCCCCAAAGGTGTTAAAGGTAAAGCGCACCATGGCCGGGTGGATGTGTACGCCATCGGTAATCAGCTCAACCTCGGCATGGTCCTCCAGCGCGGCAATAATCGGGCCGGGGGCGCGGTGGGTCATGCCCGGCATGGCGTTGTACAAATGGGTCATGTGGCTGGCACCGGCGGCAAAAGCGGCCTTGGCGGTGTCGTAATCGGCACAGGTATGGGCAATGGAAATGCGCGTTTCGCCCTTGCAGGCGGCAATAAACTCCATTGCGCCAGGTTCCTCGGGGGCAATATCCACCAGGCGTATCAGCCCGCCCGCCCGGGCTTGCAGCCGCCGGAACATGGCGGCATCGGCCGGTTGCAGGTATTTGGGGTTTTGCGCCCCCACCTTTTTGGGGCTGATGAAGGGGCCTTCCATATTAATGCCTACCAAATCGGCCCCGGCCTCGTTTTTGTGGGCCGCCGCCGCATCCATAATATGCCCCAAAATTTCCTCGTTAAAGGTCATGGTGGCGGGGCAGATGGCAAGCACGCCCTTGCTGGCTTCAAAATCTGCCAGGGCCTGGATAGATTCCTCGGTGCCATCACAAAAATCGTGGCCGACTGCGCCGTGGAAGTGGATATCCACCAGGCCCGGCAGGGCATACAGCCCCTCGGCATCCAGCACTTCCTCGCCGGGGGCGGGCTGGGTGGGCACCCCAAAGGTAAAGCGCCCATCCCGTATGGCAACATCGCCAAGGGCAAAGGTGTGGGATGGCGTATAAATGTTGGCGTTTTTGATAATCATGCGGTAAACCCTCCTTAAACCGTGTGGGCTTGGGTTAAATGTTAAATCAGTGCAAGTGCATCCTCGTCGCCCACCAGCACAAAATCGGGGTGCATCTGGAGGATGGAAGCCGGAACCTCGGGGGTGACGGGGCCAAAGAACGCCTTTTTAACAATCTCGGCCTTGCCTGCGCCGTTGGCTACCAGCAGCACCTTGCGGGCCTGCATAATGGTTTTGATGCCCATGGTGTAGGCCTGGCGGGGCACATCTTCCTTCTTCTCAAAAAAGCGCTTGTTGGCCTCAATCGTGCTCTCGGTCAAATCGACACAGTGGGTGCCCAAATCAAAGGCGGGGCCAGGCTCGTTAAAGCCGATGTGGCCATCGCCACCAATGCCCAGCAGCTGCAAATCCACCCCGCCAAGCTGGCGAATCACCTCGTCGTAGTGGCGGCACTCGGCCTCGGCATCCAGGTTGGTGCCATCGGGCAGGTGAACACGGTTGGGGTCAATGTTTACATGGTCAAACAGGTTGTGGTGCATAAAGCTCCAGTAGCTTTGCTCGTTCTCCCGCGGCAGGCCACGGTATTCATCCAGGTTGACGGTGGTAACCTCCGAAAAATCTACATCGCCCTTGTTGTACCATTCAATCAGCTGCTTGTAGGTGCCCACGGGGGTGCCGCCGGTGGCAAGGCCCAGCACACAGTCGGGCTTGAGGATGACCTGGGCGGAAATAATGTTGGCCGCCTTGCGGGACATGGCATCGTAATCTTTTGCACGGATGATTTTCATAGTTCCTACTCCTTTACATATAGGGGGCCGGGCCCCCACGTTTCTTTCAGTATACCACGCATTTGTGAACCCTGCATTAGCAAATAGCAGATTGCACAGGAAAAAACAAAATTCAGCAAAAATGGAAGATGGCTGCGCATAAGAATGCCCCGGGCAGGCGTTAAGCCCGCCCGAGGCGGAAAGCAGAGGAAACCAGAACCCCTGCGGGCTGCGGTGGGAAGAAGGGGTTACAGCATCTTTTTCAGCTCATCATAAACAAACTGTACCTTGGGGCCGATAACAACCTGAACGGAAGTTTTGCCCGGGCGGATAACGCCGGCGGCACCGCTGTTTTTGATGGCTTTTTCGTCAACACCGGTCTGCTCCTTAATCTCGAAGCGGAGGCGGGTTGCACAGTAATCGACATTCGATACATTGCCCTTGCCGCCAACACCGGCCAAAACACCCTTGGCCATGGCGGTAAAATCGTTGTTGGCAAGCTCGATGCGGCTCTCGTCATCCTCATCGTCATCCTCACGGCCAGGGGTCTTGAGGTTGAACTTGGTGATGGCAAAGTAGAACACAAAGTAGAACACAAGGAAAGCGGCAATGCCCAGCGGGATAATCAACCAGGTGTTGCGGGCGGCGGGCAGGCTGGCCGAGAAGATAAGGTCAGTCAAACCGGCGGAGAGGGAGAAGCCAGCCCGGAAGCCAAGCAATACGGTGATGATGGTGAAGATACCGTACAGCGCGGCGTACACAACATACAGCGGGAACGCCAGGAACATGAAGCCGAACTCAAACGGCTCGGTAACGCCGCAGATAAAGGCGCAAAGGGCAGCGGAAGCTACCAGGCCAATGGCAACCTTTTTCTTGTTGGTTTTGGCGGTGCGCACCATGGCAAGGGCCGCGCCCGGGATACCAAACATCATGCAGGGGAAGAAGCCGGACATATACATACCCAAATCCCAGCTGACATCGGCGCTGGTTTTGCCAGCCCAGAAGTTTTGCAGGTCGCCCAAGCCGATGGTATCAAACCAGAACACGTTGTTGAGGGCGTGGTGCAGGCCGGTGGGGATGAGCAGGCGGTTGAGGAAGGCGTAGATGCCAGCGCCAACAGCGCCCATGCCCACAATGCCGTTGCCCAAAGCAACCAGTGCGCCGAAGATGATGGGCCATACAACCAGCAAAATGGCAGCGGCCACGATGGAGATAAGGCCGGTGGCAATGGCTACAAAGCGCTTGCCACTGAAGAAGGCCAGGAAATCGGGGAGCTGAATGCTCTTGAATTTGTTGTAGCAGGTTGCGCCGATGATACCGGCCAGGATGCCGATAAACGCATTTTCGACCTTGCTAAAGGCAAGGGCTTGCACTTCGCCACCGGCAATGCTGGGGAAGATGGCGGGCGCTGCCAGCAGCAGCTTGGTCATCATCAACCAGGAAACCAGGCCGGCCAGAGAGGCGGTGCCATCGTGGTCATCCGACATACCAACGGCCACGCCAACGGCGAACAGAAGTGCCATATTATCAATCAAAGCGCCGCCCGCCTTGATTAAGAACAGGCCGAAGGTGTATGCCGCACCGCTTGCGACATAACCGTTGACCTCGCCCGCCATGGCGGCGGGGGCGAATGCGTAGCCCAGGCCCATCAAGATACCACAGATGGGTAGAACCGCGACGGGAAGCATCAGAGATTTGCCTAGCTTTTGCAGATACTTCATCATAAGTGCATTCCTCCTAAAGAACAAAATATGAATACGTACATTATGTTCAAGGGGCGTGTCTGGTTCACGTTCTTGAACATTTTGTTAAAACCATATTAACACATTAGACACAAAAAAGAAAGAGAGTTTTTATAATATTGTGTGAATTGCTGCATTTAAACCGCTGCATTTGGCTAAAATTTCGTCATTATAAAATAGATATCGCAAGATAATGAAAAAAACAACCAATTTATTCAAGGTTTGTCCATCTATTGCTTTTTTTGCGTTTTGCCACAAAAAACCGGCCCCTGCCTGTACAGCAGAAGCCGGTGGTTGCATTTTTGTAAAAATTACTCTTTTTTGGTGGTTAGGGCCTGCACCACAATGCCCACAGCGCCCAGCGCAAGGGTTAAGGCGGTGGTGTAGGGCAGGGTGATGTTTAGCAGGGCCGCGAGGGCCGCCAGCATACTGCCAGCGCCCGAGAGCGCGGTGCTAAAAATCATGACAGGGCGCATGAACTTGACCGACAACACGCCCACGGCCACAAATACCACCAGCGAGATGATCAGGTTGGCGTACCAGGGCAGGGTGTACTGGGCAAGAATCAGCGCGCAGAAGAACACCGCGCAGCCGCCGCACAGGATAAACACCCCCGCATTATAAAGGAACACGCAAACCAGCAGCAGCACAATGCCAACAATGGCACCCGCCAGCAGGGCATAGCCCGTGGTGGTAAACTCGGCGGCAATGCGGTAGCCAAAAGCGGCGCCCAGGGCCAGTGCCACCAAACCGGCGCTCACCTTGCGGAAACGGTAGCCCGCAAAGCAAACAAGTGCGCCCAGCACCAGGGCAACAAGGGCAGCAGGCCAGGAAACCAATAACGTTGCATTCATGAAAATTCCTCCCAAAATGGTAAATACCGACAATTTCAACAGTTACATTGTAGCATGGCCACCCGGGCATAGCAAGCGCCCAAGAAAAAATAGCGGGAACTATTTTTTGCCCACCATCAAAAAAACGCCCCCCGCGCAGGGCGGAGGGCGAAATGCGTATTTTGCTGGCCATTTTTTTGGCGGTGGCGGTTTATTTGCCAAACAGCTTGGGGGCAAACTTGCGCAGCAGCAGGCAGATAACCGCCATGATGATGCAGTTGGGCACCATGTAGGAGCCGTTATAGGTCAGGCTGTAAATCCACACGGGGGTACCCTCAGGTGCATAGGCACCCCAAACCAAAATGCCGGACAAAAAGCTGCAAGCAAAGCGCAGTAGCCCTGCCGCCACGGCACCGACCGTAACGCCGACATAATCGTTCTTGAAAAAGCGGGCAAACACCGGGGCAAAGCCCAGCACGGTGAAGGCAACCAGATAGTCCAGCAAAACGCAGGCAAGCTGGCTGGGCAGCGTGGCGCAGTACAGCACATTTTGGAAGCCAAGCATCATTTGCAGCAGCCCGTGCACAAAGCCGGTAAAGCAGCCCCATTTGGGGCCGTTGCGCAGGCCCATCAGCACAAGGGGCAGCATTTCCAGCGTGATGGAGCCGCCCTGCGGCAGGTCAAAAAACTTGAGGTAGGATAGTACCGTTGCAAGGGCAATCATCAGTGCGCCCTCAACAAGGATGCGGGTTTTGGAATTTGCGGTGGTAGACATAGTGGACACTCCTCACAAAAAAGTACATAAAAACAAGAAATGCGCCTGCAATATAAAATCGCAGGCGCAAAAAGCGTGTTGACTGTATGGCCAAACTTCCTACGCCGGCATTACCCGGATCAGGTTCTAGGCGACCTGAGGCTGCAATTTGCCTCAATCTCAGCCGGGGAAAGCCCCCAGCGCCCCTGTTCTTATGTCCAAAAATAGTATAGCCGATTTGTGAGAAATGTCAAGCCCCCATTTTTACGATCCGGCCAATTTTCGGCTTTTTTGGGCGCTGGCCGCCAAAAAACTGCTACAAAACCGCCAAAACGCACCCGGCCAGGGGTGGCAGGCTGAGGGTGAGCCAGCCGTTTTGGGTGTGCAGCACCCCCGCCGGTTGGCCGGGGCAGGTGGCAAAGCAGGGGGCAAGGGTACGCGCCCCGCCAAGGCGGCGCAAATCTAGCCCATAGCTTTGCAGGGGGCGGGGGGCGGTGTTCAGCACACAAAGTAGCACCTCACCCCCGGCCATCCGCAGCCAGGCCAGCACCCCGGCGGGGCCATTGGTGCGGGGGTCGTTCGCAACCCAGGCATAGCAGGCAGGGTCGTACTCGCCGCTGTGCAGGGCCGGGTGGGCGGTGTACAGCCCGCCCAGGGCGGCGCGGTAGGCGGCAAAATCTGCATGGGCGGGGTAGGCCGTCAGCGCCCAATCCAGCGGGCGGAAGGGGTCAAACGCGCGAAAGTGCCCCAGCTCGCCCCCCATAAAATCCAGCTTTTTGCCGGGGCGGGTGTATAGGTAGAGGTAAAACAGCCGTGCCTGGGCAAATTTTTCATCATAGTTGCCGTACATCCCGGCCAAAATTGCCCCGGCGGTGTTATCGTCGTGGCTGGCGGCGTTTAGCCCCCGCTCCTCAAAAAAGCCCGCCATATCCTCGGCCAGGGCCGGGTAAAGGGCCGGGCGGGCCGCAAAGGGGGCGGCAAAATAGCCAAGCGCCCGGTGCGCCCAGCCAATATCCCACTTATAATCAAAGCCCAGCCCGCCCTGGCCGGTGGGGCGGGTGGCAAGCAGGCAGCCTGCCGTATCCTCGGCAATCAGGGTGACGCCGGGGCAGCGGGCGTGCAGCCCTGCCGCCAGGGTTTTAAAAAATTCGGCAGCCTGCCAGGAGCTGCCACCCGTGCCGGGGTGGTAAAGCGCCTGGCCAATGGCATCCACCCGCAGGCCATCGCAGTGGCAGCGGTGCAGCCAAAAGGCGGCGGCACTTAACAAAAAGCTGCGTATCTCGCCCCGGCTTAAATCAAACCGCAGGCTACCCCAGGGGCTGCGGCCCGCCGCGCCCGGGTATTCGTAGAGGGGTTCGCCATCAAAGGCGGCCAAAAAACCATCGTCCACCGCAAAATGCACCGGCACAAAATCCATCAGCACGCCAAGGCCCGCCCCGTGCAGGGCGTTTACCAGGGCGCAAAATTCCTGCGGGGTGCCAAAGCGGGCGGTGGGGGCAAAGTAACCGGTGCCCTGGTACCCACCGCTGCCATCAAACGGGTACTCGGCCAGGGGCAAAAACTCCACATGGGTATAGTGGTGGGCCAACAGGTGGGGGATCAGCGCGGCGGCAAGCTCGGTATAATGGTAGTAGCTGCCATCCGGGTGGCGCTGCCAGCTTCCGGCGTGTACCTCATAAATGGCAAGGGGGGCGTTGGGGTCAACACCGCGGCGGGCCAGCCAGGCGGCATCGGTAAAGGCAAACTGTGGGTCGCACAGGCGGCTGGCGGTGCCGGGTAGTGGCTCAAACGCAAAAGCGTAGGGGTCGGCCCGCAGGTGCCAGCACCCGTTTGCCCCCTGGATATTGTATTTGTAAAGCTGCCCAGCCCGGGCGGTGGCGGCGCGGCCATGCCACAGGCCATCTTCTCCACGGGTTAGGCGGGTGGCGCGGTAAAGGTTCCAGCCATTCCAATCGCCCACCACCTGCACCTGGCGGGCATGGGGGGCAAACACGCAAAAGCGCCACCCCCGGTGGCCACTGTGGGGGGCGCAGGGGTGCACGCCCAGGGTTTCGTAGGCATCAAAGGCGATGCCGCCGTAAAATTCTTGCGGTTCCATCTTGCTGCCCCCTTCCGATAGAAATTGTACCATGCCCGCCGCAAAAAGGCGAACGAAATTTGCCCTTGCAGCCCGGCCGTGGGGCACGTATACTGGTACTATAAGGTAAAGGGAGGGGCCAAGATGCAAAACATACAACAGCGGTTGCGGCGCGGGGTGGCCGCCCACAAGGCCGGGCTTGCCCTGCTGGGGGCGGGCTGCCTTGCGGTTTGCCTGTTTTGGCTGGCGCGGGGGCAGGCCGCCCTGATGGCCTGGTGGGTGGCAACGGTATCCATGCCCTACAAGTGGGGGGTATCGGCCCTGGCGGATGCCGCCCCCTTTAGCCTGTGCGAGGCCGGGGCCACCCTGCTGCTGGGGGCGGTGGCGGCGCGGCTGGGCTACACCCTGTGGCTGCTGGTGGCCCGGCGGCAAAACCGGCTGGGGGCATGGCTGCTGCACACGGCCACGGCGGGGGTGTGGGTTTACGCGCTGGTGTGCGCCTTTTGGGGCACCCAGTATTATATACCCGGCTTTGCCGCCAATGCCGGTATGGTGGGCGGGCCGGTGGCCACGGCGGATTTGCAGGCCGTAACCGGTTATTTTGCCGCCCAGGTGAACGATGCCGCCACGGATGCCAACCGCACGGCGGTGGACAAACAAAGCGTTTTGCGCGATACCGCGTTTGTATACACGGCGCTGGAGGGCGAGTACCCCTTTTTGGCCGGGCCGGTGCGGCGCGCCAAACCGGCGGTGTATTCCAAGCTGATGAGCGCGGCGGGCTTTACCGGCTACCTTTGCCCGCTGTTTGGCGAAAGTACCCTGAACACCGATTGCCCGGCCGTGTTTTTGCCGGTGACGGTGGCGCACGAGCTTGCCCACCAGCGGGGCGTTGCCGCCGAGCAGGAGGCTAACTTTTGCGGCATCCGCGCCGCGGTTACCTGCGGCGAGCCCTGCTATGCCTATTCGGGCTGGCTGTTTGGGTACCTCTACCTTTCCAACGCGCTGTACCGTGCCGATGCCACCGCGGCCACCGCCAGCTACGCCACCCTTTGCGAAACCGCCCAGGCCGACCTTGCCGAAAATAACGCCTACTGGGCCGGGTGGCAGGGGCCTGCCAAAACGGCGGGCGAAACCGTGTACACCACTTTTTTAAAGGGGTACGGCCAGCCGCTTGGGATGCAAAGCTACGGGGCCTGCGTGGATTCGCTGGTGGAATATTACGCCCCCCTTGCCGTAAACGGGCAAAATTTTACCTATGGCCGCCCGTTTTTTGATGAAATTTGGGGATTTGCCTTGCACCGGGGTGGATTTTGTGTATAATTAAAAGTGATTATCCAACCACTTACACGCAGGGGAGAAGCAGGAATGT
>JAQUSS010000111.1 GCA_028710135.1 Gemmiger sp. | reverse complement strand
GCACCCTGTCAGTACCGTGACGGCTCCCGGGTTTTCGCGCTTGGCGCGGCGGAGCCACTTGCGGCTTTTTTGGTCGCCAAAATTGGTTACGGTGCAGCTATTCACAACATAAACATCGGCGGCCTCCGCGTCCGAAGCCACCACCGTGTAGCCGTTGGCTTCAAATAACTGTTCCATGGCCCCGGTTTCATTCTGGTTCACCTTGCAACCCAAGGTGTAAAAGCGCACTCGCATCCCTTTGCCCGTCCTTTATGTTTTGAATTTATCGTTTGATTTTTAAAACGTAAACGTGTTTTATTATTATACAAAAAATACCGCCAAAGCACAACCGGGGGATTTTTGGCCCCCAGCTATATTTGTGCCACAGCCTGCATATCGTACTAGCAGGATCGTGAACTTGATTTGCAGGGGGAGGCTTCCGCTATGAACAAAAAAATTCTTGCGCTGATACTGTGCCTGGCGCTGCTGGGCGCGCCGGTGCTGGCAACCACCGCCTACGGGGAGGAAATACAGCCTGCTACCACCGCAGCGTTTGATTTGCCCTGCAAGGCGGCTATTTTGATGGACCAGGGCAGCGGCACCGTGCTGTACGAAAAAAACGCCGATGAACAGCGGCCCATTGCGTCCATCACCAAAATCATGACGCTACTGCTGGCCTTTGAGGCACTGGAGGCGGGCAAGGTAAAGCTGACCGATGTGGTGCCGGTATCCGAGCACGCCTACGGGATGGGCGGCAGCCAAATTTGGTTGGAACCGGGGGAGCAGCTTACCCTTAACGATATGTTCAAGGCAATTTGCATCTGTAGTGCCAACGATGCGGCGGTGGCGGTGGCCGAATTTATTGGGGGGAGCGAGCCGGTGTTTGTTCAGCAGATGAACGACCGTGCCGCCGCCCTTGGCATGGCCAACACCCATTTTGAAAACGCCTGCGGGTTGGATTCCGGCAATCATCTTTCCAGCGCGCGGGATGTTGCCATTATGAGCAGGGAAATGCTCTCAAACCACCCCGAGGTGGAAAACTACTGCACGGTATGGATGGATGCGCTGCGAGGCGGCGAAACCCAGCTGATCAATACCAACAAACTGCTGAAAAGCTACAATGGCATCACCGGGCTGAAAACGGGCACCACCGGCGGCGCGGGGGTCTGCATATCGGCCAGTGCCACGCGGGAGGGGCTGAAGCTGATTGCGGTGGTGCTTGGCTCGGAATCCGGCAAAGAGCGGTTTGAGGCCGCCACCACCCTGCTGGATTATGGCTTTGCCAATTACGAGAACGCCAACGTTACCCTGCCGGAAACCCGCCCCGAGATGTTGCCGGTGACCCACGGTATGGAGGCGACGGTACCCCTTGCCTACGCTTCGCCCGCCACCTACTTGATGCCCAAGGGGCAAAGCGGCGCGTTGCAGGCCGAGCTGGAGCTGCCCACCACCCTGCAAGCCCCCCTGGAAGAGGGAACACAGGTGGGCACGGTTCATATTTTGAACCATGGTACGAACATTGCCGACTATCCCATCACGGTGGAGGCCGGCGTGACAGCACGCGAATTTCTGGTTTGCTTCCGTCGGCTTGCCTTTGCGCTGCTAATGCACCCGGCAGATTTTGTGCAAAATGATTGAAAAGCAGTACGGTTTTGCTTGACATCGGTTTGTCAAAACGGTATCATGGATGTATAAACAAAGGAGCCCCAAACAGCAAACTGGCGAAAAAACCGCCTTTGCCAAAGGCTTTGGCATCTTTGTTATTCTGTGCCGGTAAAACCCTTGGGGGTACACCGCAAACCGTCTAAAAAGCCGCATTCGCCAAAGGCTGCGGCGGGTTTTCCGCTTTGCAGCGGCGAAATTCGCACCTGCTTTGCCCCATGTGCTGCGTTTAGATTGCTTGCCCGGGTATTCTCGGTCGTTTCGCCTTGGCGGGGTAGCAAACCTGTTCTTACTTTGGCAGATACCTGGCTTTTAGCCGGTTTGGCACGAAGGGCAGCCGAAACGTTTTCAAATTAAAGGAGGATTCTCTGATGAGTGTCAGCTTCAATGGCAAGCATCTCGCAAAATTTATCCGTCCTGAAGAATACGACGCGATCTATCCGCAGGTCGAGTTGGCCCATGCGCAGTTGGAAAACAAAACCGGCTGTGGCAGCGACTTTTTGGGCTGGCTTGACCTGCCCCTGTCTTATGACAAGGAAGAGTTCGCCCGTATCGGCCAGGCGGCCGCACAGATCCGCAGCGATTCAGACGTATTGCTGGTTGCGGGAATCGGTGGGTCTTACCTGGGGGCGCGTGCGGTGGTGGAAGCCTGCAAGGGCATCTACCATAACGACACCGAGGATGGCCTCAAAATTTTCTTCTGTGGCAACACCATCTCCCCCAGCTACATGAACGATATCATCAAAATTACCAAGGGCAAGCGCTTTTCCATCAACGTAATCTCCAAATCCGGCACCACCACCGAAACGGCGCTGGCGTTCCGGGTGCTGCGCAAGCTGCTGGAGGATTCGGTCGGCCCCGAGGAGGCCAACAAGCGCATCTATGCCACCACCGACCGTGCCAAGGGCACCCTCAAGCAGCTGGCCGATAGCCAGGGCTGGCCCACCTTTGTGGTGCCGGACGATGTGGGCGGCCGCTACTCGGTGCTGACGGCGGTGGGCCTGCTGCCCATTGCCTGTGCCGGTATTGATATTGCCGCTTTGATGCAGGGCGCGGCCGATGCCCGCGAAAAATTCTCGGTTTGCAGCCCGGAAAACGATGCGTACCGCTACGCGATGACCCGCAACATTTTGTACCGCAAGGGAAAAACCGTGGAAACGATGGCCGCCTTTGAGCCGGATTTTACCATGATGAACGAGTGGTATAAGCAGCTTTTTGGCGAGAGCGAGGGCAAAGACCAAAAGGGCCTGATGCCGACCTCCTGCATTTTCTCTACCGATTTGCACTCGATGGGGCAGTTTTTGCAGGATGGCAGCCGCACCATGTTTGAAACCTACGTGGATATCAAAACCCCGCGCGAGGATTTTTACATTGATACCCTAGAGGGGAACTTTGATGGGCTCAACTTCCTTTCCGACCAGAACATGAGCATTGTGAACCGCAAGGCGATGGAAGGTACGATTTTGGCCCACAACGATGGCGGCGTGCCCATTGGCCTAATTGAAGTGGATGCGCTGGATGCCTACAATGTCGGCTACCTGATTTACTTCCTCTGGAAGGCCTGCGCCGTTTCGGGATACCTGCTTTCGGTCAACCCGTTCGACCAACCGGGCGTTGAAAGCTACAAGAAAAATATGTTTGCGCTGCTGGGCAAGCCCGGCTACGAGGACCGCAAAGCGGAACTGGAAGTTAAGCTGCGCTAAAGGTAAGCACCGTAAAACGTGCTTTTGAATAATAAGGAGGTAACCCCCTATGATGAAACTGATTGTTGGCACCAAGGGTTCCGGCAAAACCAAAACCATGATTGAGATGATCAACCAGGCGACCAAAACCACCACCGGCAATATTGTGGTGATTGAGAAATCCATGAAGTTGACGACCGATATCAACCATACCGCCCGCCTGCTGGATGCCGATGAATACGGCCTGACCGGCGCGGATATGCTGTACGGCTTTGTTGCAGGCGTTTTGGCCGGCAACTACGATATCACCGAGCTGTTTATTGATGGTATCCTGCGCATGGTTGACCATGATATGGATGCCACCGCCAAGGTGTTGGATGCCATTAACAAAATTACCGCAAACATTGAGGTAGTTGTTACGGTTTCGGCTGCGCCGGAAGATTTGCCCGAAAGCATTAAAAAGTACCTGTAAAAGGGCAACCAACCATGAAAATCGGGCAGGGGCCGGTCAACGGCCCCTGCCTTTTGTTTGCAAAGAGCGAATTTTCAAAAATGTTGTGCTTTTTTAAAATTTTTCGTTGACAAGGCACATCGTCTTGTGTATACTAGATAAGCAACCTTTTGAGGTGAACTATGCGTTTTGACATGAAATCCTTTTTGGATAGCGGCATCCGCCCCTATGAACAACCTCTTTCCGAGGATTTTTCGGGGGCCGGCTTCACAGGCTTTTCTGTGCCTGCGCCTGCCACGGGCAGCTTTTATGCTGCGCTTGCCCCCGAGGGCATTGCAATGCGCCTTACCTTGCAGGCAACGATAGAGGCAGAATGTGCCCGTTGCCTGGCACCCATCACCCAAAGCTATCACTTCACCCGTGAATATCTTGTTACCCCCACCGATTTGGAAGACCCGGATTTTGAACTTCCACTGGCTGGGGGCGGTTGCCTGGATGTATCGGAACTTGCGTACCAAGAACTTATTTTTGAAGTTCCGCCGGTGCTGCTGTGCAGCCCCGATTGCTTAGGTCTATGCCCCATCTGTGGAAAAGGGAAGGCGGCAGGATGTTCCTGCCAACCGGCAGACGTTGCTGCCCCTGCAGATGCAAGGCTTGGCATATTAAAACAACTGCTTAGTTGAATTTCACCAAGGAGGTGCTTAAAAATGGCAGTACCCAAGAACAAACATTCCCAAGCCCGTCGCGACAAACGCCGTTCGAACGTTTGGAAGCTGGAGGCTCCTACGCTGGTGAAATGTCCGCAGTGTGGCGAGCTTAAGGTTCCTCATCAGGTTTGCGGCAAATGCGGCTACTACAAAGGCCAGGAAGTCATCAAAGTCAGCAAAGAGGCGTAAGCGCTTCTTACAGGGGGAGGGGCATTGCCCTTCCTCTTTTCTTTTTCTCTGGTTTTGGCAGGGAAGCCGGCCTTTGCCGTGGGGTGGGGTATCCCTGGCAGGGGCAAGTGAGGCGTGGTGGCGCATCAAAAAAGGAGGGGGAACGCGGTGCCTTTGCAGGTACAATCGGTTGAAAAAAACTCGCCGGCGGCGGCGCTGGGGCTTGGCCCCGGCACGGTGCTGCTAAAAATTGATGGCAAACCCCTTTCCGATGCGCTGGATTATCAGTTTTACACGGCGGCGGAGCAATTTTCGCTCACCGTTTGCACCGGCGGTGAAACCAAAAACCTAGAGGTGCAAAAGGATGAGTACGAGCCGTTTGGCTGTAATTTCAAAACCTATTTGGGGGATGCTAAACATAGCTGTGCCAACCACTGTATGTTTTGCTTTATTGACCAGCTGCCCAAGGGAATGCGGGAAAGCCTGTATTTTAAGGACGATGACGAGCGGCTCTCCTTCTTATTTGGCAACTATATCACCATGACCAATTTGTCCGACCATGAGGTGGAGCGCATCATTGAGATGCACATCAGCCCCATCTTCATCTCGGTACACACCACCAACCCCGCGCTGCGGGTGCGTATGCTTGCCAACAAACGCGGCGGGGAAACGCTTGCCTACCTGAACCGCTTTGCGGAAGGCGGCATTGAAATGAACTGCCAGCTGGTGCTGTGCCGTGGGGTGAACGATGGCCAGGAGCTTGCCCGTACCCTGGAAGATTTGCTGGCCTTGTGCCCCCGCCTTGGCAGTGTGGCGGCGGTGCCCGCCGGTGTTACGGATTACCGCCAGGGGCTGTATACACTAACCCCCTACGACGCGGCCTCTGCCGCGGAAACGCTGGATATTTTGGAGCGCTACAGCCGCCGCTGTCGCCAAACCTATGGCCGCAGCGTGGTGTACCCCAGCGATGAATGGTACCTGCTGGCGGGCCGCCCCCTGCCGGAGGCGGAATTTTATGACGATTACGCCCAGCTGGAGGACGGGGTGGGGATGTGGCGGTATTACCACGATGCCTTTTTGGAGGGACTTGCCCGCCCCCACCGCTTGGTGTTTCACCGCAAGTTGGATGTGGTTACCGGCACCCTTGCCGGGCCGCTGATTGGCGATATGGCGGCGGCTTTGCACCGGCGCTACCCCCAGGTTACGGTGACGGTACACGCCATCCAAAACGATTATTTTGGGGGCAACGTCAGCGTGGCGGGCCTTGTTACCGGCACCGATATCATCAAGCAATGCCGTGGCAAGCTGCAAAGCAACACCCTGGCGGTGCCCGAGGTGATGCTGCGGGATGAAAAAGATACCTTTTTGGACGATGTTACTTTGCCGCAGCTAGCCGGGGCGCTGGGCTGTAGGGTCATTGTGCTGCCAGGTGATGGTGGCGGCTGCTGCCGCGCGTACCTGGGTGAAAAAACAGCCGAATTTGCCGCCCCCTCAACAACCGAATGACCCCGCTTCCCATAAAGGAGGAATGAACCATGGCAAAGCCGATTGTAGCAATTATCGGCCGCCCCAACGTGGGCAAATCGACCCTGTTCAACAAATTGACAGGCCAACGCATCGCCATTGTGGAGGATACCCCCGGTGTTACCCGGGACCGTATTTTGTACGACTGCGAGTGGACGGGCCGCCAGTTTTTGCTGGTGGATACCGGCGGCATTGAGCCAAATATTGACGATGGCCTGCTTGCCCATATGCGCCAGCAGGCGCAAATCGCCATTGATTCGGCCGATTGTATTATCATGGTAACCGAGCTTACCGCCGGTGTTACCCCGCAGGACCAAGATATTGCCGGGCTACTGATGCGCAGCGGCAAGCCGGTGGTGCTTGCCGTAAATAAGTGCGATACCGTGGGCGAACCGCCCATGGAGCTGTACGATTTTTATTCGCTTGGCCTGGGTGAACCCATGCCCATTTCCAGTGTTCACGGCCACGGCACCGGCGATTTGTTGGATGCCGTTTGCGAGCATTTGCCGTTTACAGCCCCGGAGGATGAGGATGAAGACCGCATCCCCGTGGCGGTTATCGGCCGCCCCAACGTGGGCAAATCCAGCCTGATTAACCATATTTTGGGTGAAAACCGGCTGATTGTTGCCAACGAGGCAGGCACCACCCGGGATGCCATTGATACCCAGGTGGAGAACAAGTACGGGAAATTTATTTTGACCGATACGGCGGGCCTGCGCAAAAAGGGCAGGGTAGAGGATGGGGTTGAGCGGTACAGTGTGCTGCGCAGCCTTTCGGCCGTTGAGCGCAGCCGGGTTGCCGTTATCATGATTGATGCCACGGTCGGCTTTACCGAGCAGGATTCCAAAATTGCAGGCTATGCCCACGAGCAGGGCAAGGGCTGCATCATCGCGGTAAATAAATGGGATCTTGTAGAGAAGGACAGCTATACCATGGACCGTATGCGGAAGGATTTGGCAGCGGATTTCAGCTTTATGTCCTACGTGCCCATTTTGTTTATTAGCGCGGTAACCGGCCAGCGGATTGATAAGCTGTTTGAAACCATCCGCTTTGTTGACCAACAAAACGGCACCCGCATCCCAACGGGTGCGCTGAACGAGATGCTGGCCCGGGCAACCTCCCGGGTGCAGCCACCTTCGGACAAGGGCAAGCGGCTCAAAATTTTCTATATCACCCAAAGCTCCACCCGCCCGCCGACGTTTGTCTGCTTTTCCAACCAAAAGGCGCTCTTTCATTTTTCCTACCAGCGCTATATTGAAAACCAGATACGTGAAACGTTTGGCTTGACCGGTACGCCCATCCGCATGGTTGTGCGGGAGCATGGCGATGGTTCCACCCGTTAAGGCAAAACCACGGTCCATTTTGGATAAAGGGGGATTTTTATGATCAAGATCATCCTGGCCTGCGCCCTTACCGCGGCGCAAGCCTATCTGCTTGGCAGTGTGATTTTTGGCGTTATCATTGCCAAGGTGTTTTACCATGATGATGTGCGCACCCACGGCAGCGGCAGCGCGGGCATGACAAATATGCTGCGCAACTATGGCAAGCTGGCTGGAGCACTTACGGCAGTGGGGGACCTTGGCAAGGGGATGCTGGCCGTGGTGCTGGGGCGGTGGCTGTTCGCCGTCATCATCCCGGATATGGGGCTTGCTTCCATCTGCGGGGCCTACCTGGCTGCTATTTTTGCAGTAATTGGCCACACCAAGCCGCTGTTTTTTGGCTTTAAGGGGGGCAAAGGGGTGCTGATCAGCGCCGGGGCCGCCCTGGCCACCGAGCCGCTGGTTTGCGTGATTCTTTTTCTGATTTTTATGGTGGAGTTTGCCATCACCCGCATGGTTTCGTTGGGCAGCATCATCATTGCGGTGCTGTACCCGCTGGCAACCTTAAGCTATTGGGTGTGGCATGGGGTCAACCTGCCCTCCGCCATCTTTATTGGGGTGTGTACGGGGGCCATGGCCGTTATGGTAATTTATATGCACCGCGAGAACATCCGCCGTATCAAAGAAGGGACGGAGTATCGTTTTGGTGAAAAGAAGCCACACGTAAAATAGGCTAAAAATCACCAAAAAAGGCTCGTTTTTGGCCGCGTTTTGGGGCAATTTGCCTTGCACTGGCCAACCGCCGCAGGTATAATTGATGAAGATTAAGTGTTGTGTTTTGCACACTTTATAAATTTGCGGAGGTAAAAAATGAATATTAAAAAGTACATAGCAGAATTTCTTGGTACAGCGGTGCTCGTAATCTTTGGCTGCAGCAGCGCC